>NZ_AP025292.1:1608124-1929749 GCF_036492425.1 Persicobacter psychrovividus
TTATGCCTCGCAGGCAACCATCTCCACGGGCTTTGACTACAGCACGGGTACTCCTGCAAACAGACGCCCAGGCGCCACTGCCATTGACCTCGCCAATCCTAACCTCGTTTGGGAAACCGTAGAGCAATATAATGTCGGTTTTGAAATCGGATTTCTTCAGCAGCGTCTGACCACCGAATTTGATTACTACGGACGTACCTCAAGAGATTTGCTGGTCAATATTCCAGTACCTTCCAATGCGGGCTTTGATGCACAGCAAACGGTGAACCTTGGCGAAGTGGAGAATAAAGGGATCGACCTTTCAATTAACTGGGAAGACAGCAAAGGGGATTTCAACTATCGCGCTGGCGCAACATTCTCTACAGTGAATAACAAGGTCAACCAACTCGGAACCGCTATTCCGATTATTAATGGTCCGCTGAATTTCGGTGGCTACCAGGCTTCCATTACACGGGTGGGTGATGCCATTGGTTCGTTCTATGGCTATGAGGTAATAGGCGTAAATCAGGATGCTGATGACCTGGCGAATTTCCCTCAGGCACCCAATGCTAAAATTGGAGATTTAAGATTTCGCGATCAGGATAATAACAATGTAATTGATGATGCTGACCGTGTGATTATCGGTAACCCAACACCAAGTATGATTTTCGGACTGACCCTCGGCTTTGGCTATAAGGGACTTGATTTCTCGATGGACTGGGCAGGGCAAGCAGGTAACGATATTTATAATGGTAAAAAACAGGTTCGTCCCGATTTGGTCAACTTTGAAAGCTCTTTCCTAAACCGCTGGACAGGCCCGGGGACTTCGACAACCGAGCCATTGGTAGAAAACAGTGGGGCGAGTTTCAACGTTTCCGACCGATTTGTGGAAGATGGCTCTTTCTTCCGACTAAACAACGTTACGGTAGGTTACACTTTCAATTCCGAGCTCACCGAGCGTGTGTTTATCAAGAAACTGAGGATCTACGCTTCGGGAACCAACCTGGTAACCTTCACGGATTACAGCGGTTTCAATCCTGAAATTATCAGTTCAAACCCTATCGCAACAGGCATAGACCTCGGTACTTATCCAGTGCCATCTGTTTATACTATGGGCGTTGATATCACCTTTTAAGCCTTAACCATTATGAAAACCAACTATATATTCAATACCAAAATTTTATGGGCGCTGAGCTTCCTGATGCTCTTCTCGGCCTGTGATGACTTTTTGGACAAGGTCCCGCAGGGGCGACAATCCCCTGATACTTTCTTTACTTCTGAAGAAAATGTCGAAAGGGCAGTTTTTGCCACCTACAACACTCTTTTGCGGTGGGAGCTTTCCGCTTTCCCTTTTTTGGGCTGTAACAGCATCATTTCCGACGATGCCGACAAAGGCAGTACCGCAAGTGACGGCGCCACGCAAAAAGAAATGGATGAATTTACCTTCACCACCAGTAATCCCGAGATTTTCGGCTGGTGGTCGGGGAATTATTTCGGTATCAACAGGGCCAACCAGGTATTGTCCAATATTGATGCGGTTGCCATGGACGATGCCATTAAAAACCGATTTAAAGGTGAAATGTGGTTCCTCAGAGGATTCTTTCATTTTAATTTGGTGAAATCTTTTGGCGATGTGCCGATCAGAATCAGCATCCCTGACGACTCGGAATTTGCCGTGCCTAAAAATGATGCCGAAGAGGTGTACGCTCAGGTGATTGACGACCTTGAAAAAGCAATTGACAATCTGCCTTTGCGCAGTGAATTAAGCCCAGAGGATCTTGGCAGAGTTACCAAAGGTGCCGCGCAGGGGATGCTTGGAAAAGTTTATTTGTACCGTCAGGAATATGCCAAAGCACTTACATTGTTTGAGGCGGTGATCAACAGTGGCGAGTATGAGCTTTTCAACGATTACGCGGCATTATTTACGCCTGC
Organism: Persicobacter psychrovividus; assembly: GCF_036492425.1. NCBI lineage: Bacteria > Pseudomonadati > Bacteroidota > Cytophagia > Cytophagales > Persicobacteraceae > Persicobacter > Persicobacter psychrovividus. The sequence goes on from NZ_AP025292.1 coordinate 1,610,036, forward strand.
GGGTCATGGCAGTAAAGAAGTGCTTTTTGAGATGTTTGCTACCGCTACCGCAGAAGGTGGTGTGGGTTCGCAATACAATCAGGTACAGGGTGTGCGTGGCGATTTGAACCGTGGATGGGGATTCAACATTCCATCGGCAGCCCTGGATGATGCCTATGAAATGGGCGACCCACGCGAAGAGGCTACCTTCCTTCGGGCTGGAGAAACTACGCGTGATGGCTTTACGGTGCCAGATGTTGATGGGATCAAGGCCTACAATCAGAAGGCTTACCGTGCCGAAAGTGAAATTGTGAACAGTGTGGACAATGGTGGCGGACACCTATACCACCTCCGATATGCTGATATTCTTTTGATGGCCGCTGAATGTGCCAACGATGCTGGAAACAGTACCGATGCCCTGAAGTACCTCAATATGGTACGTGCCCGCGCCCGTGGAGGCGATGCGACTTTACTTCCCGATGTTACGGATACAGACAAAGCGGGGCTTCGTGAAAAAATCTGGCAGGAACGTCAGGTAGAGTTCGGGATGGAAGGGATTCGCTATTTCGATTTGATCCGTATGGATCAGGTAGTGCCAGGCTATGCAAAGCAAAAAATGGACCTGCATGGAAAAACGAATTTTGATCCGCAGAAGCATAAGATTTTGCCGATTCCGCAAGTGGATATCGACCGTACGAATGGCGTTTTGGAACAATCCGAAAATTATTAATCATGCGATTTTTTTTGAAAATTGTGGCGTGCAGTTGGTGCCTGATCGGTATCAGCTGTACGCTCAGCTTTGGCCAGGGGGCATCTACACCCGACTGGGAAAGCTTCAGCAAAGACCCTAAAATTATTAAGCAGGTCAATGAGCTCCTCAGCCAAATGACCCCCGAAGAAAAAATTGGGCAGATGACCCAGTTCGCGGGGCAGGGAGCGGTTACGGGGCCAACCATTGACGCACAGTTTCAGGAGTACCTCGACAAGGGCATGGTGGGTTCGATGTTCAATGTTTTTGGGGCTGAAGGACTCAAGAAGTTGCAAAAGAATGCCATGGAAAAGTCCCGTCTGAAGATTCCCATTCTTTTTGCTGCCGATGTCATTCACGGTTATGAAACCATCTTTCCCATCCCGCTTGCGGAATCATGCTCCTGGGATTTGGAACTGATGGAACAGAGTGCGAGAATAGCTGCCGTGGAGGCGACTTCCGCAGGTATTAGCTGGACTTTTGCGCCTATGGTGGATATTGCCCGCGATGCCCGATGGGGACGCGTGATGGAAGGTGCTGGCGAAGATGTATACCTTGGCAGCCTTGTGGCCAAAGCGAGGGTCAAGGGATTTCAGGGGGTCAGTTCGATTGAGGATTTTAAAAAAGAACATACCCTTTTGGCATGTGCCAAGCACTTTGCCGCTTATGGTGCCGCAGAAGCTGGCAGGGATTACAATACGGTAGATGTGAGTGAGCACACCCTCAGGGAAACCTATTTTCCTCCTTTTGAGGCCTGTATTGATGCTGGCGTGGCGACTTTCATGACTTCTTTCAATGAAATTTCTGGAGTGCCGAGCACGGGAAGCCAGTTTTTGTACAAGCACGTGCTTAGGGAAGAATGGGGTTTTTCGGGAATGGTCGTAACCGACTATACCGCCATCAACGAGCTTATTCCACATGGTTATGCCGAGGACCTTAAACATGCTTCTGAGCGTGCCTTGCTTGCAGGAATCGATATGGATATGAACGGTGCAGCTTACATTCAGCACTTGTCATCTTTGCTGAAAGAAGGTCGGATCAGTGAAAAAATGCTCGATGTGGCGACGGCGCGTATTCTTGAACTGAAATTTATGCTTGGCCTTTTCGACGACCCTTATTTGTATATGGATACCAAAAGGGAAAAGAAATGGATCGGTCATGAATCACATAAAAAAGCCGCACTCGATGGGGCGCACCGATCGATTGTTTTGCTGAAAAATAAAGATCAGATTTTACCGCTGAAGAAAAATCAGCAGAAAAAAGTGGCTTTGATTGGTCCGATGATCAAGGAGCAGAATAGCCTGAACGGCGAATGGGCGATTCGTGGCGACCGCAGCAAAAGTGTATCGATCTTCAAAGGGTTGCAGGATGAATATCAAGGCTCAGGGGTGAAATTTACTTACGCCAAAGGTTGCGACCTGTTGAATGAAGAAGGAGAGCAGGGATTTAAAGCCGCTGTGAACCTGGCAATGGAAAGCGATATGGTGCTGGTGGCTATGGGGGAGGACTTTAACTGGTCTGGTGAGGCGGCAAGTCGCACAAATATTAAGTTGCCTGAACCTCAGCGAGCACTGCTCAAAGCCTTGAAAGCCACTGATAAGCCGATTGTTTTGGTTTTGCTCAACGGCAGACCGCTGAACCTTTCATGGGAAGATGAGCATCTCGATGCGATTGTGGAGGCCTGGTACCCTGGGGAGGCTGCAGGAACTGCAATTGCTGATATTATTTCTGGAGATTATAATCCTTCGGCAAAATTGACGATGTCATTCCCAAGAAATGTAGGGCAATTACCGATCTATTATAACCACAAAAATACTGGCCGACCATTGGATCCTAAAAATAGGATGGACTACAAATCATCCTATCTTGATGTGGAAAACAGTCCTTTGTATCCGTTTGGCTACGGCCTGAGTTACACCACCTTTAAATACAGTAATTTGAGTTTAAGCAGTGAGAAATTCAGTGTTGGTGGTGAAATTCAAGTATCGGTGGAGGTGAAAAATACAGGGGATTATGACGGCGAGGAAATCGTTCAGCTTTACATTCAGGATATTGCCGCCTCTGTTACGCAGCCTGTAAAATCGCTGAAAGGTTTTCAAAAGATCATGCTCAAAAAAGGAGAACAAAAAAGGGTTTCATTTACTTTAAATGAGGAATCCATTAAGATTCTAACCGCAGATTTAAAACGGGAGGCAGAAGCAGGAAAATTCAACCTTTGGGTAGGGAATTCCTCAAATGATGCGTCAAATCATAAAACATTTTACTATGAATAATACATCTTTGTAGTACATATTAACACCTTGGAAACCCGTCGTTGATAGCGGCGGGTTTTTGTTTAAATACTTTCGAATAAATGATGATGTTGAAGAAAACCAGTGCATTTGTATTGATGCTGTGCATGGCCGCAAGTATGGCGATGGCGCATCCTGCAAAAAAACGCGACAAAAAAGCCTTGGAAGAATTGCTGCATAATACCTGTAAGGTTTATGATTTAATGCGTACTGAAAAAGGTTTCTACCGCGATTATGTTGGAACAAAAGATGTTTGTGACCATGGCTCTACGGCCAGTATCGGTATGGGACTGGTTTCACTCTGTATTGCCAACCAAATGGGATGGGCTCCAGATGCCGAGCAAAAAATTATTCAAACCCTGAATTCGGTGCTTGGCGACGAAAATCAACAGGGGATTGCGCGCACTCCAAAAGGGTGTTACATCCACTTTTTTGATTTAGAAACAGGTGCTGCCAAAGGAGATGATTACAGCCCGATAGATACCAACATTATGCTTGGTGGCGCATTGTTTGCCAAAAGGTATTTCCATAAAAATGAAACCATTGCGCGATTGGCCGATCAGCTCTATAATGAGGTGGATGAGTCTCTTTTTGTAGGCGATGTGAAAACGGGAAAAATCTGCCTGAAGATGAACGAAGACGGCAGCCCGCTGAACATGTACACTTCACCTTACAATGAATACATGATGGTGGCCTACTTTGCCAAGTCGCAGGAATCTGTGTTGGATGGTAAAGCACATCAAAACTGGAAGGGGCATTATGGAAATCCGTCCAAATTGCCTGCAGTGGATTATGTAACCAAATCAGGGGAGAAAATCCCTGTGAATACAGATTTGGCATTTATGAATGAGTTCACGTCGAACTTTACCTTCATGTTCAATTACCTGTTTGTACATTCATTTTCTAACGATCCTGTATATATCCAAAAGCTGAAAAACGCAGCAATGGCAGATCGTGCGTGGTGGCAGGAACACCCTCAGCGCGCGGAAAAAGGATGGAAAGATTATGAGTGGGGTACTACCGCAGGTACTGGCTTGTATAACCGCAACGGGAAAATCGGGCAAGGTTATATGGTCGATAAAATTTGTTTGGCAGAAAATATTGGTACCAACAAAGACCACAATCTTGGGTTGAATGTGGCGCCATCAGCATTGGCAGGATACTCACCAGCAATGCCTCAAGAAGTGGAAACGGATTTGCTGGCGATGCTACATGATCAGCGAAAAATTGGGCAGATGACCTTACCTAAGCAAGAAGGCATTACAACAGGAAAAGAGTTTGTGCTTTGGAAATATTCTTATGCTGACCCTTCGTGGAAGGCAGACCGAATTGAAGGGGTAGATTTCGGCTGTATGTTAATGGGACTGGCGGCTTTGCCAGACCTTCTGGGGCATGAGTTCTTCAATACTTACAATGATTTCTTTAACCCAGACGCACCCCAATACCACAAATAATTAATCAGAAATAACAGTGAAAAGACAGCGGGAGCACAATCCTTTCGCTGTCTTTTTTTTGCCCTAATGTGTAGCATACAACCAGAGTGCTCACTTGCTATCTGAGATTTTCATTCCTAATACAATCCATTATCACGTTGCTTCAGGTGAACTCCGTCTCGATTTTCACCTCCCTCATATATAAAAACAGTGGCAAGGCGAAGGATGCCCCAACAATAAAGCAAGCCAACATCGGAGCCCAAAGATTTTTCATATCCTTTCGCCGCCCCTCCAAAATCACAAAAGCCAAACAGGCCATCGCCGAAATGATCGAATCCCAGGCAAAATAAGTGGAGGAAGGCTGTTCAAATACTTCCATGAACAGCAGGCCAATATCAAAGCCTTTATCCATGAAAAATCGGATCAAGGACTCAAAAGGAATCACCAAACCAAATACCGCGAAAATCAGAAATGTATGCTTAGCCATGAGAAGTGTTTCTTTTGATAACATTTTAGTAGTCATTTTGTGAGGTAAGAGCTGATAATAAATAGGCCATGGCGTTTAACCTCCACACAATGCAATCATTCATCAAATCCAAAAATTCCCTATATTGCATCAAAAGTACAAATCAGCATCATGAAGAAACACATCCTTATCGGTTCATCGGACTTTAAAGAGTTCATCGAGCAACAGGCTTGTTATATTGACAAGACGGCGATGATCGAAGAACTAATGACCAATAATCATGCGAAAGTATCCCTTTTTCCTCGTCCGCGCCGATTCGGAAAGACCCTCAACATGAGCATGCTGAAGCACTTTTTTGATGTAGATCAAGCAGAAGAAAACCGAAAGCTGTTCAAAGGTCTTGCGGTTGAGCAGTCCAAAGCATGGGGACATCAGGGGAAGTATCCTGTGATTTTTTTGACTTTAAAAGAATTAACAACTTCTTCTTCCGAGGTATTCAGACAAAAGTTAATATCTCTTTTATCGGCTACCATTAGGAATCAATTCAGATTTCTCTTGAACTCAGATCAGTTGGATGAGTTTGATATAGATTATCTGAAGGCTATTGTTAGTGGAACAATTAATGCTGGTGGCTTAGAAAATTTTTTACGAGAGTTCAGTAATATTTTATATAGACATCATGGAGTGGCTCCTGTCATTCTGATTGACGAATACGACGCACCCATTCATTCGGCTTTCACCCACGGCTACTTGCCTGAAATGCTGGAATTCATGCGCAATTTCCTTTCGGCGGGCTTCAAGGATAATCCCAATTTGACCAAAGGAATCATTACAGGGATTCTTCGGGTATCAAAGGCAAACATCTTTTCAGGATTGAATAATATTAAGACTTATTCGATTTTGAATCATCAGTTCTCAGATTGTTTTGGTTTGACGCAAGCCGAGGTCGATCAGTTACTGATCGATGCCAATTGTCAAGAGCAATCGGAGGATGTGGCGGAGTGGTACAATGGTTATTCCTTTGGAGGAAGCAGCAAAATTTATAATCCGTGGTCTATTCTGAATTTTGTGGGGAACCTTCGGGATGGATTAATACCTTATTGGGTAAATACTTCTTCAAATGATTTGATCAAGGAGATTTTGCCGAAGGCGGAAAAAACAACCCAAGACCTGTTATTTGGCCTTTTGGAAGGAAAGACCTTCGAAGCTGATGTGGAGGACTCCATGACTTTTGAGGATTTGTACAAAGGAAAATCTGCAACGGTGTTAGGACTTTTACTGTTCAGTGGCTACCTGACGACCGATGGTTATTCACCAAGCCGAAGACAGCGATTGCGCATCCCGAATTTGGAAATCAAGCAGATGTACGAGCGTATTTTGGAGCAATACCTTGAAGCAACCAATATCCGACAGGGACATCTGATCGGTTCATTCCTAAGACAAGAACCTGCGACTTTCGCTGACCTTTTGGAGCGCTTCTTTTTGAACTCTTTCAGCTTTTTCGATTTCGATCATCTCGGTGAATCCCCTGAGAAGATTTACCATGCTTTTATGTTGGGACTGATGACACATCTGAGCGGTGATTATCATGTTAAATCCAACCGTGAAAGTGGCTTGGGTAGATCGGATATTATCATTTATCCAAAAGACAATAGCAATCCGAAAGCATGGGTACTGGAATTCAAGAAGAAGAACAAAGACATCAAGGAAAGTCTGCAGGAGTTAGCGGATATGGCTTTGGAGCAAATCAAAACCAAGCAATATTACAGCGAATTGAAGGAAGCCGGACATACCGAAATACTGGCGATGGGCGTGGCCTTTAATGGAAAAGAAGTGGCGTGTGCTTGGTAGGAAACGAGTTGGTAGTATTACATATACTATGTTTTCTAATGTGATAAATTGAACAATTAAAAACTCGCATGAGGTCATTAAGTTGGATTGTAAAGATAATGTATTGGGTTTTGATGGCCTTTGTGTTTTTGTATGGGTTTTATTATCTATTTAACAAAACTCCTGTTGATCGAATTAACTTTACTTATTACGCAGTAATTGTAGATGTGCAATTGATTGTTTTTATTTTGTACTTTACTTATTTGAGAAGGTATTTATACGTGATGATTTTGGTCGGATTTACGTTTCTTCTTTTTTTTACTTCATTATTAGGAAAAGGGCTTCCTCCTATTTTTTGGATCATCTTGTCAATAGTGGCTATTTTGTCAATAAGAGATTTTAAGAAAGTGTAAAATGTAAAGTACTCCTCGTTTTTAATGTTTACTTGATTCCTGTTTTTTTATATGTAAAAACCTTTTTACATTTGAGTATGTTTTTACAGAAGACGAAGAAGTTTGATAAGTGGCTTCGTAAATTGAATGATATGACGGCGAAGGTTCGGATTCTTGCGAGAATTAGAGCAATAGAGTTGGATGATCATTGGGGAGATTACAAACAATTGGCCCCAAATTTACGGGAGTTAAGAATTGATATTAGTAAAGGATATAGGATTTATATACAGGTGATTACTACTGATGAGGGAGTGATTTTAGAAGCTGGTACTAAGTCAGGACAACAAAATCAAATTAAGGAAATCAAAAAAGGATTGCGAAATGGAAACAAGTGAATTTAACTATTTGGAATACCTTGAAACAACTGAAGAGAAGATTGAATTTTTAAAGCAAGCCAAACGCGAGTTGAGTTTTTCTTCTTATATCAAGACCTTGTGTGAGGTAATTAAAAGTATTGGGGTTTCTAAAGTGGCGCAGAAAAGTGATATTACTCGACAAACAATCAGTCGTTTGATTAATAATAAATCGAAGGCAATCTATGCAGAAACCCTGTTCGAGATCGAGAGGGCTATTGGATTATAGGGTCTCAATTATTTCCATTTAACAAAATCTCCAACCCACTTTAGTCGGTTTTTTTGTCTGGTAGGCCTTGGATTTATCTTTGGTAAAATAACATTCCACAAAAAAAAGGACGTTGCGTGCAACGTCCGTACAATGAATGTCTGGTATATTGAGTCTATCACGAGAGAGGGCCCTCGCGATAGACAATTTATCAATAGTTTTCCGCAACCTCCTTCAACTTTTCAAACATCGCCTTCCGCACAGGATGATAACTCCCATGAATATTATTATTCAACCACGAAAACGACAGCACGCGCCCGCTTTTGCAGACCACATATCCACTCAGGCAGTAAATGCCCGACATGCTTCCTGATTTGGCATAGATAAATGGGGCATCATTTTCCAAGAGGTATTTCAAAGTGCCATGCCCTCCATTATGAGGAAGGATTTCTTTCATGCGATCAAATTTCCCTTCTTGATATAATCGGTTCAGTAATTTCACAAATTGCCGTGGCGTAAACTGATTGTAACGGGAAAGTCCTGAGCCGTCTACCCATCGTGGATTTTCATGAATCCATTGATTTTTTTTGGCCCACTGAATGACTTTTTTGGTACTCAATGTATCCGACAATTCCCCCGAAGCCATGAGCATGATTTGTTCCGCAAAGAAATTATCAGATTCCTGTAGCATTTTTTTGTAAAGAGAATCCATGGGTAAAGTTTCGAGCACATCCCACTTTTTGCCTTCGGGAAGCTGATAGGGGAGAATCAGTGGTAAGAATGTTTTGCCACTCAGGGAGGATAGCAATGGAATATTAACGGTCAGTTGATCTGTGGCAAAAGGCACCGAAACAGTTTTTCCTGTCATTGGGCACGCCTCAGGATGATAATACACCTGATTGGTTTTGATGTCCCGCTCGATGCACTTCCCCGAATTTCGCCATTTTGGTACTTGGTTAAAAAAGTTGGTAGAAGAATGCGGCTTCAGCGTGAAGGGGTCCCACTGATAATTCACCACATTGCCATGCACGGGCATCACCGAACGTTCAGGGCAGTAGCTCAAATGAAAATCATCCCAAGTCCAACCCGCTCCCCACGGCTGATCTTCGAAAGTTCGAGGTGCTACATAAATTTCCTTGGGTGCGAGCAGTAAAAATTGACGTAATAGAGTATCCTCAAAATCGGGATGGAAAAGTGTCGGGTTGCCGGTGGGCTGAACCACGAGGCTGTCACCTTGCCAATGGTATCGGAATAAAGGAGCTCGATCGTTAAGCAGGGAATCGGCGGTGAAGAAGGTGAATAATTTGGTATTGGAAGCAGGGGTAAACCATTGATCGGCATTCAGCGAGTCTAAAACATGGCCTGTTTGTGGATCGGTCAGTATAAATCCTGTCCAATGATTTTCTGCAAAATGCTGCAAAGGCGTCTCAGGTAATGCCGTTTTGACGGCTTGTTTTTTACAACCGAAACAGCACGCCAGCAGAATCAAAGCGGTGGGGAACAGTATTTTAAAGTGTTGATTAATCATTAGGAAACGAAGTATATGATTTCAGTGTGATAAAAATGGCGCTGAAATCAGAGAATTATTTTTTGCATTATAGGTATTAGATTATCATTGTTTTATGATTAAAAATATAACCATTCCGAATAAAAATCTATACTTGTGGTGTTTTGGAGCCTTATTTTTTATAATTTTGGGTCAAATTTAATTACAATTCAATGATGAAGAACTTTTTAATGGTAATCATGCTTGCATGCATGTTTGCGTGTACAGCGGGAAAAAAATCAGTAACCGTAGATGCCAATGCGCTTAAAGGCGAATGGGTGATGGTTGATTTTAAAGGGCAAGAAACTGAGAAGTTGGAAGAAATCCCACCAGTGCCTCTACATTTTTTTGAAGGGGAGAATCGTTTTCAGGTAAAACCATTCAATTCGGTGTCTGGCGGATATGAAGTCAACGGACCGGAGATCAAATTTTTGATGGGGCCTTCTACCATGATGGCACAACCTCCGGAAGAAATGATCTTTTTGAACAACTTCTACAAGGTGAATCACTTTGAAATCGTGAAAGGACAGTTGATCCTTAAAAACGAAGCCGATCAGGTGAAAATGACCTTCAAGAAAAAAGGTTAAGCTGACTTTGGCTTAAACCCGCTTATGACCATATACAAGACGGTACCTCTATTTTAGGGGTGCCGTTTTTTTTTGCACACTGAAGAGTAGGACCATCAGGTTGGGTATCGACTTATTGGTGAGTCAGTTAATGCAGGCGATATTTAGCGATCCTTAATTTTCAGCAAGGGGAGTGGTAAAACTGATGGGCAGGGAAGACTATTTTTTAAGGATATTTTTTTGAATTATGATAATATTACATACCTTAGCGATATATGAAAACAACAACAGGACATATTCATGCATGGTATTGGCATCTTTACATTACAAAGATGAACAGCCCCGTAATGCCCTGAGTTTTCTCGCTTAGCACAAACTATACTAATCGATATTTAAAGGCTTGCTGTTCATCCGAACGGTAAGCCTTTTTTATTTTTTAAAGGTTTGTTAAGTGGCCGATAAAGAAAAACACCGTAGTCATCATTCAATGATCCTTTGGGAATAATCAATGGAAAGAATAAAAATAAATACACGATATCGCCACCTTTTGGCAGACACAGTAACACCTGTAAGCGTCTATTTGAAGCTTAGAGATGTGTTTGCAGAGAGTATCCTGTTGGAGAGTTCTGACTATCGAGGCAATGACAACAGCTTTTCTTATATCTGTTCGGATCCCGTTGCCGAGTTCATGGTAAAGGATGGCATTGCGACGATTCAGCGACCAAACTTACCAACACAAACACTGGAAGTGAAAAACAAAGGAGAGGCGATTAATGCCTTGAAATCTTTTTCTTCTTCTTTTGATGTGGAGGAACAGAAGGACCTGAAGTTTATCACCAACGGGCTGTTTGGCTATATGGCTTACGATGCGGTAACGCTGTATGAAGATTTGGACTTTTCAGATAATGAGGACTCGGGGCATGATTCGCCTGAAATGATTTATCGGGTGTACCGATATGTGGTGGCGATCAACCATTTCAATAATGACCTTTATGTGTTTGAGCATCAGCCGGAGGGCATGTTTAGCAAAGATGGTTTGGAAAAGGTGATTGGTATTTTGCGTTCGCAGGCGTTGCCGACCTATCATTTTCATGCCAATGATGATGAAGAGTCGAACTTCACGGATGATGAATTTGTGGAGGTGGTCAAAAAAGGCATCAGCCACTGTATGCGTGGCGATGTATTTCAGATGGTGTTGAGTCGTCGATTCTCTACCGGTTTTCAGGGGGACGATTTCAATGTTTATCGTGCTTTGCGTTCAATCAATCCTTCTCCTTATTTATTCTTTTTTGATTTCGGTAGCTTCAAGATTTTTGGTTCTTCGCCCGAAGCCCAATTGGTGGTCAAAGATAAGCAAGCCACAATTTTCCCAATTGCAGGTACTTTCCGACGAACAGGCGACGATGAGCGCGATGCGATATTGGCGAAAAAGCTGTTCGACGATCCAAAAGAAAATTCCGAGCACATTATGTTGGTGGATTTGGCCCGCAATGACATGAGCCGTCACGGTGATAAAGTGAAAGTGGAAGTTTTCAAAGAAATTCAGTTTTATTCCCACGTGATTCATTTGGTATCTAAAGTAACCGGCGAATTGGCCTCTCAGACCGAGGGCTATCAAATGGCTGCGGATACTTTCCCTGCGGGAACACTATCGGGTGCTCCCAAGCACATGGCGATGCAGTTGATTAATAAATATGAACCGAACCGACGCGGATATTATGGTGGCGCGATTGGTTTCATGGGCTTCAATGGTGATTTCAACCATGCGATTATGATCCGTTCGTTCATGTCAAAATCCAACAGACTATATTATCAGGCAGGCGCGGGATGTGTAGCCAAATCTGTTCCTGAGTCGGAATTGCAGGAGGTGAATAACAAGCTGGCGGCTTTGAGAAAGGCCATTCATGCGGCGGAAGAGTTTGCGAAATAATCACCTTATTTAAGAGAAAGAGAAATCATGAAAATATTAGTTTTTGATAATTACGATTCATTCACTTACAATTTGGTGCATATGATTCGTGAGTTGGGATTTGGCGATCAGATGGAGATTCATCGTAATGATCAGATCAGTTTGGAGGCTATCAACAAGTTCGATAAAATCCTTTTGAGCCCTGGGCCCGGTATTCCCGAAGAAGCGGGTTTGCTATTAGATGTGATCAAAACCTACGGAGAAAGCAAAAGCATTTTTGGTGTTTGCCTCGGTCATCAGGCAATCAGTGAGGTCTATGGTGCGCAGCTTGAAAATATGTCGGAAGTTTACCACGGCATCGATCACCCCATTCAGGTAACCAAAGCCGAAGGAATTTTTAATGGACTTCCCGAAAAATTTCAAGTGTGTCGCTATCATTCTTGGACCGTAAGACCGGAGACGATCAGCGGAGATCTGGAAGTTACAGCCGTGGACAATGAAGGCCGCGTGATGGCGGTCAAGCACAAAAAATACGATGTGCAGGGCGTACAGTTTCATCCCGAATCTATCCTGACTGAAAATGGCATGGCGATGATCAAAAACTGGTTAGGCGTCAATTGATGATTATTACCCCACAGATCACACAGATTAGTTGATAATGTTTAAAATATTTTGTCCACAGATTAATGGAATTTATGAGATTGGATTAAAGACTAAAAAAAATCCTTTCAATCTCATTAATCTGTGGATAAAAAAACTAATCAAATCTGTGTTCATCTGTGAAATCTGTGGGTAGAAAAATATTAAACCCTTTATCATGAAATCAATACTCAACAAACTTTTTGATCATCAGGCACTCGATCAGGAGACCGCAAAGCACATCCTGACCCAAATTGCCAAAGGTGATATCAACACTTCGCAGATGGCCGCTTTTATGACTGTCTATCTGATGCGTCCGATTACGGTGGAAGAATTGGCTGGATTCCGCGATGCGATGTTGGAAATGTGTAATGCGGTGAACCTGTCGGCTTATAATCCGGTGGATATTGTCGGAACAGGAGGTGATGGAAAGAATACTTTTAATATTTCTACCCTAAGCTCTTTTATAGTTGCGGGTGCGGGACAGCCTGTTGCCAAACATGGTAATAATTCGGTGAGCTCGGTGAGTGGTTCTTCGAATGTGTTGGTGCAGGCAGGTGTGAAGTTCACCAATGAACAAGACAAGTTGGAGGAGCTGTTAGACAAAGCTGGAATTTGTTTTTTGCATGCGCCGCTTTTCCACCCTGCGATGGCGAATGTTGCGCCGGTAAGAAAAGAATTGGGCGTAAGAACTTTCTTCAATATCCTTGGCCCACTGACCAACCCGTCGATGCCAAAAAACATGGTGAATGGGGTTTATAATTTAGGCTTGGCTCGTCTGTATGGCTATTTATACCAAAACTCAGGAAAGAATTTTACGATTCTTCACGCCTTGGATGGTTATGATGAGATTTCTCTGACCGGCGCAGTGAAGTTGATTAATAATAAAGGAGAGCATACGCTTTCGGCACAGGATCTTGGTTTCGATCAACATCCCGAAGCAGCACTTTATGGCGGGAATTCAGTTGAAGATGCCGCAACAATCTTTATGAATATCCTTGAAGGACGTAGCACCGCCGCACAATCGCAAGTGGTGATCGCCAATGCAGGGGTTAGTATCCAATGTGCTCAACCTGAACTTTCATTGGAAGAGGCGATGGCAAAAGCGAAGGAGTCTTTGGAGTCCGGTGCTGCTTTAAGATCCTTCAAAACGTTCGTCGAGTTGTCTCAAAAATTTTGATGATTTACCCAAAGATTTTACAGATTAACTTAGTTCAAGCGTCTCGCTTGGACTAACTAAAACCAATTTCTTGATCCAAGCGGGACGCTTGAATCAATACAAAAAAATCTGTGTTCATCTGTGAAATCTGTGGGTTCATTTATAGCAATAATGAATATATTAGATAAAATCATATTAGAGAAGAAGAAGGAAGTTGCCGCTCGCAAATCTCAAATCACTGAAGAGCAATTGCGTGCCATGCCTTTGTTCGGTCGGGTTTGTCCTTCTTTTGCGGATTCATTGAAATCACATCCTTTCGGAATTATCTCTGAGTTCAAAAGACAATCGCCTTCCAAAGGGTTGATCAATGGAACGGCTAAGCCATTCGATACCGCCAAAGGTTATGAGAATGCGGGAGCAGCCGCGATTTCTTGCCTGACCGACGAGCAGTTTTTCGGTGGGACCTTGGCGGATTTGGAACAAGTTCGTTCAGCTGTTGAGATTCCTGTTTTGCGCAAAGAATTTATCGTCGATGAATTTCAGATTTTGGAAGCCAAGGCTTATGGTGCAGACATTATTTTGTTGATCGCTGCGGCATTGACTGTCGAAGAATGTCATCGTTTCGCCCGCTATGCAAAATCCTTGGGATTGAATACGCTTTTGGAGGTGCATGATAAGGACGAATTGTTATCTTATCAGAATGAAGATATGGATGTGGTTGGGGTGAATAACCGAAACCTGAAAACCTTCAAGACCGATTACCGACAAAGCTTGGAGCTGTTACCATTCTTTCCGGAAGGAACGGTAAAGATTTCTGAAAGTGGTCTGCATGATGAGGAGCAGTTGAAGGAGTTGAAAGCGGCAGGATTTAATGGTTTCTTGATTGGAGAGAACTTCATGAAGACTGATGACCCTTCGAAAGCGATTCAGGATTTTATGAATGGTTTGGTGTAAAGTATTTTAAACCCACAGATTTCACAGATTAACACAGATTGAAATTAAATTCAGGCCAAATTAGCTGATGGCGTCTCTTTTTTTTCCTTTTGGTGGATTCAATTTATCAATAGGAAAATACCCAAAATATAATCTGTGAAAATCTGTGTAATCTGTGGGTCAATAAAGATCTCAATAATAAAAATACAAAAGCGATGTTGTGGAAAGTGTGTGGCATGCGTTCGGACGAAAATATCCGGCAGGTAGCAAAGCTTAGACCCGATTTCATGGGCTTTATCTTTTACCCAAAATCTCCACGCCATGTGGAGGATCTCGATCAGTTGGTAGAAAGCTTTCGACACCTGAACGAAGAAACCTTTACGGTGGCGGTGATGGTGAACCCAACGATCGCCGAGGCGGAGCGAATTATCAAAACGCGCTCATTCGATTACCTGCAATTGCATGGGAAAGAAACGCCGGAGTTTTGTGCCTCAATCAAAGCCAAGGGAGTGAAAGTGATTAAGAACTTTGCGATGGATGAAAATTTCGATGTAACACAACTCGACCGCTATCGAAAATGTGTGGACTTATTTTTGTTCGATACAAAGACGAAACAACATGGAGGCAGTGGCGAAACCTTCGATTGGAAATTGTTGGAGCAATTGCCGGAAGACTTACCTTACCTGTTGAGTGGAGGGCTGAGCCTGAAAAACATAAAAAGAGCCAAACGTCTGCATGCACCCGCGCCACAAGGCATTGATGTAAACAGCCGTTTTGAAATTGAGCCCGCATTGAAGGATGTTGAAAAGCTCAAAGAACTAAAAAGAATTCTCAAGGAAAAATAAACAATAATGGAAGCTACTTTCGATGTTAACGATAAAGGATATTACGGCAAATTTGGTGGTGCCTATATTCCCGAGATGCTTTTCCCTAATGTGGATGAATTGAAGCAGGCCTACGAAGGCATTATGAATGACCCTGAATTCAAAGCCGAGTTCAATGACTTGCTGAAAAATTATGTCGGTCGTCCAACGCCATTGTATCATGCCAAGCGCTTGTCCGAAAGTGTAGGGGCCAAGGTTTATTTGAAAAGAGAAGACTTGAACCATACAGGAGCGCATAAGGTGAATAATACCATTGGTCAGATCCTGTTAGCGCAACGCTTGAATAAAAAGAAGATCATTGCCGAGACGGGTGCCGGTCAGCATGGTGTGGCAACCGCTACGGTTTGTGCTTTGATGGGCATGGAATGTATCGTTTATATGGGAGAGATCGATATGGAGCGTCAGAAGCCCAATGTGGAACGCATGAGGATTTTGGGGGCAGAAGTTCGTGCCGCCAAAAGTGGATCAAAAACCCTTAAAGACGCCACCAATGAAGCCATGCGCCATTGGATTCAACACCCAACCGATACGCATTACATCATTGGTTCTGTCGTTGGACCGCACCCTTATCCTGATATGGTGGCCAAATTTCAGTCGGTGATTTCTGAAGAGATGAAAAAGCAATTGTTGGAACAAGAAGGTCGTGAAAATCCTGATTATGTGATCGCCTGTGTCGGTGGAGGATCAAATGCTGCGGGTGCTTTTTACCATTATATGGATCGTCCGGAAGTGAAATTGGTCGCTACGGAAGCAGGTGGCTTGGGCGTAGATTCGGGTAAGACTGCCGCAACTACTGCCAAAGGAAAAGAAGGTGTTTTGCATGGTTCAAAAACCTTGTTGATGCAAACAGAAGATGGTCAGGTTGTCGAGCCATATTCTATTTCTGCAGGATTGGATTATCCAGGCATTGGTCCATTGCACGCCCACCTTTTCGATTCTGAACGCGCGCAATTCTTGTCCATTAATGACGATGAAGCCATGGATGCGGGTATCAAATTGTCCAAATTAGAGGGGATTATCCCTGCGGTAGAATCTTCACATGCTTTGGCCGCTTTGGAAAAAATGACTTTCAATAAAGAGGATATCGTCGTGGTGAATTTGTCTGGTAGAGGGGATAAAGATTTAGCGACTTATATCAAATACGGTAAGTATTAATTTTTATTATTACCCACATATTTCACAGATGAGCGCAGATTTGTAATAGTTTTTTTGTCCACAGATTCATGAGATTAAAAGGATTGTTTTAGTACATCATTCAATCTCATAAATTCCATTACTCTGTGGACAAAACACTTTAGACCATAAAAAAATCAATCTGTGAAAATCAGTGTAATCTGTGGGTTAAAAATACACAGTAACGATGAACAGAATAAAATCAGCTTTCAGCGATAATAAATCTCCGCTGTTGAATGTTTACTTCACGGCGGGCTATCCAAATTTAAATGACACCCGAACGGTTTTGGAAGCCTTGGATCAGTCAGGTGCCGACTTAATCGAGATCGGTGTTCCTTTCTCAGATCCCGTAGCCGACGGTCCCGTGATTCAGGCAAGTAACGATCAAGCCCTGAAAAATGGCATGAGCATGAAAGTGCTTTTCGAACAACTCGAAGGTATGCGTGAAACCGTTAAGGTGCCGGTCATTTTGATGGGGTACATTAATGTAGTTTTACAATTCGGTGTAGAAGAATTTTGTAAGGCTTGTCAGCGTGTAGGGGTTGATGGAGTGATCTTCCCAGACCTTCCTTTGGCTACTTTTGTGGAGGATTATAAAGCGACCTTCGATGCCTATGGCGTAGCGAATATCTTTTTGATTTCTCCACAAACAACGGAAGACCGCATCCGATTGATTGATGAAAAATCTGATGCCTTCATCTATATGGTTTCGGATGCTGGAACTACTGGAGCGAGAAAAGGAATTTCTGATGCACAGCTTTCTTATTTTGAAAGAATTCAGGCCATGAAACTGAAAAATCCACGCATGATCGGTTTCGGGATTTCTGATGCAGATTCTTTTCAAACCGCTACAAATTATGCTGAAGGAGCCATCATCGGTTCAGCTTTCGTTAATGCGATCACCGCAGGTAAAGACGATATTCCAACAGCTGTGGCTTCCTTTGTAAAAGCTGTCAAACAATAAAAAATCAACCCACAGATTACACAGATTATCACAGATTAGTTTTAAATGATTGATAATTTTTATCCGTCAGTCCTCTGATCTACATTCATTATTAAGTAGCCCTGTAAGGCGTAATTAATTGAATCTTACAAGGTCAATAAAATCTGTGTTCATCTGTGAAATCTGTGGGTCAGAAAATAACAAACCAAACCATTATGCCCCAAACCGTAGCCATTGTAAAATATAACGCCGGTAATGTCCGATCTGTGGAAAATACACTGATTCGCCTGGGCATTCAGCCCGTCATTACCGATGATCTGGAAATTTTGAAACAAGCCGATAAAGTGATCTTTCCAGGAGTAGGTGAGGCCTCGACCGCCATGAACTATCTCAAAGCAAAAGGCCTGGATCAAGTGATCAAAAACTTGAAACAACCTGTGCTTGGCATCTGTCTTGGCCTTCAGTTGATGTGTAAACATTCCGAAGAAAATGATGTCGATTGCTTGGGTATCTTTAATGTGGCCGTAAAGAAATTTCCACCCAAGGACAAAGTTCCGCATGTCGGTTGGAACGCCCTGACAAAAATGGATAGCCCACTATTTGAAGGGCTTAGCGAAGGCGATTATGTTTATTTCGTGCATAGTTTTTATGCTGAGGAAAACCCCGCTCAAATTGCTTCCACTGAATATATTTTGCCATTTGCACCCGCTCTTCATAAGGACAATTTCTATGCTATTCAGGCACATCCTGAAAAAAGTGGAACTGTCGGTGCAAAAATTTTGGAGAATTTTCTGAAATTATAAAAATCATTCATTGATCTGTAGAGACGTTATTCTTAACGTCTTCACAAGCTTTTAGACGTTAAGAATAACGTCTCTACACCAAAACAAATTAAACCTTTACCCCATGGAAATCATTCCAGCCATAGACCTGATTAACGGCGAGTGCGTTCGTCTGACCAAAGGCGATTATGCCCAAAAAACTGTTTATGAAAGCGATCCTTTAGTCATTGCCAAAAAATTCGAAGAAGCAGGTATTCATCGTCTGCATTTGGTGGATTTGGACGGCGCAAAAGCCCGCAAAATCACCAATGATGTGGTGCTAAGACGTATTTCAGAAAACACCAATCTTCAAATAGATTTCGGTGGCGGACTGCGTTCTGATGAAGACCTGAAGATTGCTTTTGAATCTGGAGCTCATCAAATTACAGGTGGTTCCATTGCCGTGAAATCTCCCGATGTTTTTAAGCGTTGGATTAATGATTTTGGTGCAGAAAAAATTATCTTGGGCGCAGATGTGCATGGCGAACAGATTGCCGTGAGTGGTTGGGCGGAAGCTTCCGATCAATCCTTATTTCCTTTCCTTGAAAATTACCTCGGTCTGGGGTTGCAATATGTAATTTGCACTGATGTAAGTAAGGACGGTTTGCTTCAGGGGCCAAATACTGCCCTTTATCAGAAAATTCTGAAAGCTTTTCCTGAGGTTAAACTTATCGCCAGTGGAGGCGTGGCCAGCTTCGAAGACCTTCAGCAATTGGAACAAATCGGTGTTTATGGCACCATTGTCGGTAAGGCATTTTACGAAGGGCGTGTGAGTCTTGAGCAATTGGCTTCATTTCAAAAATAATTGGCGATGTTAGCAAAAAGAATTATCCCTTGTCTGGATATAAAAAATGGACGCACCGTAAAGGGTGTTAATTTTGTGGAGCTGGTAGATGCCGGCGACCCTGTTGGCTTGGCGAAAATCTATGCCGACGAAGGCGCCGACGAATTGGTCTTTTTGGATATTTCTGCCACGCAGGAAAATCGAAAAACACTGATTGATTTGGTCGATCAGGTGGCCAAAGAAATCAATATTCCTTTTACTGTTGGTGGAGGAATCTCATCCGTGGAGGACGTACGTGCGCTACTAAATGCCGGTGCCGATAAGATCAGTATTAATTCTTCAGCTGTCCGAAATCCACAACTCATCAATGATCTTGCTTTGGAATTTGGTTCGCAATGTGTAGTCGTAGCTATTGATACCCGCCATGTGGATGGCGTCGATATTGTTCATACACATGGAGGAACTAAGCCTACCGAACTGAATACTCAAGCTTGGGCAAAAGAAGTCGCGGAACGTGGTGCTGGGGAAATCCTCTTGACCTCCATGGATCATGATGGCACCAAGGCAGGCTTTGCTTTGGACATTACCGCCGAGCTCTCAAAAGCCTTGCCCATTCCTGTTATTGCCAGTGGAGGCGCTGGAAATATGGCGCATTTCGTAGATGTTTTCACCGACGGATATGCCGATGCGGCACTTGCGGCAAGTATTTTCCATTTTAAAGAAATTCCGATCCCCACGCTTAAATCTTATTTGAAAGATGAAAATGTGGTGGTTCGTACCAAATAATAAAAAATCATGAAAGTAGATTTTGAAAAAGTGAATGGTTTGGTTCCTGCAGTAATTCAGGATGCTGAAACCGCCAAAGTCTTGATGCTCGGTTATATGAACGAGGAAGCTTTGGAGAAAACAGAAGCCGAAGGAAAAGTAACCTTCTTCAGCCGCACGAAAAATCGCCTGTGGACGAAAGGAGAGGAAAGTGGGAATTTCTTGTTGGTCAAAGAGATCTTGAACGATTGCGATAACGACACCCTGCTGATTAAAGTAAAGCCCGTCGGTCCGACCTGCCACAAAGGAACAGATACCTGTTGGGGAGAAGAAAACACCACAAACCTCAATTTTATCGAGCATCTTGCCAAAACAATTCATGATCGGGTAGTAGAAGATGATCCAAAATCATATACCAATAAACTGATCAAAAGAGGCATCAACAAAGTAGCACAAAAAGTAGGAGAGGAAGCGGTCGAAGTGGTCATTGAAGCCAAAGACGACAACACCGAATTATTCCTCAACGAGTCCGCCGATTTGCTGTACCATTATTTGGTATTGTTGGAAGCAAAAGGGCATACATTGACAGACGTCGTTGATGTGCTGAGATCCAGACACAAATAATAATATATATTGTAGAGACAGCGCTTGCGCTGTCTTTTTTTTGCCGTGATTTTGGGGAATGATTTCCGCGATTAATTTTTATGGTATTGTAGGGACGTTGCATGCAACGTCCGTACCGATAGGTACAAAAATAATCCATTTCTCACTCTCTCTATCGCGAGAGTCCCTCTCGTGATAGACCACAACCAAATTTTCCTTCACGAAATAGACTCAAACGGTAGAATACATCCATTTAAATAAATGTGATGAATAAATATTTTTTGAATGTTTTGCATTATTTGGTATGTTTAGAATAATAACCAATAAAATTAGATGGCTTCATTACCCCAAACCTTTCAATATTTAAATACCAAGATTTCATTTACAGAAGAAGGCATTCAATTAATTGATAGAGCTATACTTGTTAAGTTGTCTTCACTTTTTTGTGGTATTGCAAACCTTATTCTTTCTGTAGTGAGTATTAATCGATTAACCCCTAAGGAAGATATCGCGTGGTTTTTGGTGAATTGCTTTCTTTTTTTGGCGTCAGCTTCACTTATCTATCTTGGTATTACCCGTTCTACCAAAGCTCAAATTACTTGGGAAGAAGTTGAGGCTTTGGATTATCGTAAACGACTCTCGACGCATAGTTTGAAAATAAAATTGAAGGGGTTTCAATCAAGAATGTTTCACCTCGGTTCTGTTAATATTGGTTTAAAGGATTTTGTTAATTCAGAGGAAGTCAAGGAGGGGCTAAGTCAATAATATTTTTCCGTAAAATTTAATCTATGTCTATTACCAGAGACCCTTTTTGTTTTTTTCTCGAAGGGTTGCTTGTCGGTAATTTGTGACCTCTCAAACTAAAAACCGGATTTCTTCTGTTGTAGGGACGTTGCATGCAACGTCCGTACCGTGAGGTACAAAAAATTTCGACATCATTGACCGAGCAAAGATTATTCGAACCTTAAAACCTATCATCAACACCTATATCAAATTATTTAACCTTAAATGATCACCAACCTATTCCTAAGCCAATCCCACCAGCTAAAAAATCTCCTTCAAACTTATCCCTTTTGGAAACCAACCGATTTCAGTATCCACGGCTGTCGGTTGTATCATCAATATTTTGGTCAGAGCACCCAAACGATTACCAATCAGACACAAAGAGATTTACATCTTGATGAGGTTTTTCAGCTGGTGAATTTTTGTCAGACATTAGCGGGTAGTAATTATCTTTATCACCTTTCTCATTTGCATGAAAATGATAGTCGGGAGGAACTGGTGGCTTGTGCTCAATTGATTGATGACCACCCCAACACAAGGGAAAAGTTATGTAAAGCATTGATGGAGATGCAAGCGGATGACCCTTCCCAATTTTTTAAATATCTGCATACGATTCAGCCAAAGTTACCGAGGTTTTTGAGGTGGGCTCCCTTGCTTGCCTGTTTATCTTTGATTTGTGTTGTAGGTGGATTTCTCTTTCCCTTTTTATGGTTGATGCTGATTCCTTTGATGATCATAAATTTCGGGATTCATTTCATGGCGAAAAGTCATCATGGAGGTTTGGTGGAAACTTTGGGAACGATCAGTTACTTGAGTAATACACTTATTGAAATTAGGAAAGATACCCAATTGGCTGAATACAGTAAGTTGAACGATGCTCCGAACATCAGGTATTTTTACAGCTTCGATTTCCTGAAATCAGATACCGATCTTGGAAGTGATATTGGGATTATTTGGTGGTACATCAAGGAGGTGATCAATGTGCTGTTTCTGTTGGGGGTGAATATTGCCAATGTGTATCATCAAAAAATTTATCAACAAAAAGAAGGCTTATTGGATTTGTATCAGACGGTCAGTTTTTTTGATGTGAGTTTATCTCGAACAGTTTTGAGCAAAAAGGCAGGAGTTTGTGAGAGTCAAATGAATGAAAATTTGGGGCTTTCCTTCGTAGGCTTGACGCATCCATTAGTGAAAAATTGTGTATCCAACTCAATGGCTTTGAAAGGTGAAAATATCATGTTGTCGGGAGCAAATATGACGGGCAAAAGTACTTTCATTCGCTCCGTAGGCATCAACACTTTACTATCTCAGACCTTGGGTCTTGCCTTTGCCGAAAGCTTTGTTCAT
Source organism: Persicobacter psychrovividus (assembly GCF_036492425.1). Taxonomy (NCBI): domain Bacteria; kingdom Pseudomonadati; phylum Bacteroidota; class Cytophagia; order Cytophagales; family Persicobacteraceae; genus Persicobacter; species Persicobacter psychrovividus. Next base: position 1,632,651 of record NZ_AP025292.1, read on the forward strand.
GCTCCGATGGCTGTTTACTCTTCCATGAATATTAAGGACAATATAGAAGAGCAATCGAGTTATTTCAATGAGGAGATTTTGGCATTGAAGACGATCATTCAGGCAGAAGAAAGTAAAAAATTGATACTGCTTGATGAGTTATTTAAAGGCACGAATACCGAAGATCGGATTCTATTTGGGAGTCGGGTATTGAATTACCTGACGACTGAAAACAATACCATTTTGGTTTCAACCCATGATTTAGAGCTTGAAGAGCACTTGAATAGTTCCTTTGTTCATCAGTCTATGCAATGCAGAATTACGATAGACGATTATGAGTTTCTATATACCATTGGCGAGCAGCGTAAAAACAACCAGTTAGTGGCGCATTTATTCCGAAAACACGGGCTGACAAACCTGCTTACCAATGATGAAATCACGGTCTGATCGTTAAGAATAGGATTCTATTGCCAGCTAATTTCCTCACCAAACTTCATCAGTTTACCATTAATTTCATCAGGAGATCTGTCTATTAAATCAATAATCGATTTGGCGGCTTGAAACGGAGATTGGGCATGTTTCATGTTTTCGAAGAACGGGCGGGAGGCTGCAGTATTGACCAAACCAGGACAAACAGCCAATATGGCCTGGGCGTCTTTTTTCTTCTGAGCGGCAATCCTCACCAAGGCGACTTGTCCAATTTTTGAAGGAATATTAATCCATTTTGGCCAACCTTTCAGGGCATCGGTCCCTGCTTTTACCTCTTCAACATACTCATGCATCACCCGATTGATGTCAATCATAGACCTTTCTGTGGTTGCAAACAAAGGGTGCAATTTAGTCGTCAGGTGTGTTAAGGTACCAAAACCACTGGCAACGACGATCAATCTTCCTTTTTTAGTCAGTAGGGGCTGGAAATGTTTGAGGACATGGTAGGCGCCCATATTATTGGTTTGGATAAATTCCGCCACCTGTAATCGGTAAGGGGTTTCTTTGTCCATTCGCTGCGCCGCATTGGAGATCACCAAATCAACAGTGCCGTGCTTTGCCGCCATATATTCCATGACCGCCTGCACACTTTCTTCCTTCGATACATCCATAAATACCGCTTCAAAATGGGCCTTTTTATCAATGATCGAATCAATGGCTTCTTGTCCTTTTGCGACACGCCTGACCGCGAGGTAAATAAAATCACCTGCTTTATAAATGGCATTGAGTTGTTCCACCAAGCCAAAACCTAACCCCTGATTTGCTCCCGTAATAATTGCTACTTTCCCCATAGAGGATTAACTGCCCGATTGAGCAAATGATTAAACAAGAAGGAGATCGATAGATTTTCGGGATGAACAGGTTAAATCCTTATTCTGAGGAGCGCTGGTAATTGATAAAAACAGGGGAGGAGTTGAAAAATCTTTTTTTGGTCATGGAGATGAACAGTTCATCAAACTTGTGCCCAAGATTAATTACATTATTATAAGTATAGAAAGACAGATAATAATCCCCATCATCAAAACAATATTGAAGGGCAACGCCTGCATCGAGCAAAGTGGCTGTTTTTACCCCAAGCTGATCAGCAATCTCGGCAATTTCCTTTACCGACAATAAGCCGCCGTCTGCAGAAACCAGAAAGCAAATATTGCCATCGGCATCCATGCCACAAAGGTTGCGGTAGGTCAGGCGTTTCCATGCGGCTATTTGTTGATCTTCATTTAGAATATAAGACCAGATATGTCCATCTTTCATGACCGAGGGATGTGCCTGGCATGCATACTCCACTTGATCATCCAGTCCCGAAAAGATACTTTTCGGTCCAGCGACCGCCTTTCCATTAATCACTTTAAAAAAGCCTGATGATCTTGAAGCGTGCCCTTTCGACTGACCATCAACTACCACTTCGCCCAAGGACTGTAATTCTTTATCGTAAAAAGAGCTGTTAATTGCAAAGATCGTGTTGCCCTTCACCAAATCCCCCGTGGTATTTCCCTGCTTGTCGAGACTTACCTTAAAGTTATGATCATTTTTCTTGAACTTGAAAAAGTATAATTTTGGCTTATTGAGCTCATTCACGAAATCACTTAGTGGGGCATTGTTTTGACGCACCAAATCGATCTGCCTGATTTCAACATCTGCTGACTGGTACACTACCCTTTGAAGCTTTGAAGTGATGGGCTGTATGGCACCATTTGACTGAAAAACATAATGGAGTTTTTCTATGGGCTTAAAGAGAAAATAAAATACCAAAAAGACCAAAATCAGAAGGACTTTGGCTTTAAAATTCTTTAACATTGTATCAATTAATGGAAGATGCTTTAAGATAATAGATCGAAAGTTGAAATGTAAGTTATCAAGCAGAAATCCTTATGGATAAATATAATTTGAATAGATATCATGGAGAATAAACCAAAAAAGCAGGGACCGATTCCCAATAAACAGCAAGTTTTAATGGCGGTGTTGTTTTGGGTGATAGGCGCGATATTAGTGGCTTATTTTATGACAGCGGGCTTTACCTCTGCAGTTGACCTTCAAAAAAGTGCTGTTTACTTATTGCTTTTAGGCTATTTGACTTATAAAGTCGGGCGCATTATTTATCAGTATAAAAAATATGGAAACGACGATCATTTTTCAGAATAAAGCTGACGGTCGTCAGTTGTAACCGACCGTTTAATCCTTGAAGGACAGTTAGTTGAATTGCTGAATTAAACGGAAGACTTGTGTAGTCTTGAAGGTGATCATACCTGCTGCCGTAGCGGGATTCATCGCTTTCTCAAGACTGACAGGTTCGTTGATGATCGAAAAAACAGCCGTAATGCCCGCCGCGTCAAAGGGTTGAGTTTCAGGCATTACTCCTCCTCCCAAAACAATGAGCGGTACATTTTTGGCAGTACACCTTTTGGCGATTCCATCAATCACTTTTCCAGATACCGACTGATGATCGATTTTTCCTTCCCCAGAAAGTACAATGTCTGCCCCTTCAAGATGATGGTCAAATTGCTGATGATCCAGAATAATATCTACCCCTGATTTCAGTGCACCATTAAGCATCGCAAAAAAGGCTCCGCTGATGCCGCCACCTGCGCCACTGCCCTTAACATGCCTCAGGTCGATGCCCGTGAAATGATGGATTTTTTCAGCAAAATGGATCATCGCCTTCTCCATTCGGTCAAGCATTTCGGCATTCGCTCCTTTTTGCGCCCCATAAATATAGGTAGCGCCCCGTGGCCCATAGAATGGGTTATCAACATCGCAGGCAATTTTGAAAGAAGCATTTTTCAGTCCAGGATGCGCATTTGCATTTTGCAGGTGTTCTACTTTTGCCAATCCTTGCGCCCCATGAGGTACAGGATTTTTGTTTCGGTCCAAGAATTCAAAACCCAAAGCCTCAAGCATTCCTTTACCGCCATCATTGGTCGCACTTCCGCCAATGCCAATAATGAAGTTCCGCACCCCCTTGTTCAGTGCATCGAGGATTAATTCACCAGTGCCAAAGGTGGTCGTTACCCAGGGGTTTTGTTCCTCCATTTTTAAAAGGGGCAATCCGCTTGCCTGTGCCATTTCAATAACGGCTGTTTTACCATGATCTGTCAATCCATATTTGGCATCCACCAAGCGGAAAAGCGGATCATGAACTTTTACCGTTACCCAGTTTTTTTGCTCTTCCACCAGTGCCTCAATGGTTCCTTCGCCGCCATCAGCCATCGGAATTTCGATAATTTCAGCATTGGGGTAAACGGGATAAATGCCTTTTTTCATCGCCGATCTTACTTGTTGGGCAGTAAGGCTTCCTTTAAAAGAGTCGGTGGCAAGGATAATTTTCATGTTGATTTTGAAAGCTTGAAAATGATAATGAACCAATTTAGCAGATTTGGGGGCTTTTTTAAGGGGAAGGGGAGGATAATATCAAAAAAAAGTTTTTGACCATCGGGTCAAATATGTACTTTTGAAATCTAACATAATTGTAATCAACAGAGATGAAACAAACACCGAATACTGTGATGATGATGCGCCCAGTGCGTTTCGGTTTTAATGAGCAAACAGCGGGTTCGAATGCCTTTCAAAGTGCAGAAACCAGCCTTTCGGTGGATGAAATCCAGGAGCGGGCATTGGCTGAGTTTGATGCTTTTGTGGCGCGTTTGCGTGCGCATGGTGTAAAAGTGATGGTGGTACAGGACACCCCAGAACCCCATACGCCAGATTCCATTTTTCCTAACAACTGGATTTCGTTTCATGAAGATGGCCGTGTGGTGCTATACCCTATGATGGCGGATAATCGCCGTCAGGAGCGTCGTATGGATGTTTTTACCCAACTTCAGGAAGAGTTTGGTTTTCGGATTCAGCAGATTATTGATGTAACGGACAATGAAAACCAAGGCGAAATTGTTGAGGGAACGGGCTCAATTATTTTCGATTATCCTCACCAGTTGGCTTATGCAAACCGTTCGGATCGTACTACGGAAAAGCTATTTTTTCAGATTTGCGAGCGTCTCGGTTTTGAAGGGATTCTTTTTGATGCTCTCGACAAAGACGGAAACACCATTTATCATACCAATGTCGTGATGGCGCTGGGGGATAAATTTGCGGTAATTTGCGGTGATGTAATTCCTACTGATCAGGAACGAGAATTGGTTTTTGAGAAGCTTCGAAACTCAGGGCATGAGATTGTAACAATTTCTTATGATCAGATGATCGCCTTTGCAGGAAATATGCTTCAGGTAGAAAATGAAAAGGGGGAAACCTTTTTGCTGATGTCTCAATCGTCTTTTGATGTGCTTACCGCAACACAAAAAGCAACGCTGGAAAAATACACCAACCTTTTACCCATGAATGTCAATACCATTGAGCAATTCGGTGGGGGATCTGTTCGGTGCATGGTCGCAGGTGTGCATCTTCCAAAATAATCGTCATGGAGCATTTGTTAATTTAACATAATGTAATTGATGAATGCCCATTTTTCAGCAACAATACCAACAGCCATTACCAAAGGGTAGTGCTCCTCAACCTCTCAACCTTATTCATTTTATGAATCGCTATTTATTCCTACTATTCATTAGTGTGCTGCTCAGTTCATGTGGTCTCTTCGATAAAGAGCAGCGTAGAGATCAATTGTTTCTGAAAGGAAAATTGGCACTGCAGGCTGGGGAGTCTGGCAAGGCAGAGAAATATTTCAGTCAGGCGATAGATTTTGACCCTCAGTTTGTTGAAGCATTAAATAACCGTGGTGTTGCTCGTCGGCAGCAGGGAAAAACGGGGGAGGCGATAGATGATTTCAGTCAGGCGTTGGCTTTGGACCCCAACTTTACGGGGGCTTATTATAACCGTTCGCAGGCCTACCTTGATTATAAGGAATATTACCAATCGCTACGTGATATTCGCCAGGTCGAGAAAGTTCATGCTGATACCTTGCCCGTATTTTTCACCAAAGGCCTCATTTATATGCAGCTGCACCAATACGAGCAGTCGCTGAAAGCCTTCAATACAGCCATTCAGAAATCACCTGAAAATATTGAGTTATGGGTCAATCGAGCTTCTTGCTATTATTATGCAGGTCAGTATGTTCAGGCACGAAACGATGTGGATCACCTGCTGGAAATCGCACCAAATTACGCTTATGCCTATAATGTTCTTGGCCTGATAGAAAGTGCTGAGGAGCATTTCCATAAAGCCATTTCGGCTTATAATGAGGCCGTTAAGCTGAAAAGTGGTGAGCCTTATTTTTTGAATAACCGTGCCTACGCTTACATTCGGTTGGGAGATTTGGGACCTGCACAAACTGATCTGAACCGCAGCATTCAACTTGATCCCTATAATCAGTGGGCATATCGTAATCGGGCGCGCTTATATATCGAAAAGAAAAATTTCGCAAAAGCCATCACCCTATTGGAGCGCGTCTATGCCAAAGATAAAAATATTCCCCTGACCACCAACTACCTCAGTTATGCCTATGCACAATCAGGAGATTTGTCAAAAGCCTGTGAATGGTGGCAAAAATATGAAGCAGCAGACGAGGTGTTGAAAGGGGAGTTTCCTGAGCCTGAATGTCGGTAGACTGAAATAATAACGGTTGAGAAATCCTTCCTTCAGTAACAAAAAAAGCTCCTGATACCGGCCCGATGCATAACACGTTTAAGTGTTGTGGTAGGTATTTTTACTTTTTAATTTTATCCCTGTTATTCTCTGCATAAGAACGATATAATTCTCGCATAGACCCATCAGGGTAGTCTGAAAACTCATTGTCAAGCCTTGACATTAAAATTTCCGAGTCTTGATCTGAGCTATCATAAAACCAACTTTCGTCTTTTGGTAAAAGTGCATTTACCCTGTTTACTATTTTAGATGAATTGACGGCTCCAATTTCCTTTAAAGCCTTAATTACTCGTTCTTTGTATTGTGGAAACCATTCTTGTAGAAAACTTAAGATACTGTCAGCTTGACCTGCATTTTCAATATGCATACACAATAAGAGATTGAGTTCTTCTGTATTTAGTGATTCTGGGTCATTATCATATCTATTTACTAAAATTTCATAAAGTGCAATTGAAAAATCTACATTATCATGAAGATTAAAAAGGCTACCAATGTCCTGCTTGGCAACTATCTCATTAATTTTCCTTAAATCACGTTTCATTTCTCAGTCTTTTATGAAGGTCAATAATATAAATCTGGGTCCATTATGACTGACTTTGAAGTTTCTGCCAATAGAAGTACTTTAATCTAATTCGTACTTATCAAATTTCACTCTGAATAAGTGTTCTATCCACCCATCCTTCAATCCATTTAATATTTCATGTTCAAAAAGTTGAATGGACTTAGTTTCGCCATAATTATCTTTCGCTTCTAATTTTCTACTGCTAAGAATTGTGTCTAATTCTTCAATTCCTTTAGCCGATTCAAGTGATTTACCATTTGAATAAGTCCTAAAAATCGGAGTTTCGGAAATATAGAATGTCTTAACCTCAAAATTATTAGAAACATTTAATGGGAGCCTTTCATTGTATGTAACTCTATTCGCAACATCCGTAATAATGACCCATCCATTTAACTCAGTCACGCCCATTGCTTTTTCCATTCTGTATGAAGTCGCATCTTCGAAAAAGAGGTTTTCGTCAGATTTGTAAAATACATCGGGTATAATATTGTCAATTTCCCCTTTTGATGCTTTAACACACATGAAGCTGATATTCCACGCCATAATTTCTGATCAATTATTATTTATCCACAACAGGAGCTTTTTTTATTATAAATGCTGTGGGATAGTGAAACTGAAAATACTTCCTTGTTCAGGAATCGACTGAATATCGAATTCACCACTGTGCATTTTTACAAATTTCTTAAAGAGATAAAGTCCTAATCCACTGCCTTTTTCCCCTGCGGTTCCCGAGGTGGTATAGCCATCATTCTCCCGAAGTTGCACAACGGTTTCTTCCGACATGCCCATGCCAGTATCACGAACGGCCATTTGGAAATAATCGCCCTCGGAGGTGCCGCTAATGGTAATTTTTCCGCCATCATTGGTGAATTTTATGGCGTTGGTCAGTAAGTTTCTGATGATCGTTTTGATCATTTCATCATCAGCAAAAACAATTGCATGCGGCTCTACTTCGTTGATCAGCTCGATATCTTTGTTCGATGCCTGCAAACTCACCAAACTGATCATCTCAAGGGTCAGTCGATAGATATCCACTTTCTTGGGATTAAAGTTGATCTGATTTCGTTGGGTTCTTGCCCAGTTCAGCAGGTTCTCAAGCAGTGCAAAAGTAGACTCAGCGGACTCACGGCCCAGCGAAAGAAAAGTCTGAAACTGCTTGGGGTCGAAGCTTTTCTGATTGTCGGTCAGTAGGCTAAAGATGGATTTTATATTCCCGATAGGGCCCCGTAAATCGTGCCCGATAATGGAAAACATCCGATCTTTGGTCGCATTGGCTTTCTCTAACTCCTTTTGTGTGGTTCTTAAACTGATGTGGTTCCTTACCCTTGCCAATAGTTCAATCCCATTGAAAGGCTTGGTGATATAATCAATACCACCAACTTCAAACCCTTTAACAATACTTTCGGATTCCGTCTTTGCAGTAAGAAAAATCACGGGAATGCCCTTTGTGGCTTCATTGGCTTTTACCCTGCGGCAAACCTCAAAACCATCCATCTCGGGCATCATCACATCAAGCAAAATAAGGTCAAAATCAATTTTCTCAATTTTCTCCAAAGCTTGTACACCACTTTTCGCAAAAGTGATGTTGTAGTTTTCCTGCTTTAAGATATTCGCTGCCACTTGAATGTTTTTAGGAATATCATCGACAATTAAGATCTTGGCATTGAAAGAAGAGGCGTTCATAATATAAGGTTTGTCTGCCATTACAAAGTAATAACAATTGGTTCCGCTTGATTGGTTGATGTAAGGAATAAAAAAGCCCTGAAACAGGGCTTTCAAAATTATTATAAAAGCGCTAAGCCTTCAAGTTCAGGAATATCAAATTCATTAATCATCTCAAACTGCAACAGGTTATCCAGGTTGGTTTCCTTATTCCAGTGGGTGTGCAATGCGAGCGCCGCACCAAGAGCGGTTGCCCGATTTACGCCATTGGTATAAAACTGGATATCTGGCAGAATAGCGGGCAAAATCCGCTTAAAGTTGTCGTTATAAGAGAACCCTCCTGCAACGAATACTTTGCCTACTTCAGACTCTCCAATCACCGACTCAATAGCCGAGGCCTGTAAACAGGACAAGTCAAGGATAAGCTGATGATAAGCACACTCTGGCAAATTGAACTGATCCAGATCGTTAAGTGGAAGGTCTTCGTCAGGAGAAAATCGGCTACCCAATTTACTCTGAGGGAAGAATCTCCGCTCAGGCGAAAGTTTATCCATCAGTACACGAATCATCTCCTGATCTACAGGTACATTTTTGTAGAAAGAGCGATCGAGATTCCAGTGGCTGGCAATTCTTTGCAGGTGGAATTCGTGTTCTTTACCCAAAAAGATTCTGCTGGTACGCATGGTATCACCACGGAAGCTCAACAGGTCGAAGTTATCATTATCGATATCTTCAAGGGTGATCTTGGACTGATTCCCTGGATTGGTTGCCGTACTCCAGGTACCTGTGGTCAGGACGATATAATTACGTTCAAAACCCAATTGGTAGGGCACCATAGATGCCGCACTGCCCGTAATACCGATACCGACTTTTACCTCTCTGTTTTTTACAATAATGCGTTCGCAAGAGGTGGTATTTACAATAGGAGGGAACTTTGAATACAATTTCTCCTTGTAAACCCAATCGTGGGAGCGGTCTTTTTTGTAATCCCATAAAGAGGAATGACAGCCCAGGTGAGTGATTTCCGAAAAGGCTTTACCTGTGATGACGTAACTCAGATATTGAGGAATACCTAAAGAGGTATGTATTTTCTTATATAAATCAGGCTTGTCATGCTTGAGCCAATAAAGCTGCATACCCGCATTCAACAAACCATGCTGAGGGCTTGATGTTTCCAAAGAAAATTTGTCAACATCACCGTATTTTTTATAGAATTGTTCCTTGATTCCCTGTGGAATTGGTTTCCAATAGCTGTAAACGGGAGTAACGGGTTTTCCAGCCTTATTGATATGAACCCAACTGGCGCCATAGGAGGTAAAGTTCAATGCACGAATCTGAAATTCCTTCATTTTCATGCTTTCCTTAAACGTCCTTTTTACCCACTCCACAATGGCTGCTAAGTCTTCACAAGTGTCTCCATCCTCATCCACGATGTCATCGAATCGGGTTACCTCTTCGTGGACAATTTCGTAATTGCGGTCAAATAGAAAAAACTTCTTGTAAGTACGGCCAATATCAAAAATGGCTATTACTGATTTACTCATATGAGATGCTATAAACTAAAGAAAAATGAAGCTCGTGTTCTTTGAGAACTTCTCAATTCAAGATACTAAATTATCAGTTTGTTGCATTTTTTCCTAACAAATCGGTCGCAATTGAATCGTATTTGAGCAATTATTTGTGAACATCGCTATTTTAACATCAAAAATTAGGCATATCAATATTTATAAATGGGCGGGAGGAAATGATATTGAGGACGGGCTTTGGTTGTTGTCTTTGTAATGATTTAATAATGAGTGATTTATGATTACGTAAGGCAATTTTTATGCTTATTATCGATATTGAATAATATTTTAACTGAATAATTATAATTTTGGGCTATTCATTTCTAACCCGGTATTTTATAGTGGCCTTTGGATTGCTGATACTGAAAATTTGTAGCCATTTCATGGCCGCGGATGCTGTTTAATTGTGGACGTTCATAAATTAAATGCCGCTGAACCTTTTTGGTATAAGATTTTCCTTTTTTATTTGTATTGGTTTTTAGTTTTTATCCAGCAATATGTACAAAGCACATTTTACGGCATTTTTGATTTTACTGATTGGTTTTACAGCCTGTAACAGCAATAATGGCAGCCGACTTGAGAAAGTGGAGTCCGTTGATCTCCAGAAGGCTGATTTTACCTTTTTTGAAGATTCTATCGATATTCAATATGCCAAGAATTTTAAGGTGGACTATTTCTCAAACTATAAACGGCTGGCGGTTTACAGTCATGTGAATGGTCATGAGGATTCATCGATTTTCTTTTTAGTGAAAAGAGGAACCCCTTACCCGAAGGATGTACATGCCAGTCAGGTGGTGGAAGTGCCTGTCCGAAAGGTGGTCGCACTGTCCAACACACAAGTCGGAATGCTTGACCGCCTTCAGGGGTTGGAAACCTTGCGTGGTGTGGAAGATAAAAACCTGATTCCCGACCGAACGATCCGCAAACATATTGAAAGCGGTAAGATTCAGGAAGTTGGTGGGTACAATAAGCTGAATGAAGAGCTCGTGATTGCGATGAAGCCCGATGTGGTGCTTTACGATGATATGGGCGCGAGTAGCCGAAATAAGTACCCTGCCTTGCGAAGTCAGGGGATTTGTCTGTTGCCATTTTCCGACTGGCAGGAACAAACGCCACTTGGCAGAACCGAATGGCTGAAACTGATGGCGCTGTTGCTGGATAAACCCGAAAGGGCGGTGCAGGCATTTGAACGCACGACAGAAAATTATAACCATTGGGTGGCATATGCTGATACGCTGGACCATCAGGTGAATGTGATGTGTGGCTTGCCATTCAAGGGCGTCTGGTATATGCCAGGCGGAAACAGTTTCACGGCACAGTTTATCAAGGCGGCGGGTGCGCAATACCTGAACCATGGCAACCATGAAACAGGTGGTTTTCCATTGGATTTTGAAGTGGTGTATAAAGCCTCAAAAAAGGCGGATGTGTGGATCAATACTGGAGGCATTAAGCACATGTCTGATTTATTATCGCTGAATGAAAATTATAAAGATTTTAAGCCAGTGATGAATCAGCGGGTTTATAATAATAATGGTTTGGAGGTTGATGGCGTGAATGCTTTTTGGTACACGGGTTACCTGAACCCTGATTTGGTGTTGCATGACTTGATCAAAATATTTCATCCTGAAGTGGTACAGGATTCTACCTTAACCTATTACCGACATATTGAATAATGGCTTTGAGTCCTCAAGTAAATAGACAATGGGTTTGGCCTATTCTACTGATATTGTGCGTATTATTGTTTGTGTTGGATCTTAGTCTGGGGTCTGTCAATATTGCTTTCACGGACACTTTTCACCAATTGGTAGGAGGAGGTGAAGCCAATATAAACCACGCTATTATTTTTAAACTCCGACTTCCCCGTGCATTGGCAGGTATTATTGTCGGTGCCGCACTTGCTGTAGGAGGCTTACTGATGCAGTCACTGTTCGGAAATCCTTTGGCAGGGCCGTCGGTTTTGGGGATTTCCTCGGGTGCCAGCCTTGGCGTAGCGATGGTCGTTCTGCTCGGTGGTGGATCTGTGTCAGCTACTTATTTATCGGCCGTAGGGCTGGGGCAAGGAGCGGTAGTCGTTGGAGCCGCCCTTCTCGGATCGTTTTTGGTGTTCATGGCGATTCTTTTGCTCAATAATAAGCTGAAAGATGCGGTAAGCCTGCTGATCGTTGGTGTCATGATTGGCTTCCTGACGAATGCAGTGGTGGCGATCGCCCAGTTTTTCAGTCAGCCAGAACTGATTCAGGATTATCTTTTATGGTCTTTGGGCAGTCTTGCAGGCTTGGATTTTTCACAGTTGTCAGTGATGGCCATTATGGTCGGCCTGGGAATTGCAGGCGCCTTATTGCTGGCAAAACCATTGAATATTTTACTCTTGGGAGAGAATTATGCCAGAACCATGGGTATGCCCATCCGTCAGTTGAGAATGCTTATTGTAGCCATTACCAGCGTGCTGACTGCCGCCACGGTAGCCTTTGTTGGTCCCATAGGTTTTGTTGGGATTGCCGTGCCACATTTGGTGCGGAAAATTTTCCTGACCGCCAACCATTGGTTGCTTATTCCCGCCTGTGGATTGACAGGTGCAATGCTGATGTTGCTTTGCGATATCATTAGCAAGCTCCCAGGTAGTCAAGCGGTATTGCCATTAAATGCTGTTACAGGGTTACTTGGGGCACCGATCGTCATTTTAGTCATCATTAATCGGAGGGGATAACGGCGTGATAGAGTTAAAGAAGGTAGCCATCGGTTATCAAAAAAAAGGAGGAGTGCTTACCGTTCAGGAAAACATCAATGGGTGTATTTCAAAAGGTAAATTGGTGGGGCTTTTAGGGGGAAACGGAAAAGGAAAATCGACCCTGCTACGAACCATTCTCGGGCTGCAGCCTGCCCTCAAAGGCGAAGTCCTGATTCAGGGCATTCCATTGTCAGGAATCAGTGCAAAAGCCATGGCCAAAGAGGTGGCTGTGGTATTGACGGATAAAATTCAGACGCCTTATATGACCGTCCGAGAGCTGATTGAAAGTGGACGATCGCCACATACCAATTGGTGGGGAAAGATGAAGCATGAAGACCTGCTACTGATTGAACAGGTGATTGATCAACTTGGGATTGATGCCATTCAGCATCGCCCCTTTAATGAACTGTCTGATGGGCAAAAGCAATTATCTCTGATTGGCAGGGCACTCGCTCAGGATACTGGGGTGATTTTACTTGATGAACCTGCGGCACACCTTGATGTACCCAATAAAATAAGAATTTTTTCCTTGCTTCAACAGTTGAGTAGGGGAGGTAAAACAGTATTGATTTGCTCCCATGACCTCGACCTCAGTTTGCGGTTCTGTGATGATCTGCTGCTGCTTCATCAGGAAGAGTTGCCTGTATTGGGGATGGCGGAAGAATTGGTCCTGAACGGTACCTTCGGACGCTATTTCAATCAGGGGGAAGTTCAGTTTAATATTCAGTCTGGAAGGTTTGATTTTCAAAAAAAGTTTCGCCGTCAAGTGAATATTGATACTGTGCCGTCACCGCAAAGGCGGTGGCTTGTTCAGGCCCTTCACAAAAAGGAAATAGGAATCAGTCCTTTGCCCACTGAAAATGAAATTCAATGGAAAGATTCCCAATGGCACTTCAATAGTCAGCAATTTGATCATTTATCACCCCTGATAAATGCAATAGATACTTATTTAACATAACGCAATTCCGTCATTTTTTTCACACAAAAAACCTTTTACTTTCTATAGAGGAGGCGCCTTGTCGTGATTGTCGTCGTCGATGAAAATATTTTCATTATTAATATCATTAGCTAAAATATATAGTATTTGCATATGTAAACAACTGTTTAATAAGATATTACAATGTTTTTCGCAGTGCAATAAATCTATCTTTTGGTAGTTAATTGCTTATTTAGAGCAACCGATGAAGCCGTTAGGATTACACTCTTAAGCTGGGAATTGATGAAGGACAGAAATGTTGAGGTGCCGTGTATCAAGAATTAAAGGCAGAACAAGCCGAGGAATTTTCTACGATTGCTGATGCCAATTGCGGAGGTAATAAATCACGCAATCCATAAATGCCGCATGAATATTTTTGCTGACGACGGTCGGTGAGTTTTAAAAGACCTTTTTAAATCGAAATGCAAGGACGAACCATTTTTCATTTGAAGACCATTCAATTTGGCGTTATTGGGGGCGTTGAATTTAGGCTCACGCTAAACCCAATCTCATGCCTGGTTATTCCGGATCGGATTGTGCCACGGATTTCGGACTATTTGTGCCAATAATTTCGGATCGGATTGTGCCACTTTTGGATAGGGTGAAATAAATGACTATCGTTTTTTCTAACCAATAGAAAAAGCGATGGCTAACCCTATAAATACAATGGATATCAAACAGATAATCACTTTAAAGAAAGATGGAGTCAGTAATCGACAGGTTCATAAATTGCTTGGCATTCACCGTAATACAGTCAATGAATATGTTAAGAAATTTGAGGTCAGCTCGTATTCCATGGATGAGTTGCTGACCTTTAATGATCAAAAACTGCGGGAATTGTTCACCACCAAGACGACAATGGATAAGGGCCGGCATAGTGGGTTGATGTCTTATTTTGACAACAATGATCTTAGGCTCAAACATCCTGGCTTCAATGCTCAGTTCCACTATTTTGATTATTGCAACAAGGTAGAATTGCCCTATGGTTACACGCAGTTTATGGAACATTTTAACCGTCGCTACAAAACACCGAAGGGTTCAATGAAGCTTAATCACGTGCCGGGTGATAAGGTTTATATTGACTTTGCTGGTAAAAAATTACATATCACTGACCGAAATACAGGTGAGATGATACCGGTGGAAGTGTTTGTGGCGATCCTGCCGAGCAGTCAATATACATTTGTCTGTGCTTGTAGGAGCCAAAAAAAGGAGGATTTGATCACCTGCATGAAGAAAGCATTTCAATTTTACAGTGGTGCTCCCAAGGCGATTGTACCGGACAACTTGAAGTCAGCTGTTAGTAAATCGAGTAAATACGAGCCGGAAATTAACCGAAGTTTCAAGGATTTAGCCCGTCACTATGATTGTGTGGTCAGCCCGACTCGCAGTTATAGTCCGCAGGACAAAGCATTGGTAGAAAACGCCGTTCAGTTGGCCTATCAGCGGATTTATTACCCATTACGGCAGATAACTTTCTTCAGTTTGCAGGCACTAAACCAAGAGATTTCAAAGCTACTGATGGCCTACAATGATACCATTTTGCAACGGGCAGGGGCAAGTCGAAGGCAGTTGTTTGAGTCCACTGAAAAGGCTACGCTAAAGCCATTGCCAGTTGCTGAATTTGAGATGATTGAGTACCGGTCAGCTAAGGTTCAACAAGTTGGATACGTGTATTTATCCCCTGACAAGAACTATTACAGCGTCCCGTATCGCTACATAGGCAAGCAAGTCCAACTGCAATACACCCAATCATCGGTCTGTGTTTATTTCAATTCAGAGCGAATAGCAACTCACCGCAGAAGTTATCAAAAAGGACATTATACAACAGATACAGATCACCTTGCGAGCACCCACCAAGCTTATCTGAAATGGTCACCGGAGTATTTCAAAAAGCGAACGTCATCGATTGGAGAACAGACATCAAAGTATGTAATGCGAATGATTGACCACTTTGAATATCCGGAAATAGCTTATAAACGTTCTCTCGGAATACTCAATTTGGTGAAGAAATATAGCTCTGACCGCCTTGAAAAAGCTTGTTCACTCGGAATGCAAGCTGAAGCATACTCTTACAGGCACATCGCTAATATTCTTGAAAACAAGATGGATCTACAACAAGAGTCAAACGAACCGATCGCTGAGATTCCCCCGCACGAAAACATCCGTGGCGCCTCTGCCTATCAATAAACTCCAAAACAATGAACAGTCAAACCATTGAAAAACTACACAAGCTCAGGCTATTCGGCATGGCCGAGCTTCATCAACAGCAATTGAATAATACAAATAAACAGTCACTTACAGTCGATGAATATTTGGCTCTTTTGGTGGATCATGAATATGATCAACAACAAAACAGAAGGGTCGGTAGGCTACTCAAACAAGCTCGTTTGAGGCAAAACGCAAACCTAAATAGTGTAAACTACCATGCCAACCGTAATTTAGACAAGAACACTTTCAGCCGTTTAGGTACATTGGATTTTATTGACAAAAAGGAAAATATCATCCTTACCGGACCTTCCGGAGTCGGAAAAAGCTACCTCGCACAAGCCCTAGGGCATCAGGCATGCATGATGCAAAAAAAGGTGCGCTATAGCCCTTTCGCTAAGTTAATCGATCAGCTCCACCTGTCTAAAATTGACGGCACATATCAAAAGGAGTTGTCTAAAATTAACCTGTCTAAATTATTGATACTCGATGATTTCGGTCTCCACTCATTCAATAAAAATAGTCGAGAGATCATGATGGACTTAATCGAAGAACGACACAATTTTAGCTCCACCATCATTGCGTCACAACTACCTGTTTCTGCATGGCACAAGATGATCGGTGAAGGAACAATTGCCGATGCTATTCTGGATCGAATTGTTCATTCTTCACACCGGATTGAGCTCAAAGGCGACTCCTTGAGAAAGGGGAAGATCGAACACCTATAATTGAAAAAACGTTAAAAATTAAAGCCCTTCAAAAGTGGCACAGACCCTCCGAAATGAGTGGCACGGTCAGACCGAAATAGCCATCATGCCTTTGGAAAATTATCCAACAGCGTTCAGCGTTAAAGTACGGGTAGCGAAAAGTGTAACTTCACCTGTTGATGGTTAAATATAGTATTCACGATTAGACTTGTCGGTAAGCATGTGGTCCAGATATTTCTTGTGCGCTAAGAATGGCAGATCAAAATTTCAATCTGTAATAAGACTGTTTCGAAGATGTTTTCAAAACCACTTAATGAAATGAATAACAGTTAGATATACCTGGATTTACGCAAAATTTTAAAATGTTTATAATTTGTATTATGTTAAATACGGTTAATTATTATTCTTAATCAAAGTAAATATCCTTCTTCTCTTCACTATAAAACCTCATTGCTTCATTCTGAAAGTCCATCACTAACCATCACCCAAAAACAGGCTGCTTTTCGATAAAGGTCCTGTGGATGGCCATTGCCAAAAACAAATATCCGAGGAGTCCATAACCGCTGATCATAAGGAATTCCCATTTCAGAAAAGTGTTCATTCTTTTCTTGCCAATGCCTGACTGAGGATGGGCTGAAATCAACTGCTTCAATGCCTGGTATTTTGCGGCTCCTATTAAACCTATCAGCATAAAAATGATACTGAGTAATCCGTTGATGGGCCACATGGCACTTTCATTCACAATGCTTACCGCTATGCAGCCTGCCGTCAAAAGCCAGCTGAGCACGGCCAACCGATACCCTATGGATTGGTATACCTTCATGATAAAAAATTTCAGTAAAAATATGAAAGCCATCACCCCAATTAAGGAATGATGGCTTTTTATAAGGTACCTACCAATGGCTTTTGAGAGGTTTTATCAAAATCTCTATTATAACACGATTTGGGCTGCTAACCAGATCAACCTTCCACTGTTGACAGCCTTCCGAAGATGACTGACTGAGATAAACTCAGTTGAGGCCTGGTTTTACTGAATCGCTTTACCCGGTAATATTAAAACTGTTAGATTTGAAAAACGTGACCACTGATAGGATTTATCTTTAGTCATTTTCTATATTCAAATATACGTAAAAAATAGCTTTAGGGAACGCCCACGGCTATTTTTTTTAATATTTTTAACCGATTGTCCCTGATCCTATCAGTTCTTCGCCATCATACCAAGCAACGAATTGCCCGGCAGCGACCCCTACTCTTTCAGTATCGAAAACCACGTACAGGCCTTCTTCTTTCTGATATAAGGTTGCTGATGAAAGATCCTCTCGGTATCTAATTCTTGCCTGAAAGCGCTTCATCTCTCCGACCTTCATGCGTAAATCTTCCCGAACCCAATGGGTCTCTTCATTGCTCACAAAAATCCCGAAACGCTTCAAACCTGGGTGATCTTTTCCCTGTCCGGTGAAAATCACATTGGATTCCGTGTTGGTATCAATAACAAACAACGGCTCCACAGTTCCACCGATTCCCAGTCCTTTACGCTGACCAATAGTATAGTAATGTGCACCACGATGATCACCAACCTCTTTCCCCATACTCGGATGAAAAAAGAAAGGTGCAGCAATGGCTTTCAGCCACTCTTCCTCGTTTGCAGCATTCTTTATTTTGGCTTGATAGGCTTCAAAAACTGGTGCATCCGCAGGAATCTCATACACTTTTCCCGCTTTCGGTTTCAGCTTTTGCTGAAGGAAATCTGGCAAGCGCACCTTCCCAATAAAACACAAACCCTGAGAATCCTTTTTCTCGGCAGTAATCAAATCGGCTTCTTTAGCGATTCTTCTTACTTCCGGTTTTTCAAGATCACCAACAGGGAACAGTGCTTTGGATAATTGCTCCTGATTTAATTGGCAAAGGAAATAACTTTGATCCTTGTTATCATCCTTACCAGCCAATAGCTGATATACCTGCTCTCCATCTTTCTCTATGGACGATTTACGACAGTAATGTCCGGTAGCCACGTAATCAGCACCAAGCTCCAGTGCAGTCTTTAAGAATATATCAAATTTTATTTCTCTGTTACATAGCACATCAGGGTTTGGGGTTCTCCCCTTTTCATACTCATTGAACATATAATCCACAATACGTTCCTTGTACTGCGTGCTTAAATCAATGGTTTGAAATGGGATTCCCAATTTCTGGGCTACAATTAGGGCATCATTTGAGTCTTCCAACCAAGGACATTCGTCGCTGATCGTTACGGAATCATCATGCCAATTTTTCATAAACAGGCCGATTACATCGTAGCCTTGCTCTTTGAGTAAATAGGCCGCCACAGAGGAATCAACGCCTCCCGACAAACCAACTACCACTCTTTTCATCTATTCTCCTTTCGATTGAATCTCAAAGTTAAGGAACTACAAATTGCGAACCAAAAAAGTAGGCATCGATCAACGTTATTTTACGATAATAAAGAAATTTAAGGCTTGGGCTTACAATAATCCTTGATAAGGTCTTTGAGTTCCGTCATTCCAAGTTCATAAGCCTTATTGAAATCTTCGCAGGCGTAATCGAGTTCTTTTAAATCATTTTCTGCGAGCCCTCGCTGATAATAGACCTCCGCATTATTTGGGTCAAACATCAGGCAGGTATTGAAAAAGCCAATGGCGCGGGTGTTTTTTCCCTGTTGGCGGAGGCAAATGCCAATATAGAAATAGTCTGAGGCTTCATCAGCTTCAAGCAAAAGTGCCTCCTGAAAATCGCCCAATGCCCGTTTGAAATTGTCCTGCAGGTAATACACCATCGCCCGCGAGCGATAGGCTTCCGGCAGTTCGTCATTAAGATCAAGGGCGTGAGTGAAATCCATCACGGCACCGTCATCATTTCCCAAAGACATTTTCAACTGCCCACGCACCACATAGGCCATGGTATCTTCAGGATTAAGCGTCAGTGCCATATTATAATCTTCCACGGCCTCCTGCCCCATTTCCAAGGCTTCACGTGCCATTCCCCTGAGCATATAAATCGCAGCATTCTTCATGTCCACGTTTACAGCCTCCGTAAAAGTCGCTTCTGCCTTTTCAATCTCACCTTTATCATAAAGGGCGAGTCCTTTATCGATTAATTTTTGAGCATTTGTTGATGTCTGAGCTACCGCTCCAAAACTGCATATCAGCAGTAGCATTAATGTCAGGGTGTATTTCATTGGTATAAAAAATTTTATCAAATATGGCAGAAAAAATCAAATGCTGAAAATTATTGTCCAAAAGCTTATTTCACTACCAGCTTTTGACTGCCCTGCCCACGAGCACACTTCCAAACCAGGCTGTACACTCCTGGATTCAAATAGGTGTTTATGGGCAAAGAGACCAGGCTGTAGGCCTCCAGCTGGGCATTCGTTGAAACGACCTGGCTCCCCTTACTGTCATAAATCAAAAACTGACAATCCGTAACTGGGGAAGCCCCCACCAACAACTGAATCCGGTTTCCTTCAATAGGATTTGGGGCTATTTTAAACAAAGCAGTCAGTGGCTTTTCATTGCTCAATGGCTTACATTCATTGAATGGCACCCCGTAGCCAAGCTCAACGGTAGGGCTTTCACATCGGTGACTGATTTCATGAAAATACGCGATCACTCTCTCAGGCCGCCAGTCAGGGTGCTCTTTAAGAACCATGGCCGCAACACCCGCCACCATTGGACTCGCAAATGAAGTTCCGGAATTGGTGCCAAATCGATCCTGCCAGGAGGCCACCACCACGCCACTGCCCAACGTGACTACATCAGGCTTTATTTCGTCGGGGTCTTTGGTGCCGAAAGAAGAAAAGCTTGCCCTTCCCCAGGTAGAGGTTACCGCCCCTACGGCCAATACCTCTTTGCTATCAGCGGGCATGGAAACTTTTTGCCAGCTTTTCCGCCCTTCATTTCCTGCAGAATTGACCACCAAAATACCGCGGCTTGCGGCAAAATTCGCCGCCTGGGTAATCATTGCCGACGCACCATCGAGGTCGTCCCAGGTATAATTCATCTCCGGATCATCGAAATCGTAATAACCCAGTGAAGACTGTATCATATCCACGCCGGCACTGTCGGCATACTCTGCCGCCATCATCCAGTTGAGCTCCTCGTAGCGATACTCATTACGGACATCCTCGGTAACGCACAATAAATAATCGGCATCGGGTGCTATCCCTTCAAATTTCCCCTGCTCATAATACCCCATCACCGAAAAAACATGGGTGCCGTGTGCGTGGTAGCGAAATACATCTTTGTCAGGTTCAATAAAATTTTTCTGTCCAATTAACCGCCCCTGAGCAATTGCCTGAAAACCGGCGCCCCCGGCATCTTTCATATGAATAAAGCCGGCGTCGAAAATGGCGATTTTTATGCCCTCTGCATTCCACCCTTCATTTCTCAGTGAATCCACTTTAAGAAAATTGTTATTCTGTACATTGGTCAGGTTTTGATCGGTACCATAGCCTGCTTCACGTTCTATGGGCTGTACGTGTTCGTGGTCATCCACAGGGCCGAGGTAGGTTACCGCATCTACGCCATCAATCGCCAAAAGCGCCTCCTGCTGATCTTTATCTGCTATAACTTCCACTCCATTCAGCCATTTGGTCTGACCGATTAGGGAAAATCCGGCATCTTGAACCTCTTCGATATATTTTTTACTGACGGGCAAATCCGTTTCGTCAACACTAATCCCCAGGCGGTTTCGTCGTTCAATAGCTGCTGAAGAAAGAAATTCTTCGGGCTTGCTGATGGAATAATGGCTTCCTGCCTTATCGGCAAACTGAAGCAGAAAACGTGCATCCTGAGCAAAGGCGGAACAGAAGGTGAAGAAAAATAGCAGTAAAACGGTTAATCGTTTAGTCATCTAAAAGAGATTTGAGAAGGTTTATGAAAACATCTGGCTTGTTGGTGGCTTGGTGCGCTTGCAGCACTCCTTCTTTATAAGTCGCAAAAAATGGCAAACTTGTTACATTGGCCTCCTTTCGCAAATCAGGAAATTGCCCAATATCTACGGTGAAAAAATCAATCGCCGGAAATTCGACAGATTTGGCGGCGAACAGGGGTTTCAGCCGTTTGCACATACCGCACCAGGGCGCTGTAAATAGCACTACCGCACGTTGCCGTTCCTGAATCGATGACCGGTAATCGGTTTCCGAAAGTGATTTTATATTTGGGGAATTTGCTTCCATAGCACTAAAATTCTAATTAAAGGTTGTGAAGTACACAGACTATTTCGTAATTCGTAGCACATTTCGCCGTTAGGTTTACTTGCTAAACGAAATAGCAGCGAAATCAGCAGTAAAATTAAAATAGATTTTTTATAATATTGATATGGCCCTAAAAACATTTGTCAAAATCAGTGAAGTAAACAACCTGAGTGATGCGCGCTACTGTGCAGGAATGATGGTTGATGCAATTGGCTTCCCTGTGGATCCTGCAATGGCAAACTACCTGAAGCCAGAGGAATATACCGAAATTACGGAGTGGATTTCAGGCATTGCCAAAGTGGTAGAATTCGAAAGCAATGATCTTCAGCTTATTCAGCAGATGACCGTTGAGCATCAGGTGGACTACATTCAGGTCATGCACATTGATCTTTTGGAAGCACTACAGAGCACCGGCAAAAAGTTGATTTACAAGGTTGATCTTGCGCAGAAATCAATGGATGAAGTCGAGGATGAAATCAGTGATATTGAAAGTTATATCGAATTTGTCCTCATTGAGGACAGCCGTGCGGTAAGCATGAAGGAAGACCTTGAGGCGGTTTATGAATTGTCTAAAGAGTATGACATTGTGCTTGGCTTTGAAGTAAATCAGCAAAGTCTGCCAAAATTGCTGAACTCTGAAATTAAGGGTATTGCCATTAAAGGTGGTGAGGAAATTCGTCCTGGATTTAAAAACTACGATGAATTTGAAGAAATCCTTGAGGCGCTTGATGAAGAATAATCTTTTGAGCATTGATAAAGAAAAAGTCGCATTCAGTCATTTGAATGCGACTTTTTTTATGCGTCATCGTAATAAAGATTAACGCCATCCCTTCCTTATTACTTTGAACAAACCCAACAGCAAAACGCAACAGTTATGGAGTAAATATCAAGCAGAGATATTTATCACTATTATAGGACTTCTGCTGTTTGTACCCTATACGCAAAGCCTTCCACTGATTGAAGGTCAGGAGCTCAACTTGGCAGAAAAATCCCGAGAAATGTGGCTCACCAAGGAATGGTGGATTCCGCAGATAGGCTTTAAAAAGATTTGGGGCGACCTGCCACTCTTTAGCTGGTTGATTACAATTTGCACACAACTTTTGGGTGATAACCCACTGTTTTTTAGGCTACCAAATGCTATTAGTGGTGTTTTTACTTTAATCA
This sequence comes from Persicobacter psychrovividus, assembly GCF_036492425.1. NCBI lineage: Bacteria > Pseudomonadati > Bacteroidota > Cytophagia > Cytophagales > Persicobacteraceae > Persicobacter > Persicobacter psychrovividus. The sequence goes on from NZ_AP025292.1 coordinate 1,655,492, forward strand.
TGATTTACAGGATGGGTAAAAGCCTTCATGGTATCCGAATGGGATGGCTGTGGCTGGGCAGCTACCTGACCTCCTTTCTTCCTCATTTCTTCTTCAGGTTTATTAACCCGATTCCACTGCACCACCTGCTATTTTTCAGTGCATTGTATTATTTCTACATCGGCATTCATAAAAAATCTGATAAAAACCTTTTGCTGTGTGGTTTCCTTACGGCCCTCAACCTTTTGCTGGCAGGTTCTGAGGCACTCATTATTCCGATAGTGGTGATGGTGGTCATTTATACCATCAACAGAAAAATGCCCCCCTTCAAAGCCACTCAATTTACACTGATTTTAATGGGCTTCTGTGCGCCAATACTCATTTATTGCGTTTTCTTTCTGATGCAACACAGCATCGAGGATCTTGCGCTTTCGGTATTTCCAAACATGAGCTTGATGGATCGCTACCATTCTTATCATGGGCCAATTCCAAGTACCCATTTATGGCTGATTATTGCGGCCTGTTTCCCGATGAGCTTACTTGCGATTGCCTATTTCATTTCCAATATCAATGAACAGCGCAACAAGCTTTTTAAAAAATTTATGGCCATTACCCTTTGGGTAATCCTGATTTTATTTGCTTTTCTGCCTTCAAAAAACTGGTTTTATTTTAATGCCCTGGCCTTGTTTCCACTCAGTTACTTTTCGGGCCTGTACCTCAATCAGATCTTCCTGCAGAAGCGTACCTTTCCTGTTTGGTTGTATTCTTCTATTTCCCTGATGGCCATAATTTTTGGCGTAGGGCTGTATATTTTACCCAAACTTGCCGAAATCAGTGGGGTATTGCCGCTCGAAGATTACCCGCTGATCAGACAAATGTTTGAAACCCTGAAATTCAATGGAGAACAGGACGGTATTATAGGCCTATTATACACCGCAGGTATTTTGTACGGCCTCTACCTGATGGAGCGAAAAAAAATCACCTTTGCCGTCGAGATCATTTTCTTCTCTATTGTCCTGAGCATTCAGTTTTCCCTTTACCGTTATTTGCCGGTTGTTGAGGAGGCCTACCAGGGGCCTGCCCTGCGGTTTATTAAAGCTCATAAGGCAGAAGATTGCTACATTTTGGCCAGTGGCACCAATAATGCGTCCCCTTTATTTTATGGTCAACAGCAAAAAAGCGGTCCTAAAAGTCAGTCTGCTGACTGGTTACTTTTTGGCAATATTGATAAAGACCTGTACATCTATATCCGAAAAGAGCAGCATTTCAGGGTTAGAGGCGTGAGAAACCTAAGGTTGATATATGAAGAAAATGGCTTCTATTTTTATCACCGTCCTGCGGTTCATCAAGATCCTGAAAAGGAAAAAGCAACTTCCTCACCTAAGCCATAAATTCATCCCGATTGAAGACGCCATGACGCGGCCCCTTGTGTTTAACAGAGGCAGGGCGGCAGCCAAACACCATCACATCGTCCACCAATTCTTCCTTACCTTTCCATTTATCGAAAAACTCAGCAATGCGCGTCCCCTGTTCCTCTGCAGGTTGTCCGATGATCGACTCAAAATATTCATTCTGCAGTCTTTTTTTCATCTTCCGCCCATGCTCACCCCCAAACTGATCGGAGAAACCATCAGTGGCCAAAAATATTTCGCAATCCTTGTCAAAGGGTTCCTCAAAATAAGTAAAGCTGAAATCACGATCAAAGATGTTATTGCCGATATAAAAACGATCACCTTTGATCACTTTCACTTCTGAATGCTGCACCAGCAATAAATTCATATTTGCCGCAGCGAAATTTAAAACCTGCTGATTTTTATCCACCAGTACAATCCCTATTTCAAGTCCTTCACCGCTGCGATTCTTTGCCGTAGCCTCTCGGAAAGTAAACTGTTTTTGAAGCTCCCTTAAAATTATCGCAGGATTGGTTTCTGCTCTATTAAGGACAATTTCCTCCAATGTTCGCCTTGCATACATGGTCAGCAGTGCCGAGGCAACCCCATGCCCTGTACAATCTGCCACTGCAAAAATCACCCCCTGAGGCACCTCTTCAATCCAGAAAAAATCACCGCTTAGGTGATCTTTCGCCCGCGAAAAAAGAAAAGAATGAGGAATGAACTTTCTGATGGTAGATAATGAAGGTGAAAAAACTTTTTGAACCCGCTTCGCATAAACAATCGACGCCTCAAGGTTTTGGTTTCTTGATTCCAATTCTCGGTTAAAGCCCTCAATCTCCTGAGCCTGAATGGCAATTTTTTTATTTTGCTCCTCTAAAACCACCGCTCGATGTTCCAATTCCTGTGTTCTGTTATGCACCTGTTCCTCGAGATATTCATTTCGGGCCTTTATTTTATGGAGGCTGTACCTGCGGGCAATGTAGATATTTATCAGTAGCAAAAATACATAGAGCGCCAGCATATAATAAGACAAATACCATGGCGCACCGACACTCAGGTCAAAAGTTATTGGCGCAATGAAATGATCAAAATTATGCCGTGCCTCAATCGTTATTCGATGTTTTCCAAACGCCAGCCCAGACAACTGAAACTGCTGCCCCGAACCCCAGCTCTGCCAAACTTCCCCATCCACCAGACACCTGTACATAATCTTAGAATGGTGGTCGTAATTTGCCGTCGCCACTTGCAACAACAGGCTCTCATCGCTTTTCAGTTGCAATAAGGTCGGCTGTAAATCCTGATTAACAAAAGTGGTGGAGGTGTCTCGAGGTGCATTGACCACCTTTTGATATTTGAAGAAGCACAATTGCAGACTGTCTTTGGCCATTGTGAAATCTCGATAGACATAATGATCTGTCAGAAAAAACAAATACTTATCCTGCCCGATTTTTTTAGAAAGGCTGATATGCGCTGCATCACGGTGGCCTAAACCCAATGGGTAACGATCTCCATTTGCATTTTGAAAGTAAGAAAAACCCGCTTTGGTCAGCACCACTTTCCCTGGGCCCTCTTCCTGAACATAGATGCGATGTGAATCGGCCATATTTTCTACCAACTGAAGAGCGCCTTCTTCTGCATCAACATGGAAGGTTTGTTCCTTAAAGGCAAAATATAGCTCCTTGTTCTCAAAATAAAACATCCCTTCATCGCTCTGTTTTTGAGTTACAACAACCCGATTGTCCATTCTTTTATAGAGTTGATCGGCATTTGGCAATCGTTTACCGTTAGTATATTTTTTAGTATACTCCTCTATCGGCAGCAAGTGATCCATCAAGAAATCAATTTGAGCGTTGTCTAATTCAAGGAATCCAATATTGTTGCCATCAAAAAATGAAAAAGAAAACCCTTCACCATTTTTGTGATTATGGTGAACTTTTAAAGGGGAAAATTTAGTATCCAGATAAACTGAAAAGAAGAACAGCTGACGTCCAATAAATTTCGCCACCCCAATAGTTTCTGCCCCGAAACACGCATAATATACCTCACCTTTGTAGACAAACTTTTTATACTGGGTAATCGAAAGATTGCCTATTTTTTTGAAGCCTTTAGATTTATCCAAATAGCAATAAAGGAGCTCCGATTTACCGCCCACAACTAAAGGATAATACACACTTATTCGCTCAAGGTGATCGTTTATCTTATGCAAGGTTTCTACTGAAAACCGCCCAGCAGAATCGTCATAAGTAAAATGATTAAACTGCTCATCAGCAATATAATATTGTAGATCATTTTCCGCTACACTTATTCGGCTTCCCTCAGGAACATAAACATTTAGTTGCTGATTTTTTGATAAACATTTCAAATTTCCATGACTGCCCCACCAAATATTTTGCTGCCGATCTACCAAAAAACCATAAGCTTGGTCTTCATCTTGAAAACTGCCCATCTTTTTCAACGCCTTGCTATGGATGTTAAACAGGAAAGGCGCCGATCGGGCCACGTCAAGGAGAATGTGGTCATCATCATATTTAATGGCTGCTTTTACCTTGTACTCCAGTAATTCCTCAAAAAACAAGGAATCCGTGATACTCTTCCCTGCTGTATTATATTGATAAACTTCCCCTTTGCGGTTAAATATAAAAGTATTGTTATTCAGGCTGCAAAATCCTACGGGAGTGCTTCTCAATTTGAGGTGGGCCAACGGTTCAACGGCCACTAAATTCTCGTCTTGTAATTGAAATACCCCTTTAAAAATGTCCGTAACCCAATAATTACCCTCATCATAATACACACTATGACCTTTCCGAAGATCAAAAGTTCGCCACTGTTGCTCCTGAAAATCATATTGACCAACTTTTGTATCGATGAGGATTGTTACCCGATCGTCTTGCACACTAAATATTGGACTATCTTTAGGTTCAACACTGAAAGGCAATGCACATTTTAACATGGCGCCTTTCGCGGGATCATAGCGATGCAAACTATCCTCCGTCAGGCCAAACATGACCCTTTTTTTATTAAAAAATCGTTTGATATAAGGTTTTGGTGAAGGGTATTTATCATTTAAAGGAATGACTTTTTCACCCTGTACCAAACCTATGGACTGGCTTTTACCGACCACATAAATCAACCCATGATCATCTTCAAAAATCTTCTGCTCAAAAGTAAATTCTGATATTTCATCCTCAAGGGTGATGGTGGTCAGTTTGTGATCTATTGATCCCTGAGTGGGTTTTGCCTCCGTAAAGTGAAGCAAGGCAAGCAGTAATAGGTATATATAAGACATTGCGGTAATCCAAATAAAAAAATAAAAGCGTCATGCTCCCATATCAATAATTACTTAATGTATTATTTAAATTATTAAGCCGCAAATGTATCGCTTTATTTGGGCTGAATATCCTTCAAATGGTTCAACTTTTATTTTATCGGTCTCGCCTTTCCAATAAGAATGGTATCGCAACAGCTTCCGACAGGTTATGGTGTAGGCTGTCGAAAATATGCCATCAGCCTGATTAAAAACTTGAGTTCTACCGATAGGTAAAAAATAATTGACAGCCTACTTTTGAATGAGGCAGGCCTCCAGGAAAATTGTGTAGGAATTACGGCTTGTAATACTACCCTATGGGTTGTGGGTTACATCTAATTATGTTGGGTTGAAAATATTATACAATCCCGACTTTGCATTATGTTAAACAGTATTGGCTCATCAGAATAATTGTAGAGATCAATTGAGGAGAATAAAATTCCCTAATTCAAAAGAAGCTGCGCATTATCCGTGGCGGATTGTTGTTGCATTGCTGCTTTTTCAATCAAAGCATAAGGTTTACAGCCAATCACCATCGCATCATCAATTGCCTCTTCTGCGCCACGCCAAGCTTTGTAAAAAGCTCTTACCTTCTCTCCTTGTTCATTGGCATCGAGCCCATGAATTTCAGAAAACAGTTTATTTTGTCGGTGAACCATCATTTTTCGGCCTCTGGGTCCACCAAACTGATCGGAGTAGCCATCTGTCGCCAGAAATATTTCCGTACTTTCTTCAATATCGGCTTCAAAACAGGTAAAACCTGTCTGCGATGAGGTTGTCGGTGTTCCGATATAAAAACGGTTTCCTTTAAACACCTCTTCCACCGTCCGTGATTTATGAAATAGATTGATATTTGCCCCTGAGAAATAAAGCTTCTTCTCCTCAACATTAATCATGACGATACCAATTTCCAGCCCTTCGGTATCCATATCATGATCATGCTTTTCTTTCTCCAGAAATTGGCGCTGAAGTTCGAGAAGGATCAATGCAGGATTATGTTGTTTCTTCGTAACGACCACTTCTTCGAGACATCGGCGTCCGTACATGGTTAATAATGCTGAAGGCACCCCATGCCCGGTACAATCTGCAAGGGCAAAAACCACCCCTTGAGGCACTTTATGAATCCAGAAGAAATCCCCCGTCAGTTTGTCTTTAGCCTTTGAAAACAGAAAACATTTTGGCATAATTTCTCTGATACCAGCTTCTGACTTGGTAAACATTTTCTGTACCCTTGAGGCATAATTGATGGAGGCTTCCAGCAGGCCGTTTCTGGTTTCAAGCTTCCTACGACCTTCTTCAATCATATCGGATTGCAGCTTGATTTCAATGTTTTTTCGTGACAAAACCGCATTTTTCCGATTCAGCTCTCGGGTACGTTCTGCGACATGAATTTCCAGTATCCTGTTTTTCTTTTTTACCCGCTTGATCATCAATCGATAAATAAACAAGATGAGCAATAAATAAATCAACAAAGCCGGCTGACTCAAATACCAGGGCCAGGCCACTCTAAAATGATGGTCAAATCGGGAAATTCGGGCACCCATATATTCCCGCCCTTCAATTTCGAGCAGATAGCGACCCGTGTTTAAACCAATCAGGTCTATATTTTTAGATGCCGACCATTCACTCCACTCCCCTTTATTCAGGCGGTACCTAAACTTGTTGGGCTCATGATTATTGTAAAGGGGCACTCCAACTTCCAGACGCAAACCATCACCATAAGCGAGTACCTGAGGCAAAGCCAAAGAGGCAACCGATGTGCCTGCTGAAAGTAATTTATGATTGAGCACTTTTACTTTCATCGGCTTTCCCATCGCCAACCGCTGATCGTACAGATAGATGCTTTTGGCGGAGTAAAAAGCGGTGATATTATCTGAAAGTTTGAAAAAACCTTTTAGTTGATAAAGCTCCTTTACTGTGGAAGGAAATGGTATTTTGGGTTCAGTATCATCGAGTACATCAGATTTGTACACCATATTATTTTTGACCGTCAGCACGCACAGTTCACCTGTCTGGGAGGTCAAGATAAGCCCTTCGAAATTTTTTCGGAAAAGCACCATTTTATTGTTCTGCGCGTCAAACCTGTAAATATCATCGTTGAACCACGCATAGACCTCCTGCTTAACCTTGAAAAATTTCACGGCTTTTGTTTTTTTGTCAGTGATGAATTGTTTACAAATAACTTTGTAATCAAGAAGATCATCATGGTTATTGGTAACAAAAAGAGGCGATTTGTTCGATGCTTTTGCGGTCATTAAATCCACACTTCTTCCCGCCTTATTCCAGCCGTCTTTCAGTTCCAGTAAACCAATATTATTTCCGTCATGAAATAGAAACTGAGGGTTTTTATTGGGGCTGCCAATATATATGCCATATTCTGGGTCAATGTCTTTATTGTATGCTGTAAACCAGAAAGTCTCAATTTTCCCATAAGGATCCAACGCGAGGATTCCCAGGCGGTAAGGACCAAAGCAGGCAATATATTCTTTATTTTCCCACTTAAAAGCCTCAAACCTGCGGTAACTCATCCTGGTAAGCAGCAACAATTTTTGCTGATCGACACGACCTATCGAAGTGCCGATTTTTGAACAAAGCAGTGTACTGTCTTTCAAAAAGATGTGATTGAAATCTCCTTTCAGCGCTTTCACCTTCTCGAGTGTAATCCCAAAATTATCTTCCGCTAAAGCCACCTTGCGCAAATAACCATCAGCATAAAGGAGGCTGTCTGTGCCCTCAACTTTAATAATAGGATCATCGAGCGTTATTTCCCGAAATACTTGTTCAAAAGAAACATGCTTTAGCTCATTTTTATTCAGCCACCAAATATTTTTCGCATGATCGACGAACATATAAGAAGAGGAAGAATTCTGACTTGCCTTTGTAACGGGGTAGCACGAATGTTTCTTGAGATTATATACAATAGGAGCGCTGTATTCAAAACTCAGTGCCACATGGTTTTGATCAAGAAATTGCGCCCCTGTCAAACCATAACTGACCAAGCCCTTTAATTGGCTTCGGGTAACCACCTCTTTGGTTTTCGGGTCATACTGAATAATATAGCCCCGACGATTGAAAAAATACACCAGCCCATTTTCAGCTTTTAATATACCAACGGGGGTACTTCGTTTTCTGAAATTCACCTGAAAATCAGATAGGTGAATTTCTCCATTCTCATAAATATAAATGCCTTTTAAAATATCGGTAATCCAAATCTGATGGCCAATAAAGTAAAAGGAATGACCAAAGGTAAGTGGAAAAGATGACCACTTGTCTTGCTGAATATTATAAACCCAAAATGCAGATTTCAGGAGGATATAAATCGTTTTTTTACGCAACTTCAGCAGTTCAATATCTACTCCCTTGAGCGCATCAGGCAGCGCAATATTTTGCTGATCTCCACTAACGGAAGTGTACAATAATTCCGTGGGATTTACACTGACATACCGACCGTCCTCAGCAATATAACTGTGCAGGGTCGTCGAATCCATTGGAAACCTACTGACTTTAGAGAAGGCCTGATCGTTGACCAAGCGCACCTGATGATAGCTATTCTTAAAATAAATAAAGCCTTGCTGATCCTGAAATATCGGCTGACCTATCGGAACCTGTTCAATTTTCGCACTCACACTTAATCCTGTCGCTTGCTCGGTAAACCGATCCTGCGCCACGACAAAAGTGGAAAAAAACACAAAAGCTATAAGTAAAAAAAGGCGGGTCTTCATTCAAAAAGTGGTGATTTAATTCCCCAAAATACAAAATTTCATACAGCCACAAGCCCTGTCCAATAAATTATTTTATCTATACTAAAAATCACTTCATTTAATCCCAATAAACTATTCAAATGATTCAAGTTTCTCTTTGAAGTCTACTGTTCAATTTTCTTCTCTTAGTGTTCTGTCAAATGAATAATGTCTATTTTTTTATCAACAGATTATACAGATTTCCGCAGACTTCTTTTATCGCTTATGGGGATTTCATTGGGGCTTGCTTAATTGAACTAAACCACAAATCAAAAAAACCATTCAAATCAAGGGTATAGAGGTCTGATTAGCCTGTCGAATATTTTCAAAAAACATGTACACGAGTTAAGCAGCCATTTGAACGCTCATCATTGCTTTTGCCACGGCTTCCTTATCTTTGATTTCTGCCACTTTTACGGTGTCAAATCCTGAAACAAGTTCGGCAATTTCATTTTCTTTCACAAAAAATAAGGGAATGGTCAGCAAGTGGTTGGTGCACATTTTCTGTGGGTGGCTGCTCATTTTTGATTTGTACTTTCCGAATACGCTTTCGATGATAGCACTGCAACAAAAAGGGATGTCTTCACCAATCGTTTTATAGGTTTTATGAAAATAATGAGTGATTTTTTCTCTGAATATAGTTGGCCGATCCCCTTCGAGTTCTTCCATTTTTTGAGTTAATTTCAAAATAGTTTTGTGACTTATCCCTTCCGTTCTGCCAACCGACAATATTTCTTTGATCACTGGGGTCAAAGATATCAAATCCTTGATGAAAGGTGTATGATCACTGATTTGGAGGAGGCTCAAAGCCGCACCTTTGCTTTCTTCGGCGACATTTTTCAGCTCAGGACCGACCTTTCTAAACCACTTTTCATATTGCCCAAGCTGATGAAACCTACAATGATGCCTTACTTTTGGAGGGGCCAAATGTGCATATTCCCCACACGCTAAATCTTTTCTGAGTTCACCAACCCATTTGATGAAATTCTTGTAATCATCTGTATCGTTATATAGATTTTTCAGTGTCCTTGATACTTCATGGGTGATATCCGAAACATGATCAAGCCCCAGCAAGGCTGTAGCCTTAAGTAAATTAGAACCTTTATCGCTTAGGACATATTGAATTTTCAGCTTCTGAACGAGTGGTTGAAGTTCCTTATAAATTACATCTGCCGACCAACCTTTTTTCGCACCAAGATAAACCAAGTGACAGTCCTCAAAACGTAATGTACGCTGCTGGTCAGAAACCGACACAGGAACGGCAAGTACCAAAAACAATTTCTTCCCGTTGAATGAAATGCTTTCATCACAAATCAAAACACATGGCCGCTCAGGTGAAAATGGTTCGATGGCCTGCATTCCTGCTTTTTTTAACCAATTATCAATCGTCGAATGGTCAGGGCATTTACTATCTATGTGCATTTGTTGAATGAAAATACGCAATACCGTCTCACTATCACGAAGGCTCATGCTGGTTTCAGTATGTAAAATTAAAGCCAAAGTAATAATGGCCGAACAGTAGCTGTGGTGCTTGATTTTTTTCCCACCAAACTCCGACTTGTTTTTAGACTTTTCCTCTTTGTACTTCTTTTCCCAAAAAGAAGCCCGAGCCTTATATCTTTTAATTTTGATACTGTCGTTTCGCCTTTTTCGTTTGGCTCTTTCTGTTGACTTTTTCTTTTTTAGAGATTGTTTGTTATTTTTAAAACTCAAAGCGATTCTGGTAAGGTTGAATGACGGTTTGGACACTCAAATTTAACCTTTTTTCTGGAATCGCTTTTTTTGTGAATTTTCGACAGGCTAAGGTCTGATAATTACCGACAAGACCGACAACAATTGACGACTCACGAATTGCAGGACAAAAAAAACACAGCAATAATTGCTGTGTTTTCTGTACTTAGAATAATGGTTTAGCCCATTTTTTTCGCAGTTGCGGATGCCAATAGTTCATATGATAATGAACGGCAAAAGCGCAACCCATTCCGAGCAGTGAACCGAAATAGATATCCACCAGGAAGTGTTGTGCCAGATACACCCTTGAGATGGCGGTTGTCAGTGCGATAACCAACCACAAGGTTGCCCAGCTGGATTTCCGTGCAACAATGATCAGGTAACCACAAACGGCAAAAATCATTGCAGTATGCCCTGACGGAAACGACCACCGACTGTGTAGGCTTACGCCTTCCACAATGTTCAGTGTAACATCATGAGGCCACCAGGCCGACGGTCTTGGAATATCAAAAGCCCTCTTGGCAATGAATGTCAGGATCGTCTGAACGATAATCACCAGTGCCCCTTCAAACAAAACATAACGACTGATGCGCGCGAGCCCAATGGCAAAGAGCACCAATGTCACCCCTTCTCCGAGTTTGGTGGCATATTTAAAGAACACATCCCCAAATGGAAAATGGTGATGGTTCACCCAAATTTCTACAGGTCCTTTCCCATACATCAGCAACAAGTAACCTGCGATCAGCAGAAACAGGCCGTATATGGGCATTACAACTTTTAGTTTGTTTTTCATTTGGTATAAGTGGTAGGAATGGATTGATCAAATTTAAATTTAAGATATTTGATATCCTCTCCTTTCTCTGTAAAGAGCTTTTCATAATGGGTTTTAATGCCATAATGCTCCTTCAGTAACTCCTCCTCTTTGTACAAATCAAATGTGTACTCCAAATTCAAAATATCCTTTCGTGCTTTCAGTACTTCAAGGGTGTATTCAAATAATGGCGTGTTGTCCGTTTTGAATTTCACCCAGCCGTCTTTGGCCATCAATTTTTTATACATTTCCAAAAATCTCGGGTGCGTCAGTCGGCGCTTTTCATCCCTGTCTTTTGGTCGTGGGTCAGGGAAGGTAATCCAAAGCTCGTCAATCTCTTCCTTATCGAATAACTTTTCAATATGCAGAATTTCTGTTCTCAGAAAAGCGATATTCTCAAGTCCTTCCTCAATGGCTTTGGAACTGCCGAGCCAGATTCTGGCCCCTTTAATATCCACCCCAATATGGTTTTTGTCTGGGTTGGTACGCCCCAAGCCTACTGTATATTCTCCTCTTCCGCAGGCTAACTCAACCACCAAAGGTTGATTTTTCGGGAAATGGTCACTATTCCACTTCCCCTTAATTACCTCGAACTTTTCTTTTCCTGGTTCAATAATATTGTATCGAACCGCATTATCAGCAAAACGTGCTAATTTACTGCATCTCCCCATTGTATTCTATAGTTGTTCTATTTCTGCGACGACGAATGTACTGCCGCCTATAAAAATCAAATCTTTTTCCGTTGCCATTGCTTTGGCCTGCTCAATTGCCTGAGCCACCGTGCCACAATCCTGCCCCTTGAGACCTTGTTTTTCAGCCATGGCAAGCAATTCCGACGAAGCCATCGCTCTCGGCACTTGCGCCTGAGAGAACAAATATGTTGCCGATTGCGGTAATAGCGAAAGAATTGGTGACAAGTCTTTGTCATTGACCATCCCCCAGACGATAAACAGTCGCTCGAATTGCTCCGTTTTCAGCTGTTCCATCACGGCGGTTACCCCATCGATATTATGTCCTGTATCACAAATTATTTTTGGTGATTCAGCCAGCACCTGCCAACGCCCTTTTAGGCCAGTCAGGCTGACAACCTCTTCCAGGCCAGCAACTATATCGCCAAGCTCAATATGCCAGCCCATACTTTTAAGGCTCAAAACCATTTCAAGCACCGCAAGAATATTTTCTTTCTGATAGCTTCCTTTCAGTTGTGGTGCCACTGCAAACGAAATACCGTCCTGCTCCGAAGAAATCACATACAGACCTCCCTGTTCTTTCAGTTGCCAATAATCCGATGGGTAAACTAAACCTGCATTTTTCTCCTCAGCGATCTTTTCAAAAACAGGAATCAGTGCCTCCTGCTTTCTCCCGATAATCACGGGAACCTCTTTCTTGATAATGCCCGCCTTTTCAGCCGCAATTTCCTCAAGCGTTTCCCCAAGCATCCCCTGGTGATCAAGGCCAATATTGGTGATCATCGTCGCCATTGGCGAAAGCACATTGGTGGAATCAAGTCGGCCACCAAGCCCTACTTCAACAATCGCAATATCCACAGCTTCCTGCGCAAAATAGTCGAAAGCCATCGCCACGGTCAATTCAAAAAATGAAGGAGAAACATCCTCGATCATATCCTGATGCTTTGCCACAAAATCCACCACATCCTGCTCCGCAATTTCCTGCCCATTCACTTTAATGCGCTCCCGAAAACTCTTTAAATGCGGAGAGGTATATAAACCGACTTTGAAACCTGCGGACTGCATCACGGCGGCAATCATATGTGAACAACTGCCTTTGCCATTCGTGCCAGCGATATGGACACTCTTGAATTTTTCCTGCGGATTGCCCAAAGCATCGCACAAATTCAAAGTATTGGTGAGGTCCTTTTTGAATGCCGTCGCTCCCTGACGCTGAAACATCGGCAACTGTTGATACAAAAAGTCAAGTGTTTCTTTATAATTCATAATTTGATCAACCTAAAGTAATAATTAGGCTATTTTTGCTGATTAAGTAGGACAAAAATACAAAATTGATCCATACCCCACCGTTTTTATCTAATATTTCCACTGATCAGCTTAGAAGGCAAACCAAACGGCAGTAATCAAGATATAATATAGAAGACCCATTAATCCTGTGCTGCCCATGAACTCCGTAAAAACCTATATGCTCCTCTTACTGCTGATGATCAACGGTGTTCAATTTGCAACAGCACAATTGCTCATGTTTGATATTTTTATTGGCGGAAAAGTGGTTGGTGAGATGCAGGTGGAGAAAAAGCTTCAAGGATCACTTGAACAATACTCCATGAAATCCTCCATGGAAGTGAATCTTTTCAAAAAGATGATCAATGAATTTACCATTAATGTAGAGTATATCAATGGCAAATTGACCTACAGTTATTTTGAAAATTACTTAAATCAAGACTTGAAGGAAAAAACGATCATCCAGACAAAACAAGGAAAACTCTCTGTCACCAAGGAAGATGACCATTATTTTATAGGTGAAGTACCTTTTTCCATCATTCGTGCATATTTTGAAAAACCTACTGGACAAAAAGTGCTTTTCAGCGAAAGACTCGGTGAGTTCCTCGACCTGAAAAAAGAAAGTGAAAATGCCTATAAATTAAAGGTAGGCATGATGAAGGAAAGTCATTTCTATTATCAGGACAATAAATGCGTGAAAGTGGAAGGTAAATTTGGGCCAACAAGCTTTACTTTCTTACGTCAAAAATAAAATAATACAAATGTTGAATAATCATCGTTTTCGAGCATTTTTTAATGGAAATTTTTATGCAAACGATTGAAATTTCACCTATCTTTGTTTTATAAAATATCCCCCAATATTTATATAAACAGATATGTCTAACGATTTTTCACATTCCGCCCCTATTGCAAGTGCAGCAAAATTTTACAAAGAATGGCAAGCCAAACAGTCTGCCAAAGGTAAAAACGACAACAGTAAACCAAACAAAAAGAAGTAAGCCCCCAATTACTTCTCCCCCAAAAACGAATCCCGGCAAGCCTATTTTGTCGGGATTTTTTTTGCTTTAGGCAATCTCAAGGGTATAAAACATCCTTCTTTCACAAATTTTTCATTACCTTTACAGTCTAATATATTGTATTAATACCTAAAATGGACAGTACACATCCCGCATTAAGCGAAGAGGGCTTTATAAACGCGCCCGTAAATCCTGAATTAGATCTTGTTGCTGAGATCAAGAAATTGAAGAAGGAAAAAAATGCCGTAATTCTTGGGCATTATTACATCACAGGTGACCTTCAGGACATCTCTGACCACCTCGGTGACAGCCTTGGGCTTGCACGTGCAGCGGCAGATACCGATGCTGAAGTGATCGTTTTCCTTGGCGTACACTTTATGGGAGAGACGGCGAAGATCCTCAACCCCCACAAAAAAGTGATTATTCCTGATCTTAAAGCTTCTTGTTCCCTCGCAGAATCTGCTCCTGCAGATGCCTTTGCGGCTTTCAAAGCGCAGCACCCTGATCATATCGTGCTTTCTTACATCAATTGTACCGCCGACATCAAGGCGCTTTCTGATGTAATCGTGACTTCTTCCAATGCCGTTCAGATTGTCGAATCTTTCCCAAAAGATCAGAAGATTATCTTTGCTCCTGATAAAAACCTCGGGAATTACATCAACAACCTGACAGGTCGTGAAATGGTCCTTTGGGATGGTGCATGTATCGTTCATGAACAATATTCGCTGGAAAAAATCCTTGACCTTAAAGAGGAGCACCCTGATGCGGAATTTATCGCCCACCCAGAATGTGAGCGCCCATTGCTAATGGCGGCCGATTTTGTAGGCTCAACCACTGCCCTGTTGCGTTATGTGGAGCAAAACAATAAATGCAATAAATTTATCGTGGCCACTGAAAGCGGTATTTTGCATCAAATGCAGAAAAACGCCCCATCGAAAACGCTTATCCCTGCCCCTTCGGTAGATGCCACCTGTGGCTGTAACGATTGCGCTTTCATGAAGCTCAACACGATGGAAAAATTATACAATGCACTGAAATTTGAGCAGCCAGAAATTCTTTTGACTGACGAACAAATAGCATTATCGAAAAAACCTATTGAAAAGATGCTTGAAATCTCCAACAAACTGGGGATAAAATAGCGTTTTTATCAGTTTTTGAAATAACTTGCATCATATTTGAATGACATTAAAGCCTCACCTTTTTGGTTAGGCTTTTTTCATAAGCCATTCCCCTGAAAAGCGTATCAGCTTGAAGATAAGGATTTTGGCTTTAAAAACTGTATATTTGTAAGCACCTTCAATGCTTCAAAAAAAATAGATAGATACAAAATGAGAGCACCTTTAAGAAAGGATATTGAAATCATGGCTCCTGCGGGAGGGTTTGAATCGTTAATGGCCGCAATTCAGGGTGGCGCAGATTCCATTTATTTTGGGGTTGAGCAACTGAACATGCGTGCACGGGCGACCATGAACTTCAAGTTGGATGATTTGGAAAAGGTGGCAGGCATCTGCCAGGAACATGGGATTCGTAGCTATTTAACCCTGAACACCATTGTTTACGATCACGACATGTCGATTGTAAAGCATGTCTGTAACCGTGTAAAGGAAGCTGGAATCACGGCGATTATCGCCTCAGATCAGGCCGTAATTTCCTATGCACAGTCTATCGGTGTGGAAATTCATATCTCCACACAGGTGAATATCACCAATGTGGAAACCATCCGTTTTTATGCCCACTTCGCCGATGTCATGGTATTGTCTCGGGAATTGAGCCTGATGCAGATGAAGCATATCTGCGATGCAGTAGAAAAAGAAGACATTAAGGGTCCTTCAGGAAAACGTGTTCAGATCGAAGTTTTTGCACATGGTGCGCTTTGTATGGCCGTTTCTGGGAAGTGCTACATGTCTTTGCATACCTATAATTCGTCGGCCAACCGTGGTGCTTGCAACCAGAACTGTCGCCGAAAATATACGGTTAAAGATGTTGAAGATCCAAGCATTGAGTTTGAGATCGACAACGAATACATCATGTCGCCGAAAGATTTGTGTACGGTGAATTTCCTGGATCAGCTTTTGGATACAGGTGTTCAGGTACTGAAAATTGAAGGACGTGGCAAAGGGCCTGAGTATGTTAAGAAGGTGGTCGGTGTTTATCGTAAAGCAGTTGATGCGATTTACGATGGTACTTACAGCGCCGAAAAAGCGGAAGAATGGATGGACGATTTACGCACCGTTTATAACCGCGATTTCTGGGGAGGCTATTATCTCGGTCAGGAAATGGGCGAATGGGCAGACCAGCCAGGTTCGCAGGCCACACAGAAAAAAGTTTACCTTGGTTTAGCGAAGCATTACTTCACCAAAATTGGGGTTGCAGAATTTAAAGTGGAGGCACAGAAATTGAAAAAAGGCGACAAACTGCTCATCACTGGTGTAACAACAGGTGTGATGGAGTTGGATGCCGAGGAAATTCACGTGGATGGGCAGTCGGTGGAAGAAGCCAAGAAAGGCGAAAACTTCTCGATCAAAGTTCCAGACCGCGTACGTCCTTCTGACAAACTTTATAAAATCGTTGAGGCATAATGGTTACGATCATCCACCAAAGGGATAAGTGCATCGGTTGCCATTACTGCGTGGAAATCGCATACAACCGTTGGCGAATGTCCAAAAAGGATGGCAAAAGTGTCCTTTTGGGCGCCCAGAATAAAAGAGGCTTTTGGAGTGTCAAAGTCAGTGAAGATGAATTGGAAGAAAACCAGCGGGCAGCAAAAGCCTGCCCTGTAAATATCATTCAGGTAAGGGAACACTAATTTTTCTTACCCACCAAAAAAAGCAAGCATCCATGGGTGCTTGCTTTTTTATTTTTCACTGAAAAGGGTTATCAAATGCGATTGAGCCCATATTCATTCACCAAAATCTTCTTTCCTGCCTGAAGGGAAAATTTTAGCTCTTCCCAGGCAGTCCCTCCATTTGATTTCAGGATGAACTCATTGTCGCTGGACTCAATGGAAAATTCAAAATCCGCTAAATCACCATTTTCATTCTTTTGCTGAACAGCCTTCAGGGAAGATTCCCCAAACTGATTAACAAACACCTTCTGGCCGTGGAGGCTGAAGGCTAATTTCTTCCATGCGGTACCTTCGTGGGATTTAATGGACAGCCCATTTTCGGTTTTTTCAAAAATGATTTGAAAAGACTCCGAATGCACCACTGCCCGATTGTTCTCAGCCTCGGCAAAGCCAAATAATAAAAAAGAAATGGCAATCAAGGCCGTTAACCCTACGCCAACAAAAGGAAAATATCGAGTCATAAAAAATGGTTATTTTAAAAAGTAAGTTTGTTACAATTAAAATAGGAATAATAATCTTACTTTTCAAGACCTGACCGCTATTCAAACCTCCATTTGATTATCCTCGACCGACTTCTTTTCAATCCGATAAATTTTCCTTTCCTTGCTCAATAATAAACTGATGGCAAAATGCATGGAAGGCTTTTACTGAAAACAATCGGTACCGACGATACATGCAGCGCCCCAACAATGTGGCCGCCCGACAATGGTTATGAACTCAAATAAACTGCACCTCAATGACTGATCTTTCGAAAATATACAAATCGAATCTTTCGCTACTCACCGACCTGTACCAAATCACCATGGCTTATGGCTATTGGAAAAATAACAAGCACGAGCAAGAGGCTGTGTATGAATTATACTTCCGTAAAAATCCTTTCGGTGGGGGTTTCAGCATTTCGGCAGGATTGGCTACTGTTATTGATTACCTCGAAAACTGGACATTCGAAGCAGCGGAAATAAAATATTTGGCTTCGCTGAAAAACCCCTCGGGCAGTCCGATGTTTGAGAAAGGCTTTTTGGATTATTTGGAGCAAATGAAATTCAGCTGTTCGGTAGAAGGCATCCCTGAAGGGGAAATTATTTTCCCATTTGAACCAGTCTTAAAAGTCAGAGGTCCTTTGCTTCAAGCGCAATTAATCGAAACACCCCTACTGACTTTGATTAACTTCCAGACCCTGATTGCCACCAAAGCCGCAAGGTTAAAATTAGCTACCGACGGCGATACCATCCTGGAATTTGGCCTCCGAAGAGCTCAGGGAATCGATGGCGGCTTATCTGCTACCCGTGCCGCTTTCGTTGGCGGAGTAGATGCGACTTCAAACGTGCAGGCGGGCATGCTTTTCGGCATTCCTGTAAAGGGCACCCATGCCCACTCTTGGATTTTATCTTTTGACGAGGAAGTGGAAGCCTTTGAGGCTTTTGCCAAAGCGATGCCCGAAAATACCATTCTGTTGGTCGACACCTACGACACCCTCGAAGGAGTCGCCTCAGCGATTGAAACCATGAAAAAACTCAGGTCCAAAAATATCCCCTTTCATGGTATCCGACTGGATTCAGGAGATTTGGCTTACCTGAGTATCGAAGCCCGAAAAATGCTTGATCAGGCGGGCTTTACCGCCACAAAAATTGTCGCTTCCAATGATTTGGACGAATACATCATTCAATCCCTGAAAAATTCCCAAAATGCAAAAATTGATATTTGGGGTGTTGGCACCAAACTCGTTACCGCCTATGACCAACCTGCTCTGGGGGGAGTTTACAAACTAACCAACATCAAGAATCAGGATGGTAAATGGGAATCAAAAATTAAACTTTCTGAGCAGGCCATCAAGGTGACTACGCCTGGAGATCATCAAATTGTACGTTTTTACAAAAATGGTAAAATGCGGGGAGACATGGTTTTTGACGTCCACCTTGGGCAGGATGCCGAGTATTTCGTCGATCCAACGGATGTTACCCGCAGAAAAAAAATCAAGATCGACTGGGACGAAAAATTGTTGCTCGAGCCTATTTTTGAAAAGGGTAAAAAAGTTTATCAGTCGCCTTCCTTAGTGGAAATCCGTGAAAACACCCTGCAAAATATGATGACCCTCGACGATAGCGTAAAGCGATTCACACACCCACACCATTATACGGTGGGCTTGGAGCCAAAATTGGACGAAAAGAAACGTCAGATGATTCACACTTTGCGCAAGCATTAATACAGTTTGGAGAGGTTTTGATAAGGTTTTGTCCACAGAATACACAGATTTCCACAAATTAATTTTTGTGCTAATTATCGTTCTGTTAGCTTTAAATGGTGCAAGGGCGATTGCGAGAATCCCGCTCGTGATAACCCAATTCTGGTTTAATCGTCCCCTTAGGGTCAATCCAATTTTAATGGTTAGTCCAAACGGGACGCTTGAACTAAAATCCGCGACAAAAACACTAAACTATAGCGAGCGTCCCACTCGGGATAGCACTACATGATTAATAAATGAACAACAAATCTTCCCTATTTTTAGGAATCATTGGCCCCGCCCTCTTTTTTTGCTGGGCATCTGCCTTCGGTATGCAATGGGCAGGTCCGCAGCATAAAGGCTATTTGCTGATTTTTTTATGTTTGATATTGGGACTGCTGATCCGGCAAAAAGCACCCCTGACAAAAAAAACCGAAAGGTTCTGCTTTGGTCTGGCCCTCTTCCCATTAGTTTTTGCCGATAGCATTTATGGCTTTCTAAAGGCGCAATCCCTTTATTACGAGCCCATCTTTTATGCCATTGCTGTGGCTACGGGATTTTTCATGCCCAAAATCTGGGGAAAATCAGTGAAAGCATTGCTGTGCTCCTCCACCGTGTTATTACTGGTTGGGCTTCTCACTCCTGCCTTCAGCATCCCATATATTTCCTCGGCTGTTTTGATATTCGTCGCCTGTGCCTATGGTATCTTTGGTCACAATTTGCCCACTTTTTTTGCTAAAAACAGGAAAGTCAGCTACCCTTTCGTACTCCTGATAATCATTTCTTCGCTTTACTGTCATGGGTATATCAATAAAAAGCCTTTCAGAGATCAGCCCCTTTTCGGTGAACTGATCACGCAACAAATTCAGGGGACGCTGGGAAAATACACCTTCACTCAATTCAAAAACACGCAGTGGACCTATAAAAATCAACAGCTGATACAATGCAATGTCGATCAAGCGATGTACCACGAGCCTTTCGTCATGTACCCGATGCAATACCTCCACAAACCAAAACGACTATTGATTATTGGCGATCTCAATGGAAGTATCCGACAGATTGCAAAAAGGTCAAATTCATGGGCGCAAATTGATTATTTGCCATTGGATTATGATGGCGCAAAAGCCATTCAGGGAAAAGACAAAGACTCCTCCACACATTGGATTCAGCAAAGTTTAGGCATGTTTTTGAATAACGATCAGCACGATCCTTATGATTTAATTTTGATGGACCTGCCCGAGGCTTTAACCATTCAATTCGGGAGGTGGTACAGTCAAAAATCTTTTCAGCTGGTCAAAAATCAATTGTCAGAAACAGGAATCATGGTTTGTAATGCCACAAATCCTTTTCTTTTTGCCAACAGTTTTAAAATCATCAAAAACACCATCGCCTCCACAGGTATGCACACCAAAGCTTTTCATAACAGCGCGCCCTCACTTGGCGACCGAGCATGGATTATGGCAAGTAAGGCGGATTTTGAACAGCAGGATGCGCTGGACTTTGATCGTCTGCAAACAAAATGGTTGACGCAGGAAAGTATTTCCCTGATCACTCACTTTCCGAAAGGCCCAAAATCTAATGATCAGCAGATCAACACGCTACGAAACAATATTTTAGCCTCCACTTTTAATTCCGAAATTCTGGGAAGTATTTAACTTATGCAAAGACGTCAATTTATTAAACGGAGTACCGCAGGTTTGTTCGCCCTCCCTTTATGGCAGGTGGCCTGTAATCAAAAAAGCACTTTGCCCTTTCCTTTTAAGATTAGAAGTGAGGATCAAAGCGGTCATTTTTTAAGATTTGGCTTGCCCGATTGGGAAGCAGAACAGGATCAGCATTTTAAAACCGTGGTGGTCGGTGGAGGCGTTGCAGGTTTGTCGGCCGCTTGTCACCTGCAAGATCAGGATTTTGTGTTGCTGGAAATGGCTGACCGACTGGGAGGAACCTCTTCAGCCGTTGAACATCAGCAACAATGGATTGGGCAGGGCGCGCATTACGATTTAGCGTACCCTGAAAATTTCGGAAAGGAGGTGCTGGCGTTTTTGGAGCAGCTGAAAATTATCCGCTATAACCCGATTGCCAAATTATGGCAGTTCAACGATCGGCAGCATATTATCCCGCCATATGCGGAGGCGCAATATTGGCAACAGGGAGACCGACGCCCTCAATTGATCGGCGATTTTGACGATCATCAGGCTTTTACAGCATTGCTTTCGGAGTACCAGGGAAAAATGCCTTTGCCTTCACGACTGATCGACAAGGAACATCTCCACCTGAATTCACTTTCTTTCAAAGATTTCCTGACGCAGGCTCACCCCTTTAAATTGCAAAGTCTGGAAGCCATAGATTATGTGATGCGTGATGATTACGGCGCCAAATCGGATCAGGTATCAGCTTTGGCGGGCATCCATTATTTTATGTGTCGCCCTTACGGTGATCCTTCCGTGGAAATATTTTCGCCAACATCAGGGAATTACTATTTCATCGATAAAATGGCCAAGCAATTGCCGTCAGCAAAATGTAGGCTTCAGCAAATGGTGGTCAACATTGAAACGGCTGCGCATGGTTACTCCTTACAGGTGCTTGACCTGAAAAAGGAACGGCAATACCATATTCATTGTGAGCAGTTGATTTTTGCGGCGCCCAAGTTTTTGTTGCCGACAATTTTCCCTGCGCATGCCTCCACTTTTAAAGCCGTAAAGTACAGTCCGTGGTTGGTGATCAATTATGTCCTGAAAAAGCCATTGCATCAGTCGACCAATTTTTGGCAGAACGAATACATCACTGCCAATCATCCGCTGGTAGGTATCGTGAATACGGCGAGTCATCGTGAGCAGGAATCTGTTCAGGTTATTAGCCTCTACCATAATTATCAGCCACAGGAAAGGCAACATCTTTTGAAGATCAAAAAAGACCCTTCCGAAGTGTTTCAGTTTGGGCTGAAAGCGATTGAGGAATTGATTCAGGAGGACATCACTGAGCAGGTAGCAACCGCCTATCTACACTTTATGGGACATGCCATGCCCATCCCTTCAGTAGGTTACCTTAACCAACCGATACAGAGCCCTGATAATCTCGCTTTTGCAGGCGTGGATACCTTCCGTCTGCCGCTACTATTTGAAGCCATAGACAGTGGAATACAAGCTGCTCAAAAAATGAGCACTCCTACAATTTAGTCACGCAACAGTTTTTCTATTTGTTCTTCGAGGCGTAAAACACGGCGTTCCAACAGGTTCGGGGCGTCGAGTTGCTGCGTGATGCGTTGCTTAACCGCCCAAATCTCCTCCACCTTTTCCATCGAAAGCGGCACCTGTTCGCTCGGGTCTTCCCAATAGCTGAGAATCAGCTGGTCGTCCTCTTCTTTTACAATCCGAAGCACGTAAGCCCGACGATTGTGAATAACGATGCCCAACATGCCCTGTACCGCTGCAATCTCCGAAGGCTTTACCATCGTCCCGATTAAAATATCCCCATTGTTCAAAGCCCTGCTCCCCCCTGCCTGTTGGCGATTAAAAACAAAAGCAAGGTGATTTTTTGGACTGATCTTGGGTATCACTATTTTAGGAAGGTTATCAATAAAATCGGGCTTTCGCTGCCCTAATATATAATTTAACCAATTTTTTCCTTCGAGCATCGGAATACCCTCCACCTGTTTTACAAGGGGCTCAATCTTTTCTTCCACTTTATCGATATCAAAATGATAAAGCTGATTGACGGTAATATCCTTGGTCAGCAGTAAATCTATGCTGAGGTTAAAATGCTGCGCAATTGCAATCACGGTATCGATCTTTGGTTCCGAGCGCCCTTCTTCATACGCCCCGACCGACGGACGGGCAAGTTTGAAAAGCTCGGCAAATTTGGCTTGGCTCAAATTTTTGACCGAACGTATTTTTCGGATATTTCTACCTATATGTGACATTAATCGATAAAAATTATAATTTATATTCCGAAAGTAATCATAATATTTAGGTGTGGAAAAGAAAGCAAGAAAAAAATTGCTACTTTTTTGAGCCATGTTAAAACTTATGTCATTTTTTTCCCGTACATTGATAATGTAATTGATCGGGAATCTAAAATTTTAAACCTTCTTCCCAATGAGTAATTTTGATAAAGTAAGAGAGTACTTGGTAGAACTCGATTATGCCATCCATTTTGAGAATGAATCAGATGGAATTTTTGTGGTAAACTATGAAGCCAATGGTATTAACAACATGATGCTGGGTGTGGCTGAACCCATCCTGATTATGGAACAGCATTTGTTTGACCTGCCCGCCAAAGATCCTGAGGTATTGCTTTCTTTACTTCAGAAAAATCGCGACATGGTTCATGGAGCCTTTGTTTTGGACGAGACAGGCACCAAGGTGATTTTCAGGGATACCCTACAGCTCGAAAACCTTGACCTCAATGAAATTGAAGCTTCCTTCAATGCATTAGGGCTTTTACTCAACGAGTACATGGATGAGATCATCCGTTTTTCAAAAGGATAAAATTTAAAAATATAATATTATGAATATTTTCAAGCGTTTATTTAGAATTGGTAGTGCCGAGGCACATTCTGCAGTGGATAAATTGGAAAACCCTATAAAAATGACCGAGCAGGGAATCCGCGATCTTAAAAAGGATCTGGACAGCAGCCTGCAGGCGTTGGCAGAGGTAAAAGCCATGCAAATTCGTGCAAGAAACGATGTGAACAACTTCAGAAGCAAATCGAAAGATTATGAAAATAAGGCCATGCTGGTGATTCAGAAAGCACAGGCAGGCAGCATGACAGAAGCTGAGGCGGATGAGTTGGCGGCAGAAATTTTGTCTAAAAAGGCGGAAATCGATGCTGACTTTGCACGTGCAACCAAAGAGAAAGAACTATTCGACCAGAAAGTTCCCGCTTTGGAAACCAACGTCAAGAAACTTCGCTCGAACATCAGCCAGTGGGAGAATGAACTTAAAACCCTGAAGGCGCGTGTGAAGGTGAGTGAATCGACCCAACGCCTGAACAAGCAAATGGCCAATATCGACTCTTCTTCTACTGTAGCCATGCTCGAGAAGATGAAAACCAAAGTGGACGAAAATGAAGCCCTTGCCGAAGCCTATGGCGACATTGCCGATTCCAACGAAAGCCTTGACTCTAAAATCGACAGCGCTTTGGGCGCAGAAGCCAAAGGCCTGAGCGCTTTGGAAGAGTTGAAAGCCAAAATGAACAAAGGCAACTAAGCAAAAAGCAACAACATCGCAATTCAATAGTTCAGAACAACCTCAATTTTGGGGTTGTTTTTTTTGTGCCCATATTCCACTTATTAAATCTTCTGTGTACTTTAGGGCGTGTTTAAAAACTGTCAACCCACCCTAAACGGCCATTTTAAACACCCCCTTAGTAAAAGCACAAACTATCAACCATGCTCGACAACACCTTAACCGAACTGACCGACTACATCAGGCAATCCTTCAATACCGTTTTCAGTACCCGAATCTGGAGTACCGACGCGGGCTACATCATTACCCTCGGAGATTTACTGCACTTTTTTCTGGCCACCCTTTTGGTCATTTTCCTTGCCCGAGGCATCAGAAACCTGCTCATTCACCGCCTGTTCAAAAACTCGCCCGCCATACATCCCTATCGGCACACCATCGGGAATGTGGTACGCTACCTGATCCTGATTTTCGGTTTCATGATCGTCATCAATTCCATTGGCATCAACCTTTCTTCCCTCTATGTAATTTTTGGTTCCCTGGGGGTCGGAATTGGTATTGGTTTGCAAAACCTGACCGAGAACTTCATCTCTGGACTGCTCATCATGTTTGAGCGCCCTGTAAAAGTCGGCGACCGTATTGAGGTGGATGATGTGAACGGAATCATTACACAAATCGGTGCAAGAGCGACTTCAGTCATTACCAACGACAACATTTCGATCATCCTGCCGAACTCCTACCTGACCAACCAGGCCGTAACCAACTGGTCGCACAACAACTTCAGAATCCGCCTTCGTTTTCCCGTGGGCGTCTCTTATAATGAAGATCCTGAAAAGGTCAGGGAAATTCTTTTAAGCGTGGTTGATGAACACAAGGGCATCATGAAAAACCCTGCGCCACAGGTCTTGTTTGTCAATTTTGGCGACAGCTCCCTGGACTTTTCCCTTGATGTTTGGACAGAATCTTACCTCCACAAATTCGACATTCTCAAAAGTGAAATTTATTACAATATTTTCAGGGAGTTTAAAGCCAATAACATTGAAATTCCTTTCCCACAGCGCGACCTCCACATCAGGTCTGGTTTGCACCTCACCGAAAAGGCCATGACTCCACAGGAATAGCATCATCCTGATCATAAATAAAGGAGGGTTTTCTTGAAGGCCGCTTGGTGTCTTAAACAAATTAAGCTTGCATTCATCTTATCCTCCTCCCTGTTCATCCCTAAAGCGAGACACAAAGGTTACTTTTATTACATGCGGTTTATTCATTAATAAATACCGAATGTAAAATATGCCTAAGAAAACGATCTATAGCGTTACCGCACTTCTTTTATTCATTATCGCACTGAGCTTTTACGCTTTGCCCTCCGAGGAACTGCCGCATCATTCGGTAACCCTTAAGGTGGACAAATACAATGTGCGCATCAAAAAAATATTCGTTGCAGGTGGTGCTGCAATTAACAAGGGAGATCAGGTCTTATTACTTGAAAGCCCTACGGTGGAAAAAAACCTGTGGATGGCACGCGAAAGTATTCATCAAACTCAGGTCAAGCTGATACAGCTACGCACCGAAAAGCAAACACTGCTCACCATGCTGCAACCCAAAAAGCTCAACAGTTCTTTTGATCTCAAAATCCGAGATGCCATAGAAAATGAAATGCTTGACATCAGGGTTCGATTCAATATGGAAGAAAGACAACTCAAGCAAAGACTCAAAGAATTTCAGGCGGAAGAACAATATTGGACGAAAATAAAAAAAGAACTCCTCATTAAAACCCCTATTGATGGCGTTGTGAAAGGCATTGAAGCCAACTGTGGGGATTTCCTCTCAGAAAATGACCCCCTGATCTCAATTTCCCCTTCCTAAAAACTCAACAGTTTTACGCGTAAAGTAAATGTCTTTAGGCCGACATATTTTATTTTAAGAAAAAAAAATTAGCCACATTCTTATCCGAAAAAAGAAACAAGGTGTTGGAATACCTGAACTAATTATACTCACCAACTAAAATTCCAACGCATTATGAAACTTTCTAAGTTAACCTTTCCGTTACTGCTTCTTTTAATGGCAGTCACTGTGTTCACTTCCTGTAAGGATGATGATGACGATAATCCGACCCCGCCTCAGGTTACCGATTCCATTCTCGATGAAATCAAAAAAGACGCTGATCTTTCCACCCTGCTCGATCAGGCATCCCAATTCAGTGATATTGCTGACCTGCTCGACGATGATGATCAGACCCTTACCCTTTTTGCTCCTACCAACGACGCCTTTACCAAATTTCTTGAAGCAAACCCTGACGTTACAGAAGATCAGGTAAAAGCGACCCTTCAGTACCATGTACTTACTACTACCAAAATGCTCGCTGACCTGAAAACAGGGGACAGTTACCTGACTGCTCAGGGAGAATCCATTACCGTAACTAAAAACGATGGTTTGGTGGTAATGCTTAATGACAGCATCATGATTACCAAAGGTGACATTGAAGCGACCAACGGTGTGATGCATAAAATCGATATGGTATTGACAATCCCTGAAGAAGATGACGAACCAGCAATGACCATAGCGGAAATCGCTACGGGGAATGAAAACTTCTCTACGCTTGTTGCAGCGGTATCGAAATTCGACGACCTTACAGCGGCGATTTCAAGCCCTGACAGCGATCTGACCGTTTTTGCACCGACCAACGATGCCTTTCAGGCGCTATTGGATTCGAACCCAGACTGGAATTCTTTGGATGATATTGATGAAGCCACTTTGAAGGCCGTTCTGACTTATCATATTGTTGAAGGCAGCGTGTTTTCTACTGATTTGAGTGATGGACGTGTTGAAACCCTCAATGGTAAATTTGTTACCGTAGATCTTTCGAATGGCGTAATGATTGACGATGCCAACGTTATCATTCCAGATGTGGAGGCAAGTAATGGGGTTGTTCACGCAATAGATGCGGTACTGATCCCTAAAATGAATTTGGTAGAAACGGCAATTGCAACGCCAGATTTGAGCACCTTGGTAGCGGCGGTATCCAAATACCCTGACCTTGTAACTGCTTTAAGTGATGAATCTGCGCAGCTTACGGTCTTTGCGCCTACAAATGATGCTTTTCAGGCGCTGTTGGATTCAAATCCTGACTGGAATTCCTTGGATGATATTGATGAAGCCACTCTGAAGGCCGTTCTAACTTACCATGTAGCAGGTGCGAAAATTCTTTCCTCTGACTTACAAGCCACCAATTATACCATGCTCGACGGAAATACCATCTCTGTTAATCTGGATAATGGCGTGGTGATTAATGGTAGCTCAACAGTGGTTATTCCTGACGTAATGGCCTCTAACGGCGTAGCACATGTGATTGATATGGTCTTATTGCCATAATCGCCTGACTTAAACATGAATTTCAAGGCTTCGTTAATTGGAGCCCATAAAAAAAACTCGGCTTATTGACCGAGTTTTTTTGTGTGTTATTTTTTGAAGACTGAAATTAGTCCATCGTATAAGCTTTCATTTTTGTAGTCAGCTCCTCTACATCAAATGCAGGGTAAACAACTTTTTCTTTATTGATCACCATCGTAGCCTCCACTTTTCCTTTGGCTTTAGAGTATCTTGAGTACAATTGTTTGGCGATCTCCAAATCCTCTTCCGTCATTTCACCATAAGCCAAAATTGCTGGACCAGGGGTTTCCGAAGTACCCTCTACCATAAAGGTTGCCATATCGGCATAAGATTCCACGGCTTCTTCTTCCTGCTGATTTCTGGCCATGAAGATATATTTTTTCTCATCAAGGCGTAAAAAACGGCTGTGTCTGATCAATTCAAACAAATCCGAATGCTCATGGTGCAACATGCCATCTGCTTCCAACTGCTTCAGGCGTCTTGAATAATTCGGCTCCGTCAGGCGGCAACCACCCGCAGGTTTAGGATAGTTTTCAATCCCCCAAGCTTTGGCCATCTCCATTTGACGGTGGCGACTGCGACCAGAAATGTTTTCCAACTGTTCGATATCCAGCCAGCCCTCGCGAATCGGCTTGGTATGCGGCAATAATTTTGCTGACATCGGGCGAACGATCAAATCATCCATTTTAGATAATTCCTGAACACGTTCAAGCGCATCTTTTCTTTGCGACATCGGACGCTGGTTCAGCACCTCTCCAGAAATCAGAAAATCAGCCTCATATCTTTTCATCAAATAATCGGCAGTGTAGCTCATCATTAAAGCATGACAATCCAAACAGGGGTTCATGTTTTTCCCTCGACCATTGGCAGGGTCTTTTACCACTTCCATATGCTCTTTTTTGAAATCAACATACTCGAGTTTTACTCCAATCTGATCACACAAACGCTGCGCGTTTTCATTTTCTCCCCCAAAAAAATGGGAAACAAAATTTAATGCGATAACCTCCACTCCTTGGTCTTTTACCAATTTCATTGCCAACAGCGAGTCAAGCCCACCTGAATATAATGCCAAAGCTCTTCTTTGCTCCACCTTCATAGAATTTGATGATTGATATTTAATTTAAGTGATCCTTAAATTTTTTCACCGACAAAAGTATTCCATTTGATGGAAACCACCGATAAAAAAAGGTTAAAAATCTCCTTTAATCTCAAAGGTGCAAAAAGAAAGCCAAAACGAAATCCTATGAATAATTTTCAATCTTTTCACTGTCCGTCATTGCGGCTTCGGCATAACGCTTTCTCAGTAAATCTTGCATAAAGTAGTTCACCTCCCACTGATCGGCCAGAGGCGCACCACCAAATGGACTGCTCGTCATATAAGGATGCGGACCAAATTCAGGTGTCATGTAAAGCACTTGCTGCCCTTCTTTGCGGTGACGGGCAATGATACGGTCCCACCAGCCCAAATGTGCTTCCAATTCCCATCGCCACTCCTCCGATCTTGGGTCGGTAATTTGTGGACCTTCCCCATGCCCCACACGACAATGAATGTAATCGGCACGATCAATGGCCAAGCGCAGGGCTTCCTCTTGCCCCTCAAGCAAAGATTCCGACACACAACACCAATGCGAAAAGTCGGTCGTGATCCTTAAATCAGGCAAGGCCTGTAAATACTGCATGGTCTGTTGCGCCGAAAAACTAAAGCGCCCACGGTGGGTTTCGTGCAAAATCCTGATGCCCTTTTCCGCCCCCATTTCATTGGCCATCTCAATCAAGGCGCTATTCCTATCAAAAGAATAATAGTCCTTACCCGTATGGGTATTAATCATGATTGGGTTCAGTGCCAAAAGCTTTTTGAGGTGTTCTGCATACGTTTTTTTGTGGGCTTCGAAATCAATCTCTGCGGTTTCCCAATGCTGAGCAATCAGCCCTAATCCATATTGTTGCAAAGTTTCAACCACCCCCTGCTGATCCGCCTGACTGGGATAGTTATGAAAAGGCATTTCCACCCCATCATATCCTGCAGCTTTTACCTTCTGACAAAATTCCTCAAAGGGTAAATGCTCCTGTCCCCAAAGGGGGCAAAAAATCTTGATTTTCATGTTGATGTTGATTATGTTCTCCTAATAAGAAGGATTCGGTAAAGTTAAATGTAAGGGCATACCTCATGGCGAGGTGTTTGCGATTTTAGGGAGATGAATATTCATTGAAGGTTTGAGTTCTCTCCCGAGACTATTAGAATTGATGTTGCACCACGAAATTTAATTTGGGCGCTGTACGGGCTGACCAATGTATCTGCCCTTTTTATTAAAAATATAGGATACACACATAAGTACCTGATCACATTTATCTTGTAGAATTCCGAATGCCCTAAATTTTAAATAATCTAAGTATATATCCAAGAAAAGGTGGCTGGTGGCTTGTGATCGGTGGCTGGAATACAAAATATTACCAGTCACCAGGCACAGATCACCGGTCACTTTATACAAGTTATTTCTGACCGAGTACTTAGGTGCATCCACACAGCAAACAAAATAATCTTTCATAAGAAGGATAAACTCGAGCTGTGCAATAGCCTAAGCAGAAGATTTGACTAACTAATATTTATTTTAAATGATATAAAGACGGCTTAGGCCCCCAAATTCAAAAATTATTCCCCCAAAGCCTCCAAAACAAGATCATCCGTCAGTAAAGGGAAAAACTGACCTTCCATCTTTGCACCTTTCTGTATCACAGGAACGCCTTTTAGCAGGACTTCATCAGTCTCCGACAGGGTGCCATCCTTAAATACATTCAGCACAAAAGCCCTTCTCGACATTTCAGAATCATTGGCCTCCGACCCATGCACCAACAACGGATGGTGGAAGGAACAGAATCCCCGTTTCAGCGGAATATGCACAGGCTTGAAGTCCGCCTTTTGCTCCTCGGTCAAGAATTCAAACAAGCCATTCATTTCCCCTGCAAGGTCTGGCTTGGGAATCAGCCCCCATTCGTGGCTGCGCTCAACATATTGCAAACAGCCATTTTCTGGCGTGGCATCATCGATACCCACCCAACAAGTCAGATGTTGCATGGGCGAGGTACGGGTCCAATAGGAATAATCCTGATGCCAAGCCACAACACCTCCATGCTTCGCAGGCTTGCAGAAAAGCTGATCGTGCCAAAAGCGAACGCCTCCACCAAGTAACTGAGCGGCTTTCATCACAAAGGACGGGTTCCACAGAATATCATGAAATCCCTGAGTGATGCGCCATGCACCAAGTGCATGAAACAACACCTTGTCGGGGTCCCCCGATTCATTGCTCCAAAATTCATAAAACAAATGGTGCTGCGGATGATTAGGATCCATGATTTCAGCGAGCTCACTGCCTAAAAAATCAAGCTGCTCCGCCGTTAAAAGCTGAATATTGGCGACATAGCCCAATTCATGAAATTGATCGATCTGCTCCTGAGATAATTTATAAGTTTCCCATTCTTCAGCAGAAGTCGGCCATTTAAAAAGTTCACCAACCAATTGGTGGGTTTTCGACAGGTCAGCGGTTAATGTAGTTTCCATCGTTTTGGGTTTTGTTTGATATTGAATATTATTCAATATCGTGAATGTGATTTAGACCATTTTTCAGTATATTAACATTAGCATCTACTATATTAACCAAACATGAAAGCCATCAGGGAAAGAATATTACCAACCGATGATCAGTCTTTTTTTGTGCAGCATTTTAAAATGCCCGCCTTCGATATGCCAAGGCATTTTCACCCCGAATATGAATTAACCTATATTATACAGGGAGAAGGCATTCGCTATGTGGGGGATCACAAGACGACATTCAAGGCAGGAGATTTGGTGTTGCTCGGCCCCGATCTTTCGCATTATTGGGAAACTGACCTGCAATGGGTGGAGGATACAGGCTTATTCAGCGAATCGATTGTGATACAATTCAAACCACAGGTCTGTCCGCAAGGAGGGTTAAAGGAATTTTCTGCTATACAAAATATGCTAAGAATGGCGGATGCAGGTATTCATTTCCCCGAGGGAGCGCAATTTCTACAAGCAATCCACGAACTTTTGGCGGCGAATGGATTTGAAAAACTGATGCAGCTGTACAAACTCCTGAACAAATTAAGCGCCGTGGAGGAAAGAACACTTTTGTCTTTCAGTGAAGAATCTCAAATGCAGCTTCATCAAAACCATGAAGTGTTCAGTCAGATTTTAGAGGAGATCTTTGTCAATTTCAACCAACAGATCACCCTCCAGAGCATTTGCGAGAAAATGGAGATGTCGCCACCTGCCTTTTGTCGATTTTTTAAAAAACGAACCAAAAGAACTTTCTCCGAATACCTGAACCAAATCAGAATAAAACACGCCTCCACCCTGCTGACAGAAACGGACGAGGCCATTTCTCAAATTGCCTACGGTTGTGGATACAATAGCCTCAGCTATTTCCATGAGCAGTTTGTCAGAAGGAAACAGATGAGCCCGACGGAGTACAGAAAGAGGAATTGGGTTTGATTTAATCTCATCAAAATAACCTTATGTCCTTTTCAGTCCCCTTTTCCAAAAAAACTGTATCTTTAAGCACCAATTCAAAAATGGATAATCCCATGAACCAACGAAAAGCATTACCGATCGGAATACAGACATTTGAAGACCTGCGAACCAAAGAGGCCGAATATGTTTATGTTGATAAAACACAGCATATCCATCAAATGGTTGCTTTACCCAAAGGCTATTACTTTCTCTCGCGTCCTCGCCGTTTCGGAAAATCGATGCTTTGTTCGACCTTTCAGTCACTTTTTGAAGGAAAACAGGAGCTGTTCGAAGGGCTTTACATTCATGACAAATGGGATTGGTCGCAAAGTTATCCTGTCATTCGAATTGATTTGAGTGGAATCAATTATAAGAACCTTGAGTCTGTAAATGATCAACTTGCTAATTCATTATTGAGAAACTGCTTAAAGCATAATTTATCATATGAAGACTTAGAGCTAAAAGGTGTAGGTCCAAAATTTGGTGAATTGATTGAAAAAATACACCAAAAATCGGGAAAGAAGATTGTAATCCTCATCGATGAATACGACAAACCCGTGCAGGACACCCTGTCCAGTGATGACCAGTTAGCAGCTAAGTCATTGGATGTTTTGCGTGGTTTTTATTCAGCGATCAAAGCCTCAGATCAATACATTCGCTTCTGCTTCATGACGGGTATAACCAAATTCACAGGCGTGGGGCTTTTCAGTGGGGCAAATAATTTTGAGGACATTACCCTTGATAGTCAATACGCATCCATTTGTGGTTTTACCCAAAAAGAATTGGAAACTTGCTTTGGAAACTATTTTGATGATGTCGATATGGAGGAGGTCAAGGCTTGGTACAATGGCTACAACTACCTTGGCGATAAGGTCTATAATCCATTTGACATTTTACTGTTCCTGAAAAAACAGGCGGATTTTGATAATTATTGGTGGGACTCAGGCCAGCCCACTTTCATCACTAAGATTTTTTCCAAAGGTGAAATGATGCCCTACCAATTGAGTAATATGGTTTTGCCATCGGAGGAGTTGAAGCAATTTAATTTGAACAACCTGAACTTGGTTTCTCTTTTATGGCAAGCGGGATATCTAACCATTGCTGAGCGCATCAAAGTGCCGATGCGTGGTTATCGTTACCGAATGGCTATTCCCAACAATGAAATTCAGGTTTCTTTGAATAATCTGTTTTTGATGGATCTGACGGGGCTCCGACAAAGCAATCAGCACCATAATTATAAAGCCTTTGATGCTATTTATGATCATCGATTAGGGGATTTCGAAAAAGCGATCAAGGCGATGTTTTCGGCGATCCCATACAATAATTATGTACAAAACAACATCGATAAATTTGAAGGCTATTACGCCTCAGTGATGTATGTTTATTTGATGGCTTTAGGCTTGAAAACCCACACCGAAGAAGCCACCTCCCACGGCAGAATCGACTTGGTCATGGAAACACCAACGCATATTTATGTCGTCGAATTCAAGGTGAATGCACCGAAGCCTGAAGGCAAAGAGAAAGGCGAAGCCATTCAGCAAATCCATGAGAAAAAATACTATGCGCCGTATCTAAATGATGATCGAAAAATCATTTTGATCGGAATGCACTTTAATGAAGCTGAGCGTAATTTGGATTGGTTTGAGGTGGATGATAGCGTGCAGGGTTGATAAATAAACCAAGGTTGAAACCTTGTCCTAACAGAGTCAAACCCATTAAAATGGGTTGGTCTTGCATTTCAAATGAGTTCCCATGTAAATATAGCAGCTTAAAGTTTAAGGAGGAATTCCCTATGTAATCCACACCAACCTGCTTCAGAAGGTTTCACGCTGTTAGCCCACTGCTTCAGCGGTGGTAAAAAAAGAGGGCAAACTAACAACACATGAGATATAATAATTATGCCTTTACAGAATAACCGTTATCCATCAAACATAAAATCGTGGTAATCCTGTAAATCAAGGTAATCATGGCCTAAAATACCCACACCAACCTGCTTCAGCAGGTTTTTGTATTGATAGGCCATTGCTTCAGCTGTGGTGAAAAACAAGCCGAAAGAAAAACACCCTCCTTCTTCAAATCAACGCACCCTTCAAACCAACCCTCCCCAAAAAATCACCCAAAAAAACGCTGCATTCCCTATTTTTAGGCCAAACAAGCTACTTTTCCATGCTAAAAATCATATTTAAAGCATCTATCGAAAAAAATATTTCCTTCGGCAGGTATTTTTATTAGCAAAAGCCCATATTCTATCAAATAAAGCCTTATTTTTGCCGCTTGAAGGAACAAATCCCTTAACCGTTCAAATTTTCTTATAAGGATGATCACATTCTATCAAGGCGTACAAAATAATTTTTTTGTAGTTGAAGCTCAAAAGCCTTTAAATGAGCAAGACTGCAATAAGTTGAAATGGTTGTTCGGAAATGCGAAAGCTATAGATCAAACCACAATTGAAGGGACGTTCATCGGACCGAGAAAAGAAATGATCACGCCATGGAGTACCAACGCCGTGGAGATCACTCAAAACATGGGGATCGAAGGTATCGTCCGCATCGAGCAATTCGAGAAGCAAGATGCTGAGGCTACTTTTGACCCAATGTTGCAAGCCAAATATGATGGATTAGATCAACAGGTATTCAATATCAGCAAAGCCCCAGAA
Organism: Persicobacter psychrovividus; assembly: GCF_036492425.1. Taxonomy (NCBI): domain Bacteria; kingdom Pseudomonadati; phylum Bacteroidota; class Cytophagia; order Cytophagales; family Persicobacteraceae; genus Persicobacter; species Persicobacter psychrovividus. Next base: position 1,690,264 of record NZ_AP025292.1, read on the forward strand.
GCGGTGGTTTATATTGAGGATATTGCCGCTTACAACAAAGCTGAAGGATTGGCTTTGAGTGCGGAAGAAATTCAGTACCTCGAAGGCCTGACCGAGAAGTTGGGGCGCAAATTGACCGATTCAGAAGTTTTCGGGTTCTCACAGGTGAACTCTGAGCACTGTCGTCACAAAATCTTCAACGGGACCTTCATCATTGATGGAGAAGAAAAAGAAGATTCCCTTTTCAAGATGATCCGCAAGACGTCCAATGAGCACCCAAACCATTTGGTGTCTGCTTATAAGGACAATGTGGCTTTTGTAAAAGGACCAAAAATGGAGCAATTCGCTCCTGCAACACAAGACAAACCTGATTTCTTCGAGACCAAAGAGATCGAATCGGTGATCTCTATTAAGGCAGAGACGCACAACTTCCCAACCACTGTTGAGCCATTCAATGGCGCGGCAACAGGTGCGGGTGGTGAGATTCGTGACCGTTTGGCAGGTGGACAAGGTTCTTTGCCATTGGCAGGAACGGCGGTTTACATGACGCCTTACTCTCGTTTGGAAGAAGCACGTAACTGGGAGAAAAACATCGCTCCGCGTCCATGGTTGTACCAAACGCCTATCGAAATTTTGATCAAAGCCTCTAATGGTGCTTCTGATTTCGGTAACAAATTCGGTCAGCCATTGATCACAGGATCGTTGCTGACTTTCGAGCATGAGGAGAACGACCGCAAATTAGGTTTCGATAAAGTAATCATGTTGGCGGGAGGTGTTGGTTTTGCCAAGCACGAGCATGCCTTGAAGAAAGCCGTTTCCAAAGGAGACCGCATCGTAGTGATGGGTGGTGACAACTACCGCATCGGTATGGGCGGTGGCGCTGTATCTTCTGTGGATACAGGAGAATTTTCTTCAGCGATTGAGTTGAATGCCGTTCAGCGTTCGAACCCTGAGATGCAGAAACGTGCCATGAATGCCATCCGTGCATTGGTGGAGTCAGATAAAAACACCATCATTTCTATCCACGACCACGGTGCTGGTGGTCACTTGAACTCGCTTTCTGAGTTGGTTGAAGAAGTGGGTGGAAAAATCGACCTTCGCAAGTTGCCTGTGGGTGACCCTACCCTTTCTGGCAAGGAGATCGTTGGTAATGAGTCGCAGGAACGCATGGGTCTTGTGATGAAAAAAGAAGACATTGACGAATTGATGCGCATCGGTGAGCGTGAGCGTTCTCCAATCTATGAGGTTGGTGAGGCTACGGGCGATATGCGTTTCACTTTTGAAGATAAACAAACGGGTGAAAACCCAATCGATTTGGACTTGGCGGACATGTTCGGTAACCCACCGAAAACGATCATGAAAGACCGTGCCAAAAACGAAAAATTTGCTCCTGTTGAATACAGCTCCGATAAACTTTTGGATTATCTTGTGGATGTCCTTCAATTGGAATCAGTGGCTTGTAAAGACTGGTTGACCAACAAAGTGGACCGTTCGGTTTCTGGTAAAGTTGCCAAACAACAAACTGCTGGGGCTTTGCAATTGCCTTTGAACAACGTGGGCGTAATGGCCATGGATTACAAAGGTAAAGGCGGTGTGGCTACGGCAATCGGTCACGATCCTGTTTCAGGTTTGATCGATCCAAAAGCAGGTTCTGTAAACTCTATTGCGGAATCATTGACCAACTTGGTTTGGGCACCATTGACGCACCAAATGAACGGTGTTTCTTTGTCTGCCAACTGGATGTGGCCATGTAAAAACGAAGGGGAAGACGCTCGTTTGTACGATGCCGTTAAAGCCGCTTCGGATTTCGCATGTGCTTTGGGTATCAATATTCCAACAGGTAAAGATTCGATGTCGATGACACAAAAGTACAAGGACGAAACCGTTATCGCTCCTGGTACGGTGATCATCTCTGCTGCTGGTGAAGTTGAAGACGTGAAGAAAGTTGTTTCTCCTGTATTGCAAAAAGGAGTGGACAAGCCAATCTTCCATATTGACTTGTCATCTGACGCTTTGAACTTGGGTGGATCTGCATTCGCGCAAGCGCAAAACAAATTGGGTGATTCTGCTCCTACCGTTAAAGATCCTGAATACTTCAAGAAAGCTTTCAACGCCATCCAAACGTTGATCATGGAAGACAAAGTGGAAGCAGGACACGATATTTCTGCGGGTGGTTTGATCACTGCTTTGTTGGAAATGTGTTTCGCTGAGCAAAACTTGGCTGCTGATGTGGACTTGACTGGTTTGGAAGAAGAAGACTTGATCAAAGTATTGTTCGCAGAAAACAGTGCGGTATTGCTTCAGGTAAATGATGAAGCTTACGTAACGGAGTTCTTCGAAAAAGCGGGTATCAAAGCGACATTGATCGGTATTCCTGTAGAAGATAAAGAATTGGCGGTTCGCAATGGCGGCACTAAATTCTTCATCCCTGTTCCTGAATTGCGTGATGTATGGTTCAAAACTTCTTATTTGTTGGATCGTCACCAATCAGGTGAAGAGTTGGCGTCTGAGCGTTTTGATTCTTACAAAAACTCGCCACTACGTTTCACTTTCAATACTGAATTCACAGGTAAGTTAGCTGATTACGGATTGACGCAAGACCGCAAAGGTAAGTCAGGCGTTCGTGCAGCGATCATCCGTGAAAAAGGGGTGAACGGTGACCGTGAAATGGCTTACTCAATGTTCTTGGCAGGTTTCGATGTGAAAGATGTTCACATGACCGACTTGATCGCAGGACGTGAGACTTTGGAAGATGTAAACTTGATTGTTTTCGTTGGAGGTTTCTCTAACTCAGACGTTTTGGGTTCTGCCAAAGGTTGGGCTGGTGCATTCTTGTACAACCCGAAAGCCAAAGAAGCTTTGGATAACTTCTTCGCTCGCCCTGATACCTTGTCGTTGGGTGTGTGTAACGGTTGTCAGTTGATGATCGAGTTGGGATTAATTAACCCTGACCACGAAGAGAAAACAGCCATGCTTCACAACGAATCAGGTAAATTTGAGTCTGGCTTCGTGAACATGACCATCCCTGAAAACAATGCCGTGATGTTGAACAGCTTGTCTGGTTCACGTTTGGGTGTTTGGATCGCTCACGGTGAAGGTCAATTCTCTTTCCCTTATGCCGAAGAGTCGTACAACATCGTTGGTAAATATGCTTACGAGTCATACCCTGCCAACCCTAACGGTTCAGACTTCAATACCGCAGCGGTTGCTTCACACGACGGTCGCCACTTGGCAATGATGCCTCACTTGGAGCGCGCGATCTTCCCATGGAACTGGGCACACTACCCTGCTTCTCGCAAAAACGACGAAGTATCCCCATGGATCGAAGCATTTGTAAATGCCCGCCAATGGGTTGAAGCACAAACCCAAGAGAAATAATACGAACGTATTTAACATAAATATAAATCCCCTGCTTCGGATGAGGCAGGGGATTTTTTTGTTTTTGGAAGGATGGCTTTCGTTTAGGGGAAGAATAATTATCGAAATATTCGAACAATCTTTTGATCAAGGTTTAGCATAGCTATATTATATAAATTAATATAAATCCATTGATTAAGTTTAGATTCATAAAAATGAAACAGATATTAGTCTTAACTATTTCCTTATGTATCTCATTTTCAGTAAAAGGCCAAAAAGCTCAAACTCCAAAGGTCAAAAATATTTTTTGGGTTCAACCTAATAATGTTTCAAAAATTAATGGAGTAGCCTTAGGACCATTTAATAGTTCAAGCTGGAGTGATCATGACCATTTAATGGTAAATGGCCTTAATATAGAATTAATAGGCAATGGTTTATGGGGATATTTTCTTCCCCACCCATCGTTCCCTGAGACTAATTATAATACCGTAAATGGAATTAGTTTATCACCAACATATTTTGGGGGAACCAATAACGGGATAACCTTATCAGCACTCACAATAATGTCCAACATGAATGGATTAAATTTAGGGCTATTGTCTCGCGTCAATAACATGAGTTCTGGAATCAATTTTGGTTTTATGATGGTAAAGAGTGAAAAGATGAAAGGAGCTCAAATTGGATTTTTCACCAATGCAAGAGATGGTAAGGGGCTTTTTTTAGGGGGAATAGCAATGAGTAATAAAATGAAAGGAGTTCAAATTGGAATTTTTAACCATGTACAAAAAGGAAATGGTCTATTTATTGGTGGGTTTGAATGTAGCGCTGATACATTGAATGGAGTAAGTGTATCAATGGTTAACCTTACCGATTCCACTCATAAAGGACTTCAAATAGGTCTTTTCAATTACGCTAATAGCTTAAACGGAACTCAAATTGGATTAATTAATTATGCAAAAGATGCGAAAATACCTTTCACATTATTTTTTAACAGAAATCGAAAAAAGAAAAAAGCACTTATTAATAGAGGTTCTGACAATGTCACAAGCCTTCCTTAAGAATCAAAAAAGGACTTTCTCATAGATATTAAATCCCCTGCCTCGAATGAGGCAGGGGATTTTTTCTATTTTTGGGGAATACCCTTCATTTATGGGAATAAAAATTATTGAAATAATTGAATAATTTTTTTTGGTTGGGTTGATATGATTATATTAATTAATTCATTTTTAAGAAGATAAAGACAAAAACATTGGCAATCCATTTATTTTGTGATTCCATGTAAACCTAAAAGGAAATGAAATACATTTTTTTGATTGTTCTAACCATTACCGCCCTTTTTGCAAAAGCCAATGACGGTGTGTTTTACGCATCAGGAAATCAGCTTATTCCTATCCAAGAAACCGACATCAGTATAACAAAAGAGATACTTAAAATAGAACGTACAACTAACAATCAATTTTTAGTAACAGTCAACTACACCTTTAACAACCCGAAAGATCAAAAAGAACTCTTGGTTGGGTTCGAAGCACCATCCCCTGCTGGAGATGTTGATGGAACACCTAAGAATGGACAACACCCCTATATGACCGACTTCAAGGTTATCTTTAATGGACAACCTCTTCCCTTCCAATCTTCTATCGTCCATACTGAAGAATATTTCAAAAATGGCCAAATTCAAGGCTTAACTGAACAAGAAGCTAAAGGAGATAACTTCAATAAAAATGAGCCTAATTTCTTCTATGTTTACCATTTTAACACAAAATTCAAGAAGGGAATAAATACCATTAAACACAGCTATAGAATAGACATTTCAGCTCACTTCAATACCATATTTGAACTTCATTACCTTTTAACTCCTGCAACGCGGTGGGCAAATAAACAGATCGACGACTTTACCCTAATTCTTGATTTAAGTGATTACTATGACTATCTAATTGAGCAAACATTTTTTACTGGTTTCCAAAATTGGACGGGGGCCACTAAAATACTTAATTCAAAAAAACAATCATCCTTCTCTGAAATATCTAAACCAATAAGAGTAATCACGGGACATAATCCTGTTGTATTCAAACAGAAAAATTTCTCACCCAAAGGGGAGCTTGTTATTTACGCTACCACTGACATGGAATTCCTTATGTCAAAATCATTCGATCATACAACGATGGATATTCCGTTCAATGTGAAAAATTTCATCCACAAATTTGAAACAAAAAATGAGGACTCATACAAAATCCTAAGAAATCTCCCTTTCGCTCGAAGAGGTTATGTCTTTAAAACACCCCTAATTCAACAATACTACGAAAAGCAAGAATGGTATACGGCGAACTCAAAATATAAAGCAAACATCAACCTTTTGACAGATACCGAGCAGAAATGGTTAAAGACACTGAAGCAAAAACATCAATTATAGACATGGAATCAATTGCTTGTCTTTTTAAATTGAAATTTTCTAATTCAGAACACTTTTAGGCTATCAAATATTTTTGAACTCTCGGTAGGGACGTTGCATCCAACGTCCCTACTGCGAGGTTTGACTTTTGCAAAATCACCACTCTCCGTATAAGTAATACCTAAAATATCAAAATAACCTTTTGGGGACCTTCAAATATGACTAAATTAATATAACATATATTTTTGCCTAACAAAATTTGGTAATGTGTTGGGTTTATGGAAAATCGACCTTTCGTCTACCTATGATTCGGATAAAATCTTAAAAAATGAACTCTAAATACACGATCCTATCAAATGTGATGTTAATTGGCCTATTCTTTATCCTCCGAGCTTCTATCATGAACTGGATATTTTTATTTGTCCTACTCATTTTCATTGAGATAATATTTGTATTCGTATTAATTTACAGGTTAATTTTCAAGAAGTATAGAACATTCCATAACCTAAAAATGACTGCCGTGCATATCTCTTTGATTGGGGCCATGTATTTCTCCATAGGTGATTATCTTTCAATAGGGTATCTTTCTATATACCATGCCAAAACAATCAATGTATTTCGTACCTATCATTCGATCATGCCATTAGAGAATAAAGTTAGTGGCTCATGGATTGTTGAAGATTATTCTTTAAAAAACAACCTGACTACAAAAGACTATATTTCGCTTTGTGAAAACTTTAATAAACTTAATCCTTGTCAATATGAGAATGGGTATTGTTATGTTGAGTTTGGAGGATTCCTTAAAAATTCTGGTGGATATTATTTTAAACTGAATGCTGAACAAGTCCCTCCTTTAGGCTTAGGCTATTCGAGAATAAACAAAACGAAAAAACTAACTGATGCTTGGGGGCTTTATAACTACTAATGAAATATCATCATGTACAAAAATCGATAAATAACAATGGACTTTTAAAGGTTTATTTGAGTATTTTAAATGATCATTGAGGTCAGCCTATCGCAAGTGTCCCATTCGTGATAACAACAATTAAACCCGCAACTAATCACGAAACGGAGTCTCGCGATAGAGAACCACTATTGATTTGTATAACAGCTGATCGGGTAAACCATAACCTTTTGTTAATTGAAGGGAATATGAGTTTCAAAAAATCTGTCGCGAGCGTCCCACCCTTAATAACAACAATTAAACCCGCAACTAATCACGAGACAGAGTCTCGCGATAGAGGACCACTATTGATTTGTATAACAGCTGATCGGGCAATCCATAACCATTGGTAAATTGAAGAAAGTATGAGTTTCAAAAAATATGTCGCGAGCGTCCCACCCTTAATAACAACAATTAAACCCGCAACTAATCACGAGACGGAGTCTCGCGATAGAGGACCACTTGATTTGTATAACAGCTGATCGGACAATCCATAACCTTTTATAAATTGAAGGAAATATGAGTTTCAATAAAATCTGTCGCGAGCGTCCCACCCTTAATAACAACAATACCCACAATTAACACGAGACGGAGTCTCGCGATAGAGGACCACTATTGATTTGTATAACAGCTGATCGGGCAAACCATAACCTTTTGTTAATTGAAGGGAATATGAGTTTCAATAAAATCTGTCGCGAGCGTCCCACCCTTAATAACAACAATTAAACCCAAAACTAACACGAGACGGAGTCTCGCGATAGAGAACCACTATTGATTTTTATAACAGCTGATCGGGAAATCGATAACCATTGGTAAACTGAAGGAAATATGAGTTTCAATAATCCTGTCGCGAGCGTTCCGATCGTGATGCCGACCAAGAAAACTACAAGTGCAATTTAGCATTAATTGCACTCACAAAATCCTGCTCTCCTATTGGTTTGTTGATCAATTTCTTGACCATCGGATAGTCCTTTGATTTCCGAACATCGGAATAACTTCTGCTGGTGGTGAGTAAAAAAATGCAAACATCAATCGGGTATTCTTCTTGCATCAAGCGCAATTCGTCCAATACATCCCAAGCCGACATCCGTGGCATATTTATATCCATGAAAATTAAATCAGGGAGTTCTCGCTTGGTCAGCAAAATATCTTTCAACTCGTTAATTAAATCCTCTCCGTTTAAAAGTGTGACAATATCCCCATCAAAGCCTGTTTTCTTTATCACGATGGAATGATAAAAATTATCTGCTGGGTTATCATCCACCAGAAACACACTTCTAATTAGATCATGCATTATTTATATATTTAGGTAAGGTGAAAATAAAGGTACTTCCCGTTTCACCATCTGACACTACGCTTATTTTTCCTCCATGCGATTCAACAATTTTCTTACAATAAGCCAAACCAATGCCTGTCCCCTCATAGTCTGCTCGATTGTGTAAGCGCTGAAAAATCATAAAGATTTTTTCGTGATATTTTTCTGCTATTCCAATGCCGTTATCCTTTACAAACACTTCAACATAGGAGGCATAATTCTTCACTTCAATTTGTATTCGAGGGTAAACATCTGTTTTTCTGAACTTGATGGCGTTATTCAATAAGTTCTGAAAAAGTAACTTTACCTCAATCCCGCTCCCCCAAATAATAACTGAGGATTCGGGGTAAATAATCCTTGCCTGAGTTTCAGCAATCGTCAAAGAAAGGTCCGATTCAGCCTCCTGAATCATTTCCACCAAATCCACTTCTTCATAAGCGCGTTTACGCCCAATTCGGGAATGTTCCAACAATCCCTGCACCTGATCGCTCATTCGGGCAGAAGCCTGATCAATAAAGGAAAGGTATTGCTTAAGTTCGGCATTATCAGCTATATCTTCATTTTTTTCTATTAATTTTGCAAAATTAATAATGGTACGCAAAGGTTCTTGCAAATCATGCGAGGCGATATAAGCAAATCTTTCCAGATCTGCATTCGAACTTTCCAGCTGTGTTTTGGCTTCTATAATTTCCGTAATATCAGTACTGATAATATAATATTCCTGGATATGACCTCCTACAATGACAGGAGAAATCACATTGGTATAATGCTTCACCCCATATAGACGATGATCAAAATGATGATCAAAGGTGAAGTTTTGGCCTGTCAAATTGACTTTTTTGAAAAGAAAAGGCAAATCTACAATCTGTAAATCCTCTACCACTTCTAAAAAGTTCAGGCCCATTAAATGCCGCTGATTATTATTCCAGATATTTTTATTGCAAAAAGAAATGCGTCCGTGCAAATCTACCGTCGTGAAACAGGTAGAGGTCGCAGAGATCAAAGAGGACAGCTTTTTCTCCTTTGCCTGCACCTTATTTTGCTCCTTTTTAAGTTCATCTATATCAATAAAAGTAACAACAACTCCTTCCGCTACACTATATTCGTTAATACTTGGGCAAACCTTACGTAGGTACCATTTTTTGTTTTCTAACTGAATTTCGTCTTCATAAACCTCCCTCGACGAAATAATGCCATACAAGAAGGATCGCAATCCCAAAGCTTTATGCAAAGCGGCCAAATCCTCGTAACACCTGCCCAAATCCGATTTCTGAATCCCGAAAAACTGCTCCATCAGTGGTGAGTAACGCTTGATCTCCAGTTCCCCATCCAGAAAAACCGTCCCGATATTACTGTTCCGCATCAGGCTCATCATATCGGAATTCAGCTGCCGAAGCTCCAGATTCTGATCATGGAATTCAGAATTCACGGTCATCAGTTCCGCATTCAGGCTTTGTAATTCTTCATTGGCGGTCTGAAACTCCTCATTGGACAGTAATAATTTTTCGTTGACCTCATGTAATTCCGTGGAAGCCTTTTGTGCCTCCTTTCGGATAATGTCAGCACTCAACTGGGTTTCAAACAACTCATCCCTCAATACTTGATGCATGTAATCTCCATGCTTATTGAGGTCCATTGCTGCCACACTGTTTTTACTTAATGTGGTTGGCATAATACAAATGATAAAACTCAATAGTTTACCATCATTAAAAAATGCTTTCAGGTAGATGTCCGTCGCCTGATGGTTAATCATGGCGTGAGTAATAAATTTCTGGTCCTCCTCTTCGCTCAATGCCTCCAACTGCAAAAAGAGGATTTCAAGTAAGTTCGGAGGGAAAAAGTGATTGATTTTCTTCCCAGGAAAAAATTTAAAATTCGGGAAATATTCCTGAAAAGAGTTATTAAACTTAATTAATTCAAAAGAAGATGAAAAATAACTTATACCTACATTTATAACTTTTGGAAACTCTTCCTGAAACCAATGATTTAACTTTTCATGTGCATCAATATTCAGCGTTTCTATATATCTGTCCAGTAATTTGTCTTTATCAACAGGCTCTCCTGTCGGGTTATGGTTCACCCCTTCCACCCTATAGAGTTCAAGCCGCTTAAAGATTTTACGCAAAGTTTTAAAGCCACCCAAAGGCTGAGCTAAAAAGCTTTTATCTTCTACGCTCATATAAAAATAAGCCCCCTTTTTTAGGGCAAATTCCAGCGATTTTACGGCAAACTGATATTGAACCGCAGGCATTTTGGATAACTTAAAGTTACATACCACGGCATCCAGATTGCTCAAAGGCGCATCAATTCCCAACTGATTGGTGTTGAAAAATAGCGTGGAGGCCACCTCTTTCTTTAGGATTAACCGATGTCTTCCAAAGGCAAAATAGTCCTTGAAATCTGAAATATTCAGCCCTAAAACATCCTGACTATAAAGCTTATTCAGATTAACTTTAAATAACTTATCTGTATCATGATCTGAAATGAAGATCTTGTAATTAAGCGGGATTCGTCGACGTTGATTCGCCCTGTACATGGCAATGGCAAACTGAAAAATCACCCATGAATCTGTAATGCCCAAAATCCAGACTTTCATCTGGTGCCCTTCAAAATTCCTGAACCAATGATCGATCAGTGTTGAGAAATTATAACTGTTAATCTTATTCAGCTTGGCACAGGCGCGTTCCTTGATCAGGCGGCCAATAAAGCCCACCTCATCGGGGTGGCTCATTACATACTTTCTGTAGTTGGAGTTCACTCGGTAAGAGAGGCTTTTCTTACGCTCCTTTAGGCATCCCAATAACTCCTCAATAGTTACTCCCCCCTCTATACTGATTTCATCTATAATTATTTTAAGAAGATGAAGCAGTTCCAAATTCTCAGAATAACTGATCGAACGATCAACAATCCCCTGCCCTCGATGAACTTCCAGAAAGGTCATGATCTGCTCAACATCAAGCGCACCATCATCACTATTGGCATCATTTTGCACCATCTCCAAATCCGTTTCCACCGCTACATTTTCAGCTATAGCCGCACCAATCGTGAGGCCGCCGTGGTGCTTTACCGCCTGCAATCCTTTTGCGCCATCTTCACTATGGCTGGCCATGAGTATCCCTACGGCTGACCGCTTTTTCTCCTCTGCCAATGAGGTGAAAAACTCATCGATAGGGTGCTTATATTGCCCAAGATCAGCAGAAAACAAACGCAGAGAAGCCCCTTCAATTTTGGCAAATTTACCGACAGGACATACATACACATGACCGATTTTAAGTTTTGTACCATCCTCGGCAATCGCTACAGGAAATTTACTGATCTCCGTCAGTTTGTCTGCCAGGTCGGTTTGCTGATGCGTCGGTAAATTCTGTACGACAATCAATACATCAGAAAACGAAGCTGGCAATGCGAGAATGAACTTTTCTACGGCTTGCTCGCCTTCAGCGCTTGCACCCAAGCCAATGGTGTATATCGGTTTTGTAAGACTGTTCATATAGTTCGATGTTGTACTTTCAAAGTAATCAAGTCTTTAAAAGAAAGCAAACAAGGTGAATTAAAAGCCACCATTTTATTACATAAAAACAATAATCAGCCAAACACTATCTATGTTCACATGAATTCATTACATTGGCTTTAATCATAAAAATAAAATATTAAAGTATAGATCATGAACAAAACCCAAACAGAAAAATCCTACGCCCCACACGAAATCAATCCTCAGGATTTCCAGGTGATTGGTATAGGCGCAAGTGCTGGAGGTCTGGAAGTTCTTAAGGAGTTTTTTGATCACCTGCCAAGGGAGTGTCCGCACAGTTTTGTGGTCATTCAGCACCTGTCGCCAGATTATAAGAGTCTGATGGCGGAGCTATTGGCTAAAAACACCGACATCCCTGTGAAAGAAGCAGGAGATGATGAGGAAGTGCTTCCCCGCACGATTTATCTGATTCCCCCAAAGAAAAATATGACCATCAGCGATAACAGGCTGTGGTTGTCCGATAAACCTTTGGGCTTCGATGCTGCACACCTCCCAATAGATATATTTTTCCGTTCCTTGGCCGCAGACAAAAAAGACCGCGCCGTGGGCGTGATTCTTTCTGGCTCGGGCAGTGATGGTACTCAGGGCGTGCGAACGATCAAAGAGGCCGGTGGTATGGTGATGGTTCAGAATCCTGAGGAGGCCAAATTTGATGGCATGCCCAAAAGTGCGATCAGTACGGGGCTGGCGGATACCATCCTCCCTATTCAGGATTTGGCGAGTGAAATGCTGAACCTGATTCAGTTGCCCAAAAGTGAAGACGGTGCTGAGAAGCAATTGCTAAACGATGAAAATTCCCTGGACAAAATCCTGACGCACATTTGTAATGTGTCCTCGCTGGATTTCAGTTCCTATAAAAGACCCACGCTTATTCGCCGGATTTCCCGACGCATGGGCATGGTGGGGAAATCTACGCCCAAAGAATATCTGGCCTACGTTTACCAGCACTCTAATGAGGTGGATTTACTGGTCAATGAATTTTTGATTGGCGTTACCCGCTTTTTCCGTGATGAGGCTGTTTGGTCTTATTTTAAGGATGAAATTGTACCGAACCTGATCAAGGGCGCAAAATCCTCTGGAGAATCGATCAAAATTTGGTCCGTGGGTTGTAGTACAGGAGAAGAAGCCTATACTTTGGCGATGATCATTCGTGAAGAACTCGACACGCTCGGATTGCAAATCGATGTGAAGATTTTCGCCACTGACCTTCAGAAACTCCACCTGGATGTGGCCCGAAAGGGGGTTTATCCACTCTCCACAGTGGCCGACATTCCCAAGTCCTATATCAAGAAATATTTCCGTGGCCAAGGCGACACCTTTAATATTGCCGAGAACATTCGTAAAATGGTCATCTTTTCGGAACACAATATTCTGAAAGATCCGCCATTCAATAAAATGGACTTGGTGGTTTGCCGAAACATGCTGATCTATTTGCAAACTGCGGCGCAGAACAAAGCCATTGGACTGATGCATTTTGCCCTCAAACTCAATGGTTACCTCTTGCTCGGTTCTTCCGAAACGGTAGGCGAACTGAAGGATGTGTTTGCTGAGGTCGATCGCAAATTCAGAATATATGTTAATAAAGAAGCCAGCAGACAATTGACCAGCGATAAGCTTCCCTATCATAATATCAACAGATCCATCAATCAGCGCACTGCTGCAGGAGATAAAAACCTGACGGTGGAGAAAAAAATGACGGAGTCTTTCAATTCCATCATTTCCAGAAAATTAGACATTGCGGGCGTTTACCTCGATGAGAATTACAATATCATTCATGCCATCGGGAAATTCCGCCACTTTATAGAATTCCCCGAAGAGGGCTTCAGCACCAATGTACTGAAAATGTTGCCCAACCAGCTTTCTATGGCCGTAAGTTCTGCCAGCAGGAAAGCCCTTAGGGACAATCAGGAGGTTGCTTACCTGAAAATTAGGTACACGCACAAAGACCAGGTCCTGACGGTGGATGTTTATGCGAGCCCTTTTGAAGTGCCCAATATTACGAGCCGAAAACTGGTACTGGTCACCTTCATTCCGCAAACCACAGTACAGGAATTATCTACCTCCGATGACGAGACCCATTATGTAATGGGTGACCAGCACCGTACGCAGAAACTTTCTGAACTTGAGGAAGAACTCGCCCGCACCAAAGAAGATCTTCAAAATACTATTGAGCAGGTAGAAACCAGTAATGAAGAATTACAATCTACCAACGAAGAGTTGCTGGCTGCCAATGAGGAGCTTCAGGGAACCAACGAAGAGTTGCAGTCGGTGAATGAAGAATTGCACACCGTAAACAGTGAGCATGAGCTTAAACTGGAAGAGGTTGGTGCGCTGAAAGCAGAGATTGACAATATCCTGAAAAGTACTGAAATCGGTATTATCTTTCTCGATACAGACAATAGAATCAAGAAAATTACGCCTTCGATCCGTGAGCAATTCAACTTGCAGGAAAATGATATCGGGCGACCAATCACTCACTTTACCTCCAATTTTGTAGATAATGAAGTCATTTCCATTACAGATGAAGTGAAGGTGGTTAGTGAGACCCATAAAGTTCGACAGGCGGAGGTAAAAACTAACGACGGACAATGGTACTTGCAGCGAATCCTGCCATTTGTGGATTCTGACGGCAAAAAAGATGGGGTCGTGATCACCTATATCAATGTGACCGAAAGCAAAGAAATGGACTCCAAATATGAAAATCTGGAGAAACTGCTCGATGTTACCCGTGATGCTTTAATCACGGTGGATCTTGATGGCACTATTTTGGGTTGGAATGAAACCGCCAAAGATATTTACAAATTCTTGCCTGCTGAAATTATCGGTAAGCCGATCTCGACGATCTATTCCGAAGAATCGGAAAAAGTCATGCGGGAAATGTTTAAGAATTTGGCGAACAATGGGGCTAATCAAAGTTATCGCACCAGACACAGCAATGCGGAAACAGAGAATATTGAGGTGCTGATTAAACCCACCATTTTATTTAACAAAGACAACCAAATCAGCGCCTACTCGCTCAGCATTAAAGACCTGACGGAAGAAAATACCCTCCGCCAGTCGTTAGCTGAACAAAAACAACAGTACAAAGCGCTTTATGAATCGAGCCCTGACATGTTATTGAGCGTGGGCACCAATGGTCTGATTACCAATGTCAATCAAAAGCTCTTCACTCGCTTAGGCTACAAAAATAAAGATGAAGTGGTGGGCATGCAAGTCTTCGATATTTATGCCGAGACCTCCAGAGCCATCGCCAAAAAGTGCTTTGAAAGGTTCATGAGAAATGAAAAAGTACACAATGAGGAGCTCACCGTTCTAACCAAAGAAGGCTACCCAGTCCCTGTACTATTAAGTGTAGAGCCTGTTTTGGATGAAAATGGCGAAATTTCACACAGCAATAGCGTTTGGCGGGAAGTTTCCAGTTTAAGCACCCAGCAAGGGGCAGAATCTTTATTGGAAAAAGCCTTTAAAACTGTTAATGCTGAATGTATTATTCTGAGCAGCGAGCTCAACATTATTTACAGTAATGATGAACAAAAAATCCCTTTAGGCAATCCAGAGAAATTATTCTCGGACAAATATTGGGAGACCTGCAAAAAGCAAATTGAAAATGCGATTGAGCAGAAGCAGGAAGTAGTATTTGAGACCCTTGAGAATTTCTCGAGTAAAGATTTAGAAGTTCAAATTCTGAAAACTTATGTTACGCCTGAGTTTAATGCGCAGGGTAAAGTGAAATGGATTTCTCTCATGCGCTCAGATATTTCTGATAAGTGGATGAACCATGAAAAGCTGAAATTAAAATCAGAATTCCTTTCTGTAGTCAGCACCGAAAATCGGGTAGGTTTCTTTGAATGGGATTTAAAAGATACCATCATCTGGGATCAGGTTACAGAGGAAATCTTCGGTTATGGCCCTAATGAGTTCAGCGGAAGTTATGCCGACTACCTCACCCTACTTCACCCTGATGATCGTGAGTATGTAAACACAACCAATAAGAAAATAGAGGATGTGGATGATACTGAGGACATTTATGAGGGAACGCATAAAATTATCCGTGCCAACGATAAGGCGGAAAGAAGGGTTTATTTTAAATCCAGGATTCTCGAAGGCCCAGAAGGTAAACCCATTAAATTGCAGGGTATTTGTTGGGACATTACCGATGAAGACCAAGAATAATAATAACGAATACCCATCAATTTTTTGATGGGTATTTTTCTGCCCCAACAACTATACTTTTGATAGTTACATAAAATTATATAGCTTTGTACTGAACAATAATAAGCAGCAGCTAAGTTTTGCTAAGCGTTACTGAAAATCACTTTAAGTTATGGCAACAATCGACAATACTTCAGAAAAACCTTCCTATCATTTCAATGGTAAAAAATACCCTTGTTGCACAAGTTTAACCATGGGAATTATTGGCGGAAAGTGGAAAACGGTCATTTTATACCACCTGATGGATGGTCCACTGCGCTACAATGTTTTGCGCAAAACAATGGATGCCGTTTCTGAAAGAACACTGAGCCTGCAATTGAAGGCCCTTGAAGAGGACGGCGTCATTTCAAGAAAAGTATATACTGAAAAGCCACCAATGAAGGTGGAGTATGCTTTTACTGACTTTGGAAAAAGCCTGATTCCCCTCATCTCTGCAATTGCCGACTGGGGAAATTTTGCCGTCAAAGAAAAATCACTCCGCCTGATTTAGCATCAAAACGGAAAAGGTTTCCCTGCAAAATAGGCAGACCAATATAGAAGTAGGCGGTTTTTATAGGGGCGTAACATGAAACGTCCCTACCACGAGGCAAAAAAATAATCGACAGCGCCTACTTTAGAGGCTATAACCTTAGTCGGGGGAAATGTAATCCGTGGACAAAAAAACACCAAGATGCATTCACCGCCTGAGGTTGCAGCCCAATTCTATTGTCCGAAAAAGATTCAGGAGCTTTCACCTCCCCTATCCTAAATCGCCAATAATCACTCCCGCACAATGGAGGCTACGAATCTGAAATTTCGGCACGCCTGAATTCATAAATTGGATACTTCAAATACATCTTCCGTTTCCCATCAAAGAGCATTAGACATTAAAACTCATTCAAATCGCCTTAAAATGGCCACAAAGCTAAATTAAACGAAAAGAAAAAAGACGCAAACACATTTAACTTAAGAGCTATTTTTTAATATTTTTTGAAGAATGTAGCGGAATATTTTCTATTGATTGCCCAAAAAAGAGATTTTGGAATTGAAAGAAAACGATATTTATGTATATTCTAATGCCTTTCGAGGCAACCATATTTTTTTTATTCAACCATCCCCCCAATTAATAACTATGACAATAGCTCTATTTTTTTGGTCATTTTTACAATGTACCCTAACTGGCCTTGCCATCACCTATTTTAAAAAAACCAAGTTGAATTTAATTTTAGCAGGCGTATTCTTAACCATGGCGCTGAACATCCTGCTTCAATATTACTTTCGATTTACAAATCTAAAATTTGAACAACCCCAATTACTATTTATCTGCGATGTACTGGATTTGATGCTCCCGAGCTTCATTCTATGGTACTCCACTTGCCTGTATGGCAAAGCCCCTACCAAAAAACATTTATGGTATTTCTTACCGCCTTTTGTTTCGCTGATCATCAATACCTCTTATGTATTGCTTGCGCAAGATTTCAGCTTTAGAATTTTTATTGGCAGCCACCTTCATGTTACACTTTTAACCGCTATCGTGGGCTGGAAAGCCTTTGTTCTGTACCGCATTCACCAAATGTACCATCAGGTTAAGGACAAGGTCAATCCAAAACAAAAAGATGACTTGCTATGGCCAAAAATGCTGATCGGCTTTGAGGCTGTGATCCTTTATATTGCGGTATTGCAATTGTGCTACCATACCCTAATTGCACCTTTTACCAATATTCAGCCCGAAAACATTATCTGGCAGCTGGTTCAGCTCAACTACATTATCTTTAATAGTTCGATCATCTTCCTGACGATGTTCTATGCCCTGAAATTCCCCAAATCATTTTCAGGTAAGGGCATCATTATTAAGGAAGAGAAGAAAGAAGGATTCGGTGAAAACCTTGATCAGTATTTGCCACAGCTCAATGAGCTTATTAATGAACAGAGCGTACATCTCGACACCGAACTCAATGAGCGAAAATTAGCGGAGAAAATGCAAATTCATACGTATTTGCTTTCCAAAGTGCTCAACGAGGAGCTGGGGAAAACCTTCAGTGAATTTATCAATGAACACCGCGTGGAAACCGCCAAGACGATCATTGCCAACGATCATGAAAAGGCGTTCACCAACTATGCTATTGCCGTGGACAGTGGCTTTGGCTCAGAATCGGTTTTCTATGTGAATTTCAAGAAAATTACCGGCATGACTCCCCGACAATACCGAACACAACTGAGAAAGATGGCCTCCTAATGGTCGAATATCCATGATCTGTAATTTTAAAACTGATCATCAGCTATAAAACGATGGCCGCAGGTTTTTTGCCTGCGGCCATTTTTGTTACCTTCGCAAAAATCTACAAAGCATGAGCGAAGTTACCAAAAGAAAAAATGCCCCCCAGCCCTCCACTGCTGAAGGGCATGCTGCGAATCAGCAACGCTATCACGATTTATATCAGCAGGTCAAGCAACTCAAACTTGACAAAATCGCTCTTGAAGAAAAGTTAAATATTCTGATGGGACTTTACCTGAAAAAAGTACCCACGCTACGGCAACAAATTGCCATGGTACAATTGCAGATTGTTAAGCAATTGCATCAGGCCACCTTTCAACACTCCTTCAATAAACACCAGTTGCAGGCCATCATCGAAAAGATCAATCAACTGCTGGAACAGGTCCTTCCTTATGTAGAGACCACCGAGGAGGTGCGGATGATTTTCAACCTCAACAACGACATTACTTTTGAGGAAGCACTTCGCAAAACAAAAAAGGACTTTCTTGACAAAACGGCCGCCTACTTTTTCGAACAATATCAGCAAGCCCTGAATATCGGCGCCTTATCTGTTCATCTTGACGATGAATCTTTTGCTGACTTTCAGCAAAAAGTTTGGCAGTGGGTTCGCCTTCAGAAACAACAATTTGAAGCCCAGCAAACTTCCCTGACAGATGCTAAAAGTAAGGCCAAGCATGAAAGCCGACCAGCGGATCAGCCTGCACTGCGTCCTTTGTATTTATCGCTGGCGAAAGTTTTGCACCCCGACAAAACCCGCTCCATAGTTCCTGCGGAACAACGGGAACAAATGATGAAACAAGCCACCGCTGCCTACGCCAACAAGGACATCGACAGCCTGCTTGAACTGGAGCAGCGATATATTGGCGCTGCAGATACATTGAATGAAAGTCAGCAGGATAAATTTACGCAATATTGTGCATTGCTTGAGGCCCAGATAGAAACCCTGAAAAACGACCTTCAATCTCTTCCTTCCGCTCCCCGTTTTTATGCCGTAGCGGATTGCGCCTACCCCAGCCTAAAGAATGGCAAGAAGAAAATCAAGGAGCTTATAAAGTGGTATGAGCAACATGTATTCTTGCTGCAACTTCAGGCTACCGCCCTTCAGGAGAAAGCACAGGTTTTGGCCTTTGTGGCCTCGTAGCAGCAATAATGTTCATAAAGTCAGCATTTTCCCACCAAAAAAAGGCCGTCCCCGAAAGGGAACGACCTATTTTAAACAGCTTGCAGTATTGTCAGGTGGAAATGCTTAGTCCACAAATATCTTTTTAGTCATCAACTGACCATCCTGAACTACACGAAGAATGTACATTCCTGAAACAGTTGGTGCCGGCAATACAAAAGTATCTTTAGAACCAACTTCTACACGAATCAATCGTCCAGACTGACCGTACAAACCTACCTGAGCCTGACGAACGGTTGGCTTCTTGAAAGTTACTTCCAATTGGTTACCCGTTTTTGCTACATAAAAATCATTCGCATTGATTTCTTTGCCAGTGCTTGTGGTTACATCCAAAACGATTTTGATTTCAGCCGTTCTGTCTTTACCTACAACCGCACCTTCACCAGTACGAGCATCAAGCGTAAGGATCAAAGTTTCTTCCTCTTCGAAATCATCACCATCATTCAAAATTTTCAAAATGGCTGTATCAGAAGACGTTTCCCCTTTTTTGATCTCCAAACCATCTTTATCAAGATCAAAATCTGCATCGTTGATATCCTGACCTGAAACATCGAAGGTGATTTGTGTATCTGCCAAAGCCGCATTTTCGGTTTCCATATGCACATCAATCTCTGTTTCTTCAATTTCATTTCCTTCCTCCGCAGAAACAACGATCGACAAAGCAGGGAAATCATAATTGATCGTGAAATCTTCCTCAGAACTAATCGAACCTACACTATTTGCTGTAGTAACTTCAATTTTACCTGTAGATGCCCCTTCAGGAACCGCCACTTCGTATTTATTTTCTTCCACCATGCGGAAAGCTGTGGCATCCAAACCGTTAAACTGAATACTTTTCACATCATAAAGGTCTTCGCCAATAACGTAGATGTATCCATTTTCCGGCCCTTGAGTTGGGCTGACCATCGTAATAGAGGTCTCAGGAGCAGTTGCATGAAGTAAACCTGGAGAAGAAACGTCTCCACCCGCCGAACGGTGTATAGTTACTTGTGCTTTACCTTTATCGTCACCATCATTGACCATATCAGCACCTGCAGGTACTTTAAATTTAACGAAGGTTCCATTATCCGCCACTTCAAAATTTGTTTCTTCCTCAGTATTTACAATATCGATACCACCGAAAGACAATTTTGTAACATCAGTAAGACGAGCTCCATTTACCGTCACCCACTTTCCTACTTTTTGTGTTTCTGGATCCAAGTTAGTAATGTTCGCAGATCCTTCTTCATAACCTGTAATTTGAATATCATCAACTAAAATCGGGTTTTTTGGATCGTTGTAGTTGTACTTGAACTTAATCGACAAATTAGCCGTTGCAGGCAATTGATTAGGGTTCTTGTACATTTTCACTTTAGAGTAAACCGCATCAACAGGTGCATTACCAATAGAATTCCAGTCTCCACCATCAACGGCATAGAAGATTTCAAATCCATCATGTAACTGGCCATTCCAAGAAGACAAAGAGTAAGCCAATCGAATATTCTCATATCCTTCGGTGTTAATTCCTGTGATCGTGAACTCACTTTCTGCAGTTCCTAAACCTACAGTAAAAAGGCTTGAAAATGACTCGTAAAAACCTACCCAGATTGGCTCTCCGGCAGCATTTTCTCTTTCTTCTGGCATCCAGGCTACTTTTGCAGCACCCGTTCCCATATAATTCACTACGCCTTTGTTTCCAAAATTAGAAGTGTTTCCAATCGCCTCATTATTTGCAGGGCGACCATCTACTGGGCTTACAAATGGCTCATAGAATAATAATCTTTCCGTGCCAGAAACCTGACCTACAGGGTGAACTTTTTCTTGCGTGTTCGATCTTTTATCGCCATCCCAGCCAAAAAACATCTGCGCAGCAGTAACAGGTGCATCCTCAGGAACGGTAAGGATCACTTCCGAGTCTGTCTTTTCTTTTAGAGGAAAGGTTACCCCCTCAACAGTAGCCCATTGGAAAGCGGATAATCCCGAGCCACGAATAATAAAATCACTCCCAGGCATAAATCCTGGAGAAACATAAGTAACCGTTCCTTGTGCCATCGCTGAGAAGCTAACTGCAACAAGAAAAAATAGAGCAACTAAATGTTTTGCCCAGCTAAATGGGCGCATTGGTAAGTGTACTTTTTGCATGTCTAAAAAATTATAAGGTTGTGTATATTCGGGCAGATGTGCGATCACACCTGCCTGAATGTTTGTATATATTAAGGGTTCTGATCTGCATCTGAGAGATCAGGGTTACGCTGAATTTCTGCTAATGGAATACGGTAAAGCGTTTCAGGGCCATCCCAGCTAATATCCTGTGCTGAGCGACGAGAGAAGGTATGATAGGCCACCGAAGAATATTTATTTTCGATAATTGCATTATATGCACCCATTCTTTTCCAGTTGAAGAAACGCTCTCCTTCACCCACAAGCTCCAAGGCTCTTTCCAGGGCAATGATTTCCAACAGCTCTGCTGCAGGAGGCGTACTTTCAATTTGTTTCGCTCCACGAAGTTGACGCAAAAGGTTCAGGTCTCTTACGGCTGCTGATGCACCCCCTTCAAGAGCCAAACACTCCATACGGATCAAGAGTAATTCTGCCAGGCGAATAGAAGGCCAATTGACATTATTAGAGCCTTCCAACATGAATTTATTAAAGATGTAAACGGTATCTGCTTCTTGCCCTGGACGTGGATCCATTGGGGTTTCCTTCACAAACGTTCTCAAACGAAGGGTATCGGAATTTTTAAAATCCCCTTGTTCGTTCATGTAATTAAGCATAAACTCCTTGTTCATGAAAATATTTGAAGCCGCCCCTTTGACCAATTCCTTGGCTGTAGACATCAAGTTCAATGGTTCAGAGATCACATAGTTTGCCGTTGTATTTCGAAGGCCACTACCCGCCGCTAATGATGCACTTGTAAACAAATCTGTTACCGTATTGACATCCGGCACTTGCATTGCAGCTGGTGCAATTTCCGGCATATCGACAATCGACCCATAGGAATTACCGATCAGCTTTTCTACCGCTAAACGGGCCTCTTTAATTTTATTCATCTGGAACAAAACTCGCGCTTTCAACGCTCCTGCATCATATTTATTGGCACGATAACGGTAACCAATAAAGTCACTATGTAGCGCACTATTATAAGCCTGAGGAAGAGAATCCATTGCAATTTCCAAATCCTCCAATACTAAGTCGTAAACCTCCTGAACGGAAGCACGGCCACCTGTTGCAAAACCTTCTGCTGGTGCCGTTCTAAGGACAATACCAGGATCTGTGCTTGCTGTATTTGGATCGTATTGCTTACCATAATAGCGAACGAGCATAAAGTTGGTATAGGCTCTGATGAAACGTGACTCCCCTTCAAGGCGGCCACGCTGGCTTGCAAAAACCATATCTACAGGCTTATTATCCTCAGATATTTTGATAATCTGGTTCATTTGGTTGATGGCACTATAGCTATCATTCCAAAGATTGTCATTCCTGAACTCCGTACGGACATAATCATATCGGTTCTGGAAAGCGCCCAAAGTATTGGAATTTTCATCCAAACTTGCTTCACTGTAATCGGAGATCACCAATGCGTCAGGCACGTGGTTTTTCACTACGGCTTGCGCCCAAAATCTATACCCTTCTGCCAGTACCATTTCAAGGTTATAGGTACTTTTTTCGACTTCCGAACCCGGGAATTCTTCCGTCGACAATTTATCGTCGAACTGTACACATCCGCCCAACATGAGCGCTGCACAAAGAAGGCCAAATCCTTTACGTTTCTGATTAAAAAATTTCATATTCCTTCAGATTAAAATTTAAGATTGACACCCAGCTTCAAAGTCATTGCCTGAGGAGGGTTGTTTTTAATAACACCAGGGGCGATGTTTCCAGCCATAGGGCTGAAGTTGGCCTTGGAGTTCATGGCTTCAGGATCCCATCCTGGATAATTTGTGAAGGTTAACAAGTTGGATCCTGTTGCAAAAACACGGATGCCTTCCATACCAATTCGCTTCACGACTTCTTTTGGAATATTGTAACTGATCGTTACGTTTTGCAGACGGATGAAAGATCCATCATAAAGGAAGCGCGTAGAACGGTTCAATCGATCTACCTGCCCTAAGGCTAAAGGATGGTCGTACATCTGCTTTGGCACATTAGTAACGTCACCAGGATTTTGCCATCTTTCATCATATACAAACTGTGGCACATTCGTCAATCTGTTGCCCGCAGCCATATAAGAAGTACGGGTTAGCTCGTCATCATACAGCCAGTTGCCGTAGTTGAGGTAAAAGTTAAATGAAAGGTTAAAACCTTTGTAGGAAACATTGTTATTCCATGAACCTGTGAAGGTTGGCAAACCAGATTTACCATCGATGGTCTGAATCAGCCCTTCCATTTCTGCCTTTGTTGGACGAGAAGGATCAGCAAATTCAAAAGGCAGGCCTGTTGCAGGATCTTCAAACATTTCGTTTCCTGTCTGAGGATCAACACCCAGCCATTTTACCATTTGATAAGAAGCCACACTTCCACCGATCATTGGGAAAGCCAACTGCCCTTCCTGCTCAAGAATTTGAGGATCTACCGCCAGAGACTCTACTCGGTTACGAAGGAAAGCACCATTGATACCCGTGTTCCAACGAACTGCACCACTTTGAATCACATCATACTGGAAAGAGAATTCATAACCCCAGTTTCTGATCTCTCCACTATTGGCAATATATTTTCCGCCACCAGCGGTACCAGGCAAGGTTAAGCTCGCCAAAAGGTCGGTGTTTAATCGATTATAATAAGCCAAATCCCCTTTCAATCGTCCTTCAAACATCTCGAAGTCAATTCCTAAATCAAGGGCGTAAGCACGCTCCCACCCGATACTCTCGGTAGAGCCTTTCAAACGGTTCGGGTTTAAGCCCGGCATTCCAAGGTAAGAGTTGTTCACTAATGTCCAGCTATAGAAAGAGGCATTCTGATCAATCTCCGCATTACCGGAAATACCAAAAGACGATCTCACTTTCAGGTGATTCAGGGTGGTGTTATTTTTCAGGAATGCTTCTTCAGAAATGTTCCAACCTGCAGATGCTGAAGGGAACACTCCCCAACGGTTTTTAACCCCAAAGCGGGAAGAACCATCGGCACGCACACTCATCCCGACCAGGTAGCGAGAATCAAAACCATATTTTGCACGTGCAAAACCGGAATAGAATACTGCGCCCTGACCACCAGATCGCCATTCTACGATTTCCGAAGCGCTACCCACATTTTTCACGGAGTTTGTGCGCGGGAAACCTACCCCTTTAATACTCAAGAATTGCTGATCCTCTACATAAGTCTCAGTACCTCCAGTAATAGAGAAAGCATGTTTTCCAATCTCGTTATTGTATTCTGCAAACAAGTTGGCGTTGGTATTAAAACGTGCCTGCTTCCATGAATCCGCATATCCGCGGTCATCTTCACCACGGCTTTTCAACGATTTGGTGGTAATCAGTGGACTGAACCAAACCTCACGCTGATAACCCGTGTAGTTCACACTTAAATTACTCTCAATTCTCCAGTGCTCATTCACATCGAAGATAAACTGACCAGAGTTGATTGCGGTAAAACTGTTGGAACGATGGTAGAAATAATCATCATCCAAAGTCGTCGCTACGTTAAACAAACTTGTTGGGCGGTAGAAGGTACCATCAGGGTTATGTGTTGGCAATTGCGGTAGTGCGTTACTGACCATATTCAAACCCGTAGGCTGCGTCCAGTTTTGGAACAAAGCTCCTGAACTTCCGGAAACATTCAAGAAATAAATGTTTGTTGGATACTGAGAGTTCTTAACGTTCGAAATTTTGGTATTAATATTCACCTTCATTCGGTCGGTCAATTTGATACCCGTATTTACCGAGAAAGAAAGGCGGTCATTGTCATTCTGATTCAAAATACCCTCGTGCTGATCATAAGAACCATTCAAACGGTAAACGAAACCATCATTACCACCACTCACACTCATAGAAGCATTTCTTGTACTACCCTGACGATAAATCATATCGTACTTATCAGAATCAATCGTACGAGCTACCTCATCGGTATACCATGTTTTTTCGTCTGTATAAGGCAAAACACGCTTGTCCATAGGCGTTTCGGCATTGTTCCAGCCTTCTTCAAGGTTATTCAGCCAGTTATTTGTTCTCAGGTGCGCCAGCTTGTTTGTTGGGCGCGTAATTCCCTCTGAATAATTCACCGTCCATTTTGCTTTTCCTTTTTTACCGGATTTGGTGGTAATCAGGATCACCCCATTCGCACCACGCGAACCGTAGATGGCGGTTGCCTCTGCATCTTTCAGTACCGTCATCGACTCGATATCATCTGGGTTGATGTTGGTCATCGGGTTATAAGAGGTTCCGAAGTTACCTGTCCCATCTGTTGGATAGGAGCTAAATGGCAAACCATCAATTACATATAACGGATTGGAGTTACTACTCAAGGAACCGGTACCACGTACACGGATGTTCACCGCACCACCAACAGCACCACTCGAACCGGTAACATTCACCCCGGCAGCCATTCCCTGCAATCCTTCCTGAAAACTTGAATTGATTTTGTTTCCAAGATCTTTGGCCTCAATGGTATTGTAGTTACCTGTCGCCAATTTTTTTGAAGTTGTACCGTAACCAATAACGATCACCTCCTCCAACGCCTGCACGTCTTCGGCAAGATTCACATTAATTACGGACTGATTTCCCACCTTAATTTCTTGAGGCAAAAAGCCCATAAAAGAAACTGTCAATACTGTTGATCGCGGGTCATTAATACTTAAAGAAAAGGAGCCGTCGAAACTCGTCACTACTCCGTTAGTCGTTCCCTTCACTTTCACCAATGCACCAGGCAAAGGCTCTCCATCTGATTTGGAGGTCACTGTTCCCTTAATTTGGGATTGCGCCATTACTTCTACTCCTAAATGCAAGAGCATAAATAGGATCAGTAATCGACCTCCGAGCTTGTAAAAAAATGTGTCCATATAGTATAAATAGTTTGGGTACACACCTTGCGATGTGCTGTCATTTTCAAAAAATCATATGCGATAATGACAAAAAATTTTTTCCGTATACTTTTTTTTAGCCAAATGACAGCAGAAGACCTCATTTTATTTTTCAAAAGGTTTTTAAGAGGCTCAAAAGATAGGATAAAACACTTACTGACAATGAATTACCGACAAATACCCGACCTTACAAAAACCGCTGAGATTTACTGCTGTTTCTCTCCTATTTACCCAAATAAAAGATTAGAAGTGGCTGAAAATACATGAAAATACCCTTTGAAGGCCGAGTATCGACCATGGTGTGTGGACAATTTAAATAGGTAAGATAATTGTAAAGTTGAATTCATAGTCTGGGGGATGGTTGATGAATAAATGTTTAAAAATAAAAATGGGTGAAAAAATAAGCAACACCCAAAACAGCACAGCTACTTGTGCTACTTTTAATCTAAGTATTAATTAGCCTTAATTTGATTGCTAATCTTATAAGGCTGAAAGCTGCCTTTTGCCCTATATCAAAATCAAGTTTATTTCATTAAAAAATATAATAAATCCGGTACGATCTCCTTCCATGAGAAGTAAAATATAATTAATCAAAGATCAACTAAACCAACCGTTATCATGAATAAAGTTAAAAACTGAATTAAATCATAAAATTTTGATTAAAAAATCATTTTTTTAATTGAGTGAATGATTTTGACCACCAAAAATACCACCCATCAAAATTGCATTATTTACATACCGAGCAAAAAAAACACACTACTCCATAAAGTAGTGTGCTTTAATATTAGTGGTCATTCGTCAATCAATAACCTCAATGTAAGTGCGTTATTGATTTTGAAATGCTCCTGCCATTTTCAGTCCTAATTCCAAACCAATAGGCTTAATTTCTTTTAATCAGCAACTTTTCGATCTGCCCATTGAAGCTCACGAAATACATGCCTTCTGGCAAGTGACTAACATCAATGGGTTTTCTGCCTGCCTGAATTTGAATCGATGCCACTGTTTTGCCCAGCGCATTGTAAATGATTAACATTCCTCCTGCATCCGAGGCGCTGAACATAAACTGACCAGCAGCGGGGTTAGGATAAATTTTACTGCTCGATTCCTGGCGGCTTCCTAAAGGGATTTGCTCAAAAATTGCCTCAATCTCCAAATCTTCCTGCCCAATGGTGACATAACTTTTGGCTTCATTAACATCTTCTACGGCTTGGGTATCTCCTGTCCAATGCAAAAATACCTCACCCGTTGGAACCGTAGCTGTAATTTCAACCCGATTACCTTCCAGATAATTTCCACTACCGGATCCTCCTGTTACTGTCAAAGTATATAACTGTTCGATCTC
Source organism: Persicobacter psychrovividus (assembly GCF_036492425.1). Classification (NCBI taxonomy): domain Bacteria; kingdom Pseudomonadati; phylum Bacteroidota; class Cytophagia; order Cytophagales; family Persicobacteraceae; genus Persicobacter; species Persicobacter psychrovividus. The sequence continues at coordinate 1,717,758 of NZ_AP025292.1, forward strand.
CTCAAAAATCGCCTCAATAGCAACCGCTTGCGCTGGCATCGTCAGTGTTGTGCTTGCCACTTCTGCATTCTCCAAGTATTCAACATCCCCAGACCAATGACTAAACTCCTGACCTTCGGGTGCTGTATCAGCCATAATAGCAACCTCAGTACCAACAGCATAATTGCCGCTTCCGCTGCCATCGGTTACTGATAATTCAAATTGAAGGGTTTCGTAAGTGGCTGTAAGGCTGATGTCCTGCCCCGGCATTACTATTGTTGTTGCCGCAGAATTCACATCAGAAACATAATCTGTATCACCTGACCAATAGGCAAAGGTTGTTCCCTCGGGCGCCGCTTCTGCTACAATAGCAACCTCAGCACCAACAGCATAACGGCCACTTCCGCTGCCATCGGTTACTGTCAAAGTATATGACTGTCCGATCTCCTCAAAAATCGCCTCAATAGCAATCGCTTGCGCTGGCATCGTCAGTGTTGTGCTTGCCGCTTCCGCATTCTCCAAGTATTCAACGTCCCCAGACCAATGACTGAACTCCTGACCTTCAGGTGCTGCTTCAGCCACAATATCAACTTCAGTGCCAACAGCATAACGGCCACTTCCGCTACCATCGGTTACTGATAATTCAAAATGAAGGGTTTCGTAAGTGGCTGTAAGACTGATGTCCTGCGCAGGCATCACGACTGTTGTTGCCGCAGAATTCACATCAGAAACATAATCTACATCACCTGACCAGGCCAAAAATGTCTCTCCTTCCAATGGCGTTTCCGCCCGAATTGCAACCTCATCCCCTTCTTCATACTGACCGCTACCTGCTCCGCGGTTTACCATCAAATTAAATAGCGTGAGTGGTTGTTCGAAACGCGCACGTAGATAAATATTTCGATTAGGCATCGTGAATGTTTGCGTGGTATTCATCGGGTCATCTTCCAAAATAAAAGTTGCCCCTTCCCAGCCGACAAATTCTAAGCCTTCGGGCGCCACATCAGCCTGAACGGTTACCGATGCCCCAGCAGAAAAATAGCCGGAGCCACTTCCGTTTTCGATCGTCAGCTCCACCTTCGGCGCTTCGCCAATCCAGGTGATATTATCGATATGGACAGGTGATTTTGAATTACTTACACAAACAATTTTCAGTTCTGTGCCCGCGGCCATGTCAAGATTTTCCCAACTGAATTCCTCCGCTGCCGACTGATTTATCGGTACTTCCACCGTCTGAAGAAGCGTTCCGTTCAAATAAACCTCCAAAGCTCCATTTTCTCGCCCATCGCCCATTTGGTTCTGCTGTGCCTGAAATTTCAAGGTATGAAAACCGATCGGGATGATGCCTTTAATTTCTGCAGAAGTCAAATTATCACCGCTACCGGTTTGCCCTCTTAATCTCAGGGTGTTGCCGTCAATAACCGATGTTCGCGACACTTCTTCCAAAGCCCAGTTCACCCCATGGTTACCTACAAAAGTAACACCACGTTGCCATGGCGCGTAATCGGGCAAATGGCCAAAAGTTTCGATGCCCTGCGATGCGGTTCCATGCTGAATTATCGCGATATTTTTGGACTGACACCCATAGACTGAAATTACCGCATGGCGTGTAATCGCCCCGCCGTAAGGCTCCACCTCCACGGTCAGCTGATCTCCTTCCCTTTCCACTTTGGCAAAACCGTGATCCACCTCAAAATCAAATGCTTCATAACTGGTTACGGCTATGGTCGCGGTTCCCCCTTGTGCATCGAAAGTCAATTGATCTTCAGTCAGTAAAATATCACAATCATTTTGCTGCGGCAATGAGCGGCGCCAAGGGCCAACGCCTGCCGTAGCGACATAATAAACTGCACGATCATTTTCCTGAATAATTTTTGCCTGCGTGGTCATGGCATGTGGCATAGCAGTGGCATTTTTCCCGGAGAAAGTCCAGTCAGACCATTGTAATTCTGAATCCTGATCTACGGTTGCTAAAAACACACCCAGCCCTTTTTTGTGGCTGTTCACCATGGTACAAACCACGAGGTGATCGCCATCGGCGGCCAGGCCCCCAATATTTATGGTTCGGCTATTTGCGGCCCACTTTTCTGGACGAATGCTTAAAGACTTGGCAGCATCAAAACCGGTAAACTCCCAGGCTTCGGCAGTGTCAAAATTATCTGCGTAAGGATTTTTATTCAAATACAAACCGTAATGCCCATTGATGGACGTAATCGCGGCAATCCAAACCTGTCCGTTACCACGGTTCCAAACATAAAGGTCGTTGGTAGAGCGGTTGAAACTGTCAGGAAGAATGGTCCAGCTAAACACCCCTTCGTCGTTGCGGTGCCCACGGAAAATCCGGCCATTAGCCCCCGTATTGTGCCCTGCGGCAAAGAGGTAACTGGCATCCGTTGGGTCCACCCATACATCACGAATATCAAAGCCATCCAAGGCTTCAGGAGTGATTTTTCGCCAGTCCTGAGTACCATCATACACTGCCTCAATGTCTTCAGCAACCCATATTCCACCGTCGGCAGTACCAGCGATACCACGGGTACCCACATATACTCTTCCAAGTTGATGACTGTCGTGGGTCATGACCCTGAAATTTCTTGAAGGCAGCCCCTGAGTTTCTCCGGCACCATTAGGCACGGCACCACCAATCAGTTTCCAGTCAGATTTATCATTCAACGTTTCCGTGTTCAATTTCAAAGCATACAAGGCTCCAGCGGTAGGGCTTGGTGCCCCAAAACCTTTTCGGGCATCTACGAGTACCATTGGGCTTTCTGTGGGTACTGTCAGCACCGACATCACATTGGTTACTCCCTGTGGCCCTTCTTCAGAAGTCCATGAATAGCCATAATCAAAACTCTGCAAAAGCCCATGATCGGCATTCCCCTGCAACATGTAATTTTCATAAACATCCATATCGTAGGCATATGGCGAGGCGAATCCCCTTGTTCGCGACATGGTATGGCTGGTGGCTGAGCTTTGAATGATTTCGCCGTAAATCTCGTGCCAGCTTGCTGCACTACAAGGAAAACCATCGGCCAAAGGGTCGCCCAAAAAGACATTCATCCCACCCATGGCAACAATAGCAGGGGCGTTCCAGCTTTTCGGAGCGTAATCATAGGCACGAACGATAAAAGCACGTTCTTCCCAGCCCACCTCAAACTCAAAACAATTTCCATTGGCGCCTTTGGTTGGTTTTTCAATAATTTTCTCCCAGGAATGTTGCTGAAGCTCATCTTGCTGATCAAAATTGAGTGTCGCTTCCCAAAGCCCTACCCGATTGGCATTGTTACTCCAGACGGTTCCTATCAGTAATTTTTGTTCCGTGGCCGTTGAACGTGGGTCTACCTTGGGGTTATACCACTCCGCAGTACTGGCCAGGTTGTTCATCACCTTTGTCCATTGGCCCAATGTACCATCCTCATGGATATTGGCATGAAAGATTTCCCATCTTTTATCCTCGTAACTGGATCCGCCCTGTGTCTGATAAACCGCATACAGATGCTTCCCTGAGGCATCGATGGTCAGCCCGCGAGATCCACCGTCAGGCCGACTGTTACAATTGGTGGCATCTCCAGCGCCCCTCAAAGCATTTTCGGGGGCATCTATAAGCTGAAAAGAAGCACCCTGATCCTGCGAACGGTAAATGCCACTTGCGGCACCTATATAAATATCATCTGAAAATGGGTGAACGGCCACACCGAAAACATGTCGATAGCCGGGAGTCTGCTCATAAACTGCCGTTTCCCAACTCATCCCTGCATCATGGCTGATGTAAATATTTCGGACACCATTGAACTTGCCTGAGGCTAAATCCTGTACAGGTTCAAGAATGGCATTCTGACATTTTTGAGGGTCTTTATTTTGCCAGCCTGGTGCCAAAACAACCATTTGGTCGTTGGAACTGATCCCGATCGAGGCAATAGCGTCGCCTTCCGTGATTGGAATCGTTGCCCAGGTAACTTCAAGCGGATGGTCCGTCCAGGCGTTATCAGAAATATTGGCTCCATAAAGCCCCCCCTGATACATGCGGCTGCCATTCTTTTCCTGCAACAGGGTAAAAGACATCCCATGAACAAGGTCCCGGCTTACGTGGGTCCAATGCTGACCAAAATCATCTGAACGGTAAATGCCTTCCATGTCGGAAGAAAACCAGATGCGCCCTTCCGTTTGGCGATCAAAGTACAGGTCCTGAATTTGCCCACCCCCACCAGGGTTGAGACTTTCCCACTGATCTGCATCGCCAAAATTTTGACCGCTAACCATGAAGGAGCAACAAAAAATAAACAGGCTTAAAAAATGTAGTCTTAATATCATTGTGTATCATTTATAGGTTGACAGAAAACGATCCGCCATATACCGACCGGTTTTCTCTTCATACTATTTTAATACAAATGCGCTACAAATCACTTATAGATGACCGCCGAACTCTTTTAATTATCCATTTGATATAATTTTATTGATCTCCCCTCTGATCAAGATGTCCTCAACCCCTCGGAAACAAAACTCAAACTCCTAAAAAACAGCCGATTACTTACCAAATCAGGAATACTACTCTATGAACGGTGGATCTTCATCACCAATATATTGCAAGGAAAAATGCCTGAAATTACCGTGATATTTTCTATCACTTGCCGAAATAAGACCTTTTTATAGTCGAAAAAACACTAAAGTATCTTGAACTGAAGGCCAAAAAATATTTTTCAAGGCTGCCGTCGATCAAAACAGGAAGTTGGGTCCATGGTCAAAATTTATTGTAAGCATCCCACTCGGGATCAATATTATTCTTACCATTAGCTTGTCACGAGACAGAGTCGCGCGACAGGTCATTGAGGTAATTTGTAGGCTTGATTAGCCTCTCACGAGACGGAGTCTCGCGACAGGTCATTGGGGTAATTTGTAGGCTTGATGATATTCTCACGAGACAGAGTCGCGCGACAAGTCATTGGGGTAATTTGTAGGCTTGATGAGATTCTCACGAGACGGAGTCGCCCGATAGGTCATTGGGGTAATTTGTAGGCTTGATTAGATTCTCACGAGACAGAGTCGCCCGATAGGTCATTGGGGTAATTCACCGCCTTGATAAGCTTGTCACGAGACAGAGTCGCGCGACAGGTCATTGAGGTTATTTGTAGGCTTGATTAGCCTCTCACGAGACGGAGTCTCGCGATAGGTCATTGAGGTTATTTGTAGGCTTAATTAGCTGCTCACCAGACGGAGTCTCGCGATAGGTCATTGGGCTAATTCGCAACCTTGATAAGCTTGTCACGAGACGGAGTCTCGCGATAGATCATTGAGGTTATTTGTAGGCTTGATGAGCTGCTCACGAGACAGAGTCGCCCGATAGGTCATTGGGGTAATTTGTAGGCTTGATTAGATTCTCACGAGACAGAGTCTCGCGACAGGTCATTGGAATAATTCGCAGCCTTGATGAGCTGCTCACGAGACAGAGTCTCGCGACAGGTCAATGGGCTAATTCGGAGCCTTGATGAGCTGCTCACGAGACGGAGTCGCGCGACAGGTCATTGGGGTAATTTGTAGGCTTGATTAGATTCTCACGAGACGGAGTCGCGCGACAGGTCATTGGGGTAATTTGTAGGCTTGATTAGATTCTCACGAGACGGAGTCTCGCGATAGATCATTGAGGTTTTTTGTAGGCTTGATTAGATTCTCACGAGACGGAGTCTCGCGATAGATCATTGAGGTTTTTTGTAGGCTTGATTAGATTCTCACGAGACGGAGTCTCGCGATAGATCATTGGGGTAATTTGTAGGTTTGATTAGCTGCTCACGAAACGGAATCGCACGATTGGTCATTGGGTCAATTTATAGTCCTGCTCGGGATTAATATTTATGATAACTGATTTATTCGGCGAAGAAGTAATTCCTGGATAAAGAGCATTGAAAACAAAAAGTTTAAAAACAAAAAAGCCCACGACCTACCAAAATATCGTGGGCTGAGGGAAGAATACCCTCTTTAATTAAACACTAATGAGTAACAATCAGCTTGGTGCTTTTCATTCCAAACTGAACAATATAAATTCCTGACTGAAGGCCTGAAATATCGACGCGCCCCTGATTATCGGTAATGGACTGCTGAATTAAGGCTCCCTGCGGACTAAAAATATTGATGGTCGTTTTTTGATCTAAGGAAGGGATGACGAAATGTCCTTTTGCAGGATTCGGCATAATGACAAGTTGTGTTCCATCGGAAGCATTTAGAGGCTGTGTTTCATAAGTCGCCTCCACCTTTACGCCATGGGCAGGCATGGTAACGGCAGTTTTGGGTGCCGTAGCATCTTCCAAAAATTCCGTATCGCCTGTCCAGGCCACAAAGCGCGCGCCTTCTGCTGGTGCATCCGCTTCAATCGTAACGATTTCCCCCTTTGGGTATCTGCCTTCATTGGTCCCGTTAATCACTTTCAACAGGTACACAATTTCCCGATATGAAGATTTGATATTCACCTCTTCAGCAGGCATGGTAATGGTGGTTTCACGGTCGCCAGCATCATCAAGCGCTGCTACATCACCCGTCCACTGATCGAACAGAAAACCCTCAGCAGGATCATCGGCCTTGATACTGATACGATCGCCAAGCTGATAAAACCCACTGCCTTCTCCGCCTTCTACATTCAAGGCGTAAGTAGCTGTTTTGTAGGTCGCTTGTACCACCGCGTCTTTTGAAGGCACGATCATGGTTGTGGAGGCCTGATTGACATCCGAAATGGTGGCTACTGCACCCGTCCAACGGTCAAACATCAACCCTTCGTCGGCAGCATCAGCAGTAATGCTTACCGCTTCCCCCACTTCATAATCACCGCTTCCTGCTCCACCAACTACCGTCAGCGTTACGGAGGTCGGCACAAATTCCGCCCACAGATTAACGTTTCTTTCAGGCATCACGAAAGTTTGTTCGCGTTCTTCCAGCGCCTGTCCGAGCACAAAAGTAGCCCCTGCCCAATTCAAAAATACCCCTGCGCCTTCATCGGCATTGGCGCTTACGGTAACCTGTTGGCCTGCTTCATAAAAGCCTGCGCCTGTGGCATTCTTTAAAATCAGCTCATATTTTTTGCTTTCCGCAGCTTCCTGAATGATTGAGAGGTGTTCGCTTCCGCAGCCCATCACGGCAAGAACTCCCTGCCGGTCAACCACATCACCATAAGGTGCCACAGTGATGGTCAGTGTGCGGCCATTTTTTGCTACGGATATAAAATCATGATTCACCGCAAGCTCAAAATCTGCTGCACCTCCAACAGTTATGGATTGGGATCCTCCTTCAGCAGGAAAAACCAAAGTGGATTTCGGCAAAGACAAATCACAATCAGTTACGGGAAGGCTTCTTCTCCAGGGCCCAATACCCGCCGTTGCGACATAATAATAAGGCGTATCGTTTTCTATAAAAATCTTGGCCTGATTGGTCATCGGGTGAGGCATTGAAACCTGATTTTTCCCCGAGTACGTCCAGTCGCTCCAGCTCAAGTTTTCATCATCAGTAACTTTCGCCAAAAAGACGCCAAGCCCTTTTTTGTGGGTCCCGATCATGGTACAGGCCACGAGGTAGTCGCCATATGCGGCCAATCCACCAATATTTATCGTGCGTTCCCTGACCTGCCATTTTTCTGGTCGGATTTCCAAAGAAGCCTCCGTATCAAAGCCGGTATATTCCCAGGCGGCAGCGTTATTGAAATTGGCAGCCTGCGGCGATTTATTGATATAAATGCCATAGACATTATTGATGGTGGTTGCGGCTACCAGCCAGCTGCTGCCATTACCACGATCCCATGCATAAAGGTCGGTGGTTCCTTTATTAAAGCTACTCGGCAAATCGGTCCAGGTATAGGAACCGTCGGCATTGCGCTTCCCACGGAAAATCCGCCCACTGTTACCCGAATGGTGTCCAGCGCAATAAATATAATCGCTATCATAGGGGTCCACCCAAACATCCCTGACGTCAAAATTATCAAAACTGCTATCCGTAATTTTTCGCCAGTTTTCCTGCCCCTCATAAACCGCCGAGATGTCATCAGCAAGATATATTCCTCCTTTGGTTCCTGTCCATGATGCGCCCCTTGTTCCGATATAAACCCGCTGGGGGATCGATGGATCATTGGTGATGACCCGATAATTTCTCGAAGGCAAGCCATTAGTTGTGGCAGCCGACGAAGAACTGCTTCCGCCGATCAGCTTCCAGTCGGAAGCATTACCCATTTTTTCGAGGTTCAATCGGTGGGCATACAAACCACCAGACACGGGACTTGGCGCGCCCCAGCCTACTCTTCCATCCACTAAAACCAATGGGTTGTCCCCTTCGATGATCAGTGTAGCCATGGCATTGGTAACATTCGAAGGTCCCGCTTCAGAGCTCCACGAATAGCCATAATCAAAACTCTGAAGCATTCCGTGGTCCGCATTTCCCTGTACCATATAGTTTTTATAAGCGGACATATCATAGGCGTAGGGAGAAGCAAAACCGCGTGTGCGCGACATGGTGTGCGTGGAGGCCTCACTTGGAACCACCATGCCATACACCTCTTTCCAGCTGCCAGGTGTACATGGAAAACCTTCATTTGCTGGATTTCCGAGGAAGACATTCATGCCGCCCATCGCTAAAATGGCTGGATTACTCCACGACAATGGTGCATAATCAAAGGCCCGAACGATAAAGCCCCGATCTTCCCACCCAATTTCAAAATCGAAACAGTTGGCCGTGGAAGGCTTGTCGATGATCCACTCCCACTGATCTGATACCAGCGCATCCTGTTCATCAAAATTGAGGGTATTTTCCCACAAACCCACACGGTTGACATTATTTCCCCAAACGACCCCGACCATCAGCTTTTGGCTGTTTGCTGTCGAGCGAGGATCAACTTTGGGATTGTACCATTCACAGTTGTCCTGAAGGCCAGTCATGATTTTTTCCCAGTCGCCCACGGCACCGTCTTCCCCAATGGAAGCATGGTAAACCGCCCACCGTTTGTCAAGGTAATTGGATCCTCCCTGTGTTTGGTAAACGGCATAAAGGTGTTTGCCTGTGGGGTCGATCGTCAGTCCACGTGAACCACCATCAGGTCGGTTGTTACAGGAATTGGCATAACCTGCCCCACGCAAAGCATCGGCAGGTTCGGGGATCAAAGTAAAAGAATGCCCCTGATTGGTGGACTGATAAACTCCACTCGCCGAGCCAATAAAAATATGATCATTTTGGGGGTGAATGGCTACGCCGAATACATGGCGGTATCCTTCTTCGGCCTCATAGTTCACCGATTCCCAGCTGCTGCCAGCATCACGGCTGATGTAAATATTTCGCTTTCCATTAAATTTATCGGTCGTCAGGTCCTGCACAGGCTCCAAAAGTGCCTTTTGACATTTCTGCGGATCCTTGTTCTGCCAGCCTGGCGCCAGCACAACCGTTTGGTCATCGGAAGAAATAGCAATCGCAGCAATGGCATCGCCCTCGGTAATTGGAATGGGCGTCCAGGTGATGTTCTTCGGATCATCGGCATCGGCATTATCAGAAATATTGGCATTGAAAAGCCCCCCCTGATACATTCGGCTGCCATTATGGGACTGTTTCATGGTGAAAGACATACTGTGAATAAGGTCCCTGCTGACATGCTGCCAGCTATTTCCAAAATCATCGGAACGGTAAATCCCTTCCATGTCTGAAGAAAACCACATCCGGCCTTCTTTCAGCTGATCGAAATATAAATCCTGAATCTGCCCTCCACCACCAGGGTTCAGGCTCTCCCACTGATCGGCGTCGCCAAATTGCTGGGCAAAGCTACTTTGGGCAGGGTAAAAGCCAAAAAATAGCAGAAGGAAAAAATAAGTATAATGTAGTTTCATGAATTGAGGGTTAAGAAAAAATAATGGTGACCTAAGAGCAGGTTCACCCTTCCGATTTAAAAAAAAATCCAGCAAAACATTTCCGAAGCATCTACACTTCACTTTCGATTGCCAAATTCACATAAACAAAGCGAAACAGTGCCCTTGCAAGTGGCCTGTATTGCCTTTGAAACCAAAATTTATCAACCAATGAAAGTTCTGTTACGATGCAAAAAAATCGCCGGGCGTTACCCATTTTCAAACCACCTGATGCCACTCCTTTTTGGCGCGCTGCAGCTGTAAAAATGCTCCTTTTCAATTAAAATATTTTCAGCTTCACCACAGCTGATCAAACCTATTCATTTTTAATATTCGCAAAATGGCGCCACGATGGCGTCCGAAAAACATTTTAAATTATTATGAAAAAATTATTTTTTGCCCTACTATCGATGGTCTTATTTGCTACTGCCTGTAACACCACACCGGAAATGCTGGAAGAACCAACCGGCACTTTGAGCCTTGCGCTAAACATCAACTTACCTGACCATGCGAGAGCGACACAGGAGGACATGGGAAACCTGATTCTGGATTTGGTGATCGACGGTAAGGACTATCAGATTACGGAGGAAGCGTCGGATATCATTCTTTCCGCAGGAGAGCATACCGTACAGGAAGCCAGTTTTATGCATGACGGCATTAAGTATGTGCTCATTCAGCCTACCGTTTTCAATATCCGTGTGAATGAAACCACTGATCTGTCATTGGATATGATTCAGGATCAAACGGATGACCATTTGGGAGAAACCACCATTTCGGTAAATGTATCGCCTTATAAAGCCATTGAGGCGGGTTACCGAGTGGTGAAGGTGAAGAATGGTGCTGATTTTACCCGCGTGGACGTTGCCGGTATTTATGAACTGAAGCAAAAGGGGTTTCATACTTTACGCATGAACAACGGTACTGATGAGCCGATGAAATTTACAGTGAATGACCTGCATGCTGGACAGACGGAAATCATTATTGTGCCTGCAAAATTCACTTACTTCAAGGTTTATGATTTAGCAGAAGGATCAAACAATGTAACGTTGAAAATTTCTTATGCTGATGTGGTCAACAAGCACTTGAGCCTATAATTCTTCACTGAGGTTACAAAAAACAAAAAGCCTGAAAGTCGATAAGACCTTCAGGCTTTTTAATTTTATCTGTTTTGCAGGATGCTTAAATGGCTTTTTTCCAGCCACGAATCTGATCCAGTTCGTCTTGCATTTTCTTCACCAACTCAGGGGAAGTCGGTGCCAAATCGTTCTGCTCGGCAGGGTCTTCCTTCAGGTTGAATAACTGTCGGTTAACCTGTCCTTTTTTCGGCTTAATAATTCTTGGTTTGGTAAAACCACCGGAGCCCAAATGCTCAATGAATTTATAATCTCCCGATTGCAAACCGAAGGTTCCTACCTGCGAATGATAAACGGCGGATGTTCTTCCTTTGAAGCCTTTTTCATTCATCAAGGCACCATAGAAACTATGGCTATCCACGGCTCCACCCACAGGGATTTCGGCATTGACCACCTCTCCCATTGTTGCGACAATATCATTCAACATCACCAAGTCATTGCGTCGGTTGTTGGCAGGAATATGTCCTTTCCATTTCATGATCAGCGGCACACGGTGTCCGCCTTCGTAAAGGTCACCTTTTTGACCACGGAATTTACCGTTGGCACGGTGACCGCTGCCACCCAATTCCTGAATAGAACCAATCGAAGCGCCATTATCGGAACTGAAAATAATGATCGTATTGTCCAACTGTCCTGTCTTTTCCAACACTTTCTCCAAACGCCCCACATAGGCATCCATCATCGTAACAAAATCACCGTATTTTCCGGCACCTGATTTGCCAATAAACTCATCAGCAGGAAGCCAAGGCGTGTGTGGTGCGGTGAATGGCAAATAAATGAAAAATGGTTTGTCCTGATCTTTTGTGATAAAAGCGGAAGCCTTGTCCACGAAAGTATCCAAAACCTCATTTGGGTCGAATCCGCTGGTGGATAAACCTCCACGCCAGAAATCTTTTTTGTTGTCGATCTGATGTTTTTCATCCTGCAAAGCACTGTCAAGCGCACTTACGTAATGTGCATCCTCGACAAAACCATAAGGCGGGATATCCAAAGAGGCAGAGATGCCATAAAAATGATCAAACCCTCTTTTGTTGTGCCATTGCTGATCGGTGAAAGGCGCATTAGGCTTGACGTCTTTTTCTTTGGCCAAGACTTGAAAGAAGATCTTATCTTTGGTTCTCTCTTCATAGTTGGAATCATCGGCCAATTCCCACGGCAAGCCCAAATGCCATTTTCCAATGGATGCCGTGCGGTAACCTTTGGATTGAAACATTTTCCCGATCGTGAACTCATCCTCTTCGATCAATGGCTGATCGAAGCCAAAAAGCACGCCACTTTGCAGCTTCGAACGCCAGCTGTAACGGCCTGTCAAAACAGAATATCGGGTAGGTGTACAAACCCCTGAAGGCGTGTGGGCGTTCATGAATGAAGTTCCCTCTTGCATCAAACGATCAAGATTCGGGGTGTTCATCAAGGGGTTATTGGTATAGGCAGCAATATCGCCATAGCCCATATCATCGGCGAGGATAAACAACACATTAGGCTGTTTGGCCTCGGCGGTGGGTTGTTTTTGGGTAGCAGGACTACATGCCCAACTACATAAAATCAAACTCAAAAATAAGGATGGTATTGTTCTCATGGATGATGCGATGGTTAAAAAAAATGGAGTGAATGCTTGTACAAAGATGTTGCCCAGATCATCAAACAAAAATCAGAGATCGCTATTGTAGGGACGTTGCATGCAACGTCCGTACCGTCCGGTACAAATGTAAACTCCAACAGAAACACTAAAAAAAAAGATATCTTGATCCAAGTGAGATGCCTGAACCAAGATACTTTTTCAAAATAATAAAAACTTACAAATTTTGCTCCTTATCCGGATGAATTCCCCATTCATGTCGGCGTTTAGGATCAAAATCAGGATTGTCTTGTGGTAATTCAGCCTTCACTTCCGACAGGTGATTATCCAACTCCTGAACCAGCTTTGCGGTAAGGGCAGGATCCTGGTCGGCGATATTTTTGCTCTCTCCCAAATCAGAGGAAAGATCATAAATCTCAACTTCTTCGGTGATATAATTTTTGATCACCTTGTAGTTTCCTTTTCTCATCGCACTGGCAGGCTCGCCATGGTGGAAAACCGGATAATGCCAGAACAAGGCGCGATCTTTGGCGGTACTTGTGCCATCAAAGGTTGGGATCATGGATTGTCCATCCAATACTCGATTTCCTTTTTCCACCCCAGCAATCTCCAGGAAGGTCGGATACAAATCAATACCACTTACCGGAATATCCGATACCGTATTGGCTTTGGTATGCCCTGGCCAACGGACCATCATCGGTACACGAATACCGCCTTCGTAAAGATTTCCTTTCTCCCCTTTCAATGGTTTATTTGAAGTTACCGGCTGATTACGGGTATATTTCAAATATTCTTTCCGGTAAGGCTCATGCAAACCACCATTGTCCGAATAGAAGACAATCATGGTGTTGTCGGCCAAATTCAGCTCGTCGATTTTGTCCAAAACAACACCGACATTGTTGTCCAAAGATTTGATCATTCCGGCATACCAAGGGTTATTAACCGGCATGGTGTGTGGCTTGTCTTTGAATTGATTATACAGACTGTCTGGCACTTCCAACGGCAGGTGAACAGCGAAGTGCGAGATAACCAAGAAGAAGGTAGAATCCTGATTTCTTTCCAGAAAATCTACCGCATAATTGGTCAGTGCGTCTGTCAGATAAACTGAATCTTCAATCTGTTGGGTTGGGTAAAACTTCTTATTCAATCCATAATAAGTTCCTCCACCCTGATACATTACCACATCGTCAAAGCCTTGCTTATCGACAAAATATTCTTCTTCATCGCCCAAATGCCATTTGCCGAAATAACCGGTTTTGTAACCCGCATCACGCAATGCCTCGCCGAAAGTTTCTACTTCCAAAGGCAAGTGCTGGGTGCGGTTTACCACTGCGAGCTTTTTTTCATAAGGTCGCCAATGGCCAGGAATCCAGTCTGTAACACCCAAACGTGCAGGGTACTGACCGGAGAACACCCCTGCCCTTGCCGGCGAACAAACCGGTGCCGGAGCGTAGGCATTGGTATAGCGAACCCCCTGCTCTGCAAAAGCATCGATTCGAGGGCTTTCGTGATAGGTGTTGTTGTAACAGCTCAGATCTGCCCAGCCCATATCATCCACATAGATGAAGACCATATTAGGCCTTTTCTCTGAAGATTTGGCATTTGCCTGGCTTTCGGACTGAGATTTTTGAGAACATGCTCCCAATGAAATCATCAGGAGCATGAAAGGAATTAATCGCATCATTGAATCATCAATTTTTGTGAGTATGATGTACGATTATAGAAAATATGAACGATATACATCGACGGATTCAGCGAAGGAATCTTTGATTTTAAAATTTCAGATACCTGCTTGTGATTTCCTGAAAACTGAATTTGAGACTGACCGCTGAAAGAGGTGATACTCAGGCTGATCTCGCCATCAAAAGGATTAATGTTTAAGCCTTCTCCAGATTTAATCACCGATGGGAAAAGCAATATTCCTCCTTTGGACTTGTCATTTGAAAGCGTAAAGTTCCCTTCTCCTTTAGCATTAAAAGAAAATTCTTCAATGGCATTAGATTTTAAGGTGATTTTCGACATCACTTCTGCTATTCCAATGCTGCTATATTCTACTGCAAAGGTTGTCTTTTCTCCTTGTGCCAAGCTTTTCTTCATGTTTGCATCGTCAATCATGAATGCTTCTGCATCACCTTCATTGGTAATTTCAGAGATTTCAAGCTGAATAAAGCCTGTATTTTCCAATACAAAGACTTTACGAATAACATCCTCTTCGTCTTCTGATTTACCAAAATCGATTTCAGCACCCGTCTCGATTACAGTACCCGACTGCGTAACATAAATTTTAGCAACGTTTTCATAAATGTTGGCTTTAACAGCAAAATTCATTTCTGAATTTTCATCAGCATCAGTAACAATCTTTAAGTTTGCTGCCAATTGGCGTTCCGTAGAATGATCAGCCGTCATAGAAACTCTTGACAACCCACCTACTGGAATAGATGCTGGTAAATTCGACAATGTAAAGTTGCCATTAGAAAAGCCTGAAGCATCCTGATCGATCATCAGAGGCTCATTCCCCAGATTTTCAATAAGCAAAGTAAATACATTGGCGCCAGTTTCCACTTCCACATTCCCACAGTCGATCACATCGCCATTACTTAGTTGATCGGTACCAAAAAAGTAGGACGCTTTTTTAAATCGAGGGCTTTGTTCTACTTCACCAGTAAGGTTCAAGACAATGGTCTGATCTGCCTCAGCACCACCAGTAGTAAATCTCAACTTCCCTGAAAATTCACCTAATTCCTGAGCGGTAAATCTCAATCTTTTATCCCAAACTTCACCCGGGTTAATGCCATCTGCTAATGGATCCAATGTAAATCCTTCAGCACCAAACCAACCTGTACTATCGGCCTTGAAAATAGCGATTTCTTTCCCTGAGTTAGACAGGATAAGCTCGTATTCTTTTGTTGTACCAATGTCAATCACTTTAGTCAATTGTGCATCGTGCTCTCCTGGCCCAAAAACCTGACCGTTAAATCTTAACGATAATGCAGAACGCATTTCGGCAACCTCAGCTCTGATCGTGAAGGATTTGAATACCGAACCATCAGCGTTCATCACAGACAGTTGGCTTAGATACTCACCGACCTCTGAGCGGTCAAGTTGAATATATACGCGAGTAAAATCACTACCTTGCTCAGGTACCAAGGTGTACTTAAAGCCATCCAAATTCATAGAAAAAGGACCGTCAGTATTGGAGAATACAAAAGGTTGCTCTGCATGGAACTCAAGAGTTGCTGGTCCAAGGTTTTTAATCGTCAATGCAAATTCATGCACTTCACCTTCCGCAGGAGTTACAGCACCCAAGTCAATACCAAAATCTACTTCTGAACCCTTATCTTCCGCATTAGTCACACGAAGGATGTATTCTGAAGCAACATGAATTACCGACGATTCAACCCAAGCTAAACCGTGAGCGGGAATCGTAATTTGCCCTTCAGTGATTGTTGCTGTTTCTTCAATTGGTGTATTTTCGCGCTCATATTCCTGGCTTGTAAAGTTATAAACCTGACCGTCCAAACCTTCTAAAGTACTTACATCAATCGTTTTGCTCTCTGCAGTATAGTTTACAAACAAGTAGCGGTCTGTTCCTTGACTGTTTTGAGAGAACTTCATTCCCATTACAGGCAAAATACCTTTATCCGTTGGGTCAACGCCATCAATATTAAGCAATGCCGCCGACTCACATCCACGAGAAGCTTTAGACAAAAAGGAATAAGCAACACCAAAAGCATTGATAGGTAATTCTTTACCTACATCTGTAAATTGGTGAAAACACAACAAACCAAGGTTACCATTTTTCATCCAGTTCCAAGCCTGGAAGATAGAAGCCATCCCTAATCCCCAAGAACGTTCACCCTCTTCAGGTTTATTCGATGTAGCATCAAACTCAGTGATCCAGTAATCAAAATCCTTAGGCATTTTTGAACGAAGGCTATCGTGTTCCCAAGATTCTTTTATAGAACCCAAAGCAGCAAGCATATTCTCTTCATCAGTGATCATATTACCATCATGCACACCACCATAGATGTGTAAACTTACCGCATCAATATAATCCTTATCCAAATGAGGCACGACTTTTTCGTTCCAAGCATTACGACGAGTGGTAGCATCATCTGAGTTGGCATCAGAAGCTGTAGCTGCCAATACAACACCCGGAAAACGCTTTTTCAATCGCTCAGCCCAGTTGTTTACTGCCATAGCATATGCCGCACCATCTTCAGGAAATGCCCCTACTAAATCTGGGTAGTTGGTTGAACCTGCAGAATAAGGCTCCACTTGTGCACCACCATTAGAACCTGTACCTGAAGGCCCTTTGGCAAAGAAATACTCATTACCAAACTCAATATACTTAATCGGGATATTGCGATTTTCAGCATCCTCAAGCATGATCATGGCATTGTCATAACGAACATCCATCATGGCCCACCAATCATCACTGCCAGGAGTTTGGTCTATTTCACGTTGCCACAATTGGGTGAAATAATCAGCACCAGGGGTGGTCATGTTCAATACCCACATTACCTCAGTTTGACCCTCCATATGTTTGATCAACTTTTGGAGATCAGAAACTGGGTTTTTTCCACGAGGGAAGGTATTAATCCAGTTGATGACATGTTTTTTGTCGATAAATGCACGGTTAGTTGAGTTGACATCAATTTCACCTTCAGTAACATTAAACAGGCGAGCCTCTTGATAATCCCAATAGGTACTTACAGTACCACCAGGATAGCGAATGAGCGGAGATCCGGTTTTCTCAAAAGCACTACGCATGTTGGCATTATTCCAGGGGTTATTCGTGGTAGCCGTTTGGCTATTAAAACCCGCCATTTCTTTATAGATTTTTTGGGCATTACCGGCCCCGGTGACCGATAACTGGGCTTTTGAAAACTGTGCCGAGCACAACAAAAGCAGTAAAAAAGATAAGTTTAAAAAGTTCTTCATAGAATAGTTATTTTAGGATACAGATTGAAAATGGGGGTAATTCAATATTTGGGTGGTTGGCCAAAACTTTTTCAGATTTGAGACTTTCCCAACCGACCACATTTTGCGCTAATTCCTGATTGTATATGGTGCCGTTCAGCCCAGTAAATAGATCTGGTTTCTGAAGGCTTTTATAGTTGGCGCTGAAATTAATCAGGATTGCAGAGCGTTCGTTAGCCTCATTGGTAAAGGCATAAACTTGCAAGCCTTCGAAGCGTTCTCCTTTATCGTTTTCAAGGAATACCTGATCTTTCACTTCCATAGGAATTGCGGTGGTTTTGCCCTCAATTGCGGTACTGAACAGGCTCGTTGCCACTCCCCCAGCGGTAAGTTCATAAGGTTTTCCAGTATTGAAGCCTTTGGTGTAAATTTGCCCGAAAAGGCCACCTACCAGGTTATGTACACTGGTGATTTCCACAGGACCATTCAAAAATTCCAGGTAAAATACGGAAGTAATGAGGCTATGCGCCCAGCTGTGCAAAGTGATGGAATGATCGTCACGCATATTGAACTCCGTAATCCACAAAGGCAATTCACGGTCATGGTGCAGCTTTTTATAGAAAGACGCTGTTTTTTGGGCATTCACCCACATATTGGTTTGTGCCTTAGGATCTTGAAGCAATGACTTCTCCCAGTCAGCGACGGTCATTTCTCCACCAGGATAGTGACGTGTTGCTGAAGATAAATCCTTGGACCCTTCCGTTCCTGCAGTAATATTGAGGCGCTCTTTGCTACCGTCCAATCCTGAAGGACCATACTTATGGTAAGTAATCGCATCGGCATTATTACAATGTGCCAACACACGATTCGTCCAGTTTTCCTGACGCTTATGGCGCTCAAGGGTAGTTCCTAATACAGAACATTTGGCTTTCGGAAATTCTGCTTTAATGGCAGCGATCCACGCCTGACAAGTATCCCCGTAAATTTCAGGGCTTGGGTACATTTTCTTTGGGAAAGGCAAGTCGAAATATAACTCATTACCCATTTCCACATACTCAATTTCAAGACCTGCCTTTGCCGCACGGCGCAAGTTTCGCAATGCATGCGCTCGGTCTTTGGAGAGCATATTCAGCATAAAAACAGGCTTGGAGTTGGTTTTATGTACCAATTCCGCGAATTGCTCTACGGTATAGCGGTTTTTGCTTTCACGCAAACCCTGGGTCACCACCCATTTGATCATCAGGTTATCAGGCACATCCTGATCGATCCAACCTAAATCCCAGTCCCAATAGTTCCCTATTGTTCCTCCTGGGTAACGGATCGTCTTCACATTCAGGTCCTGAATGGCCTCAATAAATTCTACATTTTTTTCAGGGGCATATTCCCCTACTAAATTGGCATTGACACCGATCATATCGCTATTGATCGCCCGCTTTTTTCCAGGCACAATCTCTTGGTGCTCTTCAATGGTTGAAGGCCCAAAGGCAAATATGAGCCCGACTATGATCGCCACACTCGAAAAATATAAATACTTATACTTCATAGGTTATAAAAAAATATCGGTTAATGATTAGGCAGTTTTATAAAATCCAGTTCGGAACTATTGATGAGTTCTTCATGGCTAATTTCAAAATTCTTGAACACCTTTCCATTGGCATTTACCGCCTGATCAAAATATGGAGAATCGGTGTTTTTCTTCAGTGTCAAGGTTTTTCCCTCATAGAGATAATCATCAAAATGAAGGGTTACTTTGTTGAATCTTGGGGTGGTCAGTTGATATACAGGTACTCCTGGAGCGTCGGGATAAATTCCGAGGTAGGAGAAAACCAACCAAGCCGATAAGGTTCCTGCGTCATCATTTCCAGGAATACCTTTTGGGCCATTGAAAAAGTTTTTATCAGCGATTTGAGGGATTTTTTCCTGCGTGATTTTCGCGCCATCTTTCACATAATTGAACAGGTAAGGGTAACTGATGTCGGGCTCATTGGTAATATCAAAATGCCCATCGGCAAATACCGAGTTCAACTTACTCACAAAAAGCTCCTCTCCCATTTTTTTCACCAATAAACTGGTGGCATGTGGGGCAAAAAAGTTGTATTGCCATGCAGAACCTTCGCAAAAACCGCGTCCACCGCTATTTTCCCATCGAATATCGAAGGTTCTGTCCAGTGGATTAAAAGGTTCGTGCCAAGAGCCATCTTTATTTTTGGCGTGGAAGAAAGAATTTTCAGGGTCGTATAACTTCATCAAAGACTGGCTTTGCTTCAGGAACTTTTTCCCCATTTTTTTATCTCCCTGATCGATCAGGAATTGACCAATCCCATAATCGGCCAAATTATATTCCATCGTTGTTGATACCGTTCCCCAGACGATCCCATTTTCAAAGCTGAATTTTTTCGGATCTCCATGGCGGTCATCCTCTGGGCAGTAACCCAATTGCCAGTAATAGTCATTCCCTGGGCGATTAAGGTTATTTTCCGTTTGTAATCCGTGTTTCAGAAAGGCCGATTTAGCCACCTCGATATCAAAATCTTTAATGCCTTTAAAATAGCTGTCCACAATGACAGGAATTGCAGGGTCCCCTACCATAACGCGGGTATCGTTTCCGAATAGCTCCCATTTAGGCAACCAGCCAGACTCTTTGTACATTTCCAACATTGTAACCACCATATCCCTTTGCTGCTGAGGATAAAACAAAGCCATCAGCGGGTGTAAAGTTCTGTAAGTATCCCACAGTGAAAATGTGCTATAACGGGTGTACTTTGACTGAGTATTCAAAGCGGTTTCGGTGTCGGCCATTTTTGGGTAATCACCATTAACATCGCTGATAACGTGCGGCAACAAAAGCGTGTGATATAAAGCCGTATAGAAGATTGTTTTTTCTTCTCCTTTATCGCCTTCAATCTCAACGCGTCCTAAAACTTCCTGCCAGGATTGCTGCGCTGCCGTTACAATTTCATCAAATGATTTATTTCCTTGCTCTACCTTCAGGTTTTCGCGAGCATTTTCCGCAGAAACAAAGCTAACGCCAACCTCTACTTCAACCTGGTCGATATTATCAGTTTCAAAAGTAAAAGCAACCCCAAGACGTTTGCCTTCGATCTGCTGAATCCCTTCAACAATTTGCTCATCCTGATATAACTGAACAACCGCCCCTGGGGTCAGCACATTGAAATAGTAATAAATTTTAGTGGAGGATTTCGCGCCGCAAAATTGCCCGTCGTTCTGATACCCCGTTACACTTCCATCAGCATTTAACTGAATAGCGCCCCCTTTTTTGTGGCTGACATTTGCACCCAAATCAAGCAACAGCTGAAATTTTTGCTCCTGCCCCTTGGCCGCAAAACGATAACGTGCAGAACGCTGCGTTGCGGTCATTTCAGCCTCAATGGAATGCTTTTCCAAATACACACTGTAATAGCCTGGGTGCGCCACCTGCTCACTGTAAGTTGACTGAAAATTTTCAATACTCAAGTCCAAAGCTCCCGCAGCAACCTTCAGTGGAACACTACCCGCCACTGGGCAACCAACGCCTGAAATATTGACGGTGCCGAATCCATATATATAGGGATCGTGATGTTCATAAACAGGTGCATTAGGTGCTTTCTCACGGAAGTTTTCAGTATGAGGCGTCGGCATTACCATTCCCCAAGGTACCACCGCACCAGGGTAATTATTCCCCTCGTTGGATGTACCAATAAATGGATTCACGCTGCGAATAATATCGCTCTGTGAATCATACTGATTCTCTGCCTGCGCACTGCCGCAAAGAAGTATAAAAAAAAGTAAATAAAAGTTTCGTACCATTCTTCTCAAGAACAAAAAATCTAACATATCAGCCTCCAAAATGCGATTTGGCCTGCTGAACTGTTCGGAAGGTAAAATGATTTATGATGATATACTATATGGAATGGAGAATCAAAAATAGATGATCTACAAAACGACTACAACCACTGACAATCAGTAAGTTAATTGATTTTTATACTGTTTTCTTTTTTCTTTTAGTATACCAATTCACAGAAAATAGGAGAATAAAAGCCCTAAAAAACAGAAGTCAGTCATCCTTATTTAAAGCGCATACAATAAAAATAAGCGGGAATTTAGCGGTAAAATCAAGTCTGTATTCCTCCCAAATAAGCGTAATTTTCACCTTGTTTTACTCGCCCGTATCAAAGGAGATCGCTTCAGCCACAGGCGGTGATTCACGGTTTTATTGGCTATTTTAATGATTGTCGATAATGTGTGTAATCACCTTTACCAACAATCACCCTCATGCCTCCTTTCGTGTAAATTCAACTTCAACTGGCCTTGCGTTTTTATACCTTTAATAACACAAAATAAGCTTTCGACGGAACCATCGGGAATATGCCCTTTTAATGGAAAAGACCCTATGGACCGCTCTAAATCACTTAACCTTCTTCGGATCATGAATAAACTTATCATTAAGGATTTAAAAAAAACCTACGACAATGGAGTCAAGGCCCTCGATGGCATTTCGCTTGAAATCAACAGCGGTATGTTTGGCCTTTTAGGACCCAATGGCGCAGGAAAATCATCCCTGATGCGAACCCTTGCCAGCCTGCAGGAAGCCGACAGCGGATCGATCTTTTTAGGCGATATTGATATCATGAGGGATAGCCTGACCCTTCGCAAACACCTCGGGTATTTACCTCAGGAATTTGGCGTTTATCCTCGAACGACGGCGGAAGAATTACTGGATCATATTGCGATTCTCAAAGGAATTACCAACAAAAAGGAACGACGGGAACTGGTGGGTTACCTACTGAACAAGGTCAATCTTTATGAGAAAAAAGATAAATATGTGAAAGGCTTCTCTGGCGGAATGAAACAGCGTGTGGGGATTGCCCAAGCCCTGATCGGTGACCCAAAACTGATTATTGTAGATGAGCCAACCGCTGGGCTTGATCCTGGGGAACGTAACCGATTCCATAACCTGTTATCTTCGGTGAGCGATGAGGTGATCGTGATTTTGTCTACTCATATTGTGGAGGATGTTCGTGAATTGTGCCTGAATATGGCCATTATGAATCAGGGTAAGATTGTTTACAAAGGAGCGCCACAGGCTGCTGTTGATGAACTTCAGGGCAAGATTTACGCCAAGCAAATCAGCCTGAAAGAGGTGGAAGAATACCAGGCCACTTACAATGTGCTTTCCAATAAAATGGTCGGCGGAACGCCCGTTATTCATATTCTGCACAACGAAGACCCACAGCATGGCTTTGAAGCCATTGACGCTGGACTTGAGGATGTCTTTTTTGCCAAACTCAAGGATTCCAACACCACCATTTCCAACCATTAATTTCATTGCGTTTTATGTTTAAGCTATTCTTCAAACAAGAAGTCAGCGCAGGATTGAAACGACCAATGTTTTATATATTCCTGTTTGTTTATGCCCTGATCGCTTTTGCGGCCATTGCAACGGACTCCTTCGCGATCGGCGGGGCTACTGGGGAAAATATCTACCATAATGCACCACATATTGTGGTTACCATTTCGATGATTTGCGCCCTGATTAATATTATTGTCTGTGCAAGCTATGCCAATAATGCTGCCTTGCGGGATTATGAAAATCAGTTTCACGAAATCCTTTTCTCCACCCCCATTAACAAAAGGTCCTACTTTTGGGGGCGCTTCCTTGGCGCTTTTACCCTTGCCGTGCTGCCATTATTTGGGTTTTTCCTCGGGGTGGTTTTATCGTCCATTGTCTCCCCTGTTTTCGGCTGGGTTCCTGCGGATAGAATCGGGCCTATTCCACTGGTATCCTTTGTGTATGTGTTGCTGATGTTTTTTATCCCTACCTGCCTGATGGCGAGTAGTGTCACCTTCACCCTGTCGACCCGATACAAAAACACCATGACCGCTTTCATCTCCATCATTTTACTGATTGTGGTGAACATGCTCGTGGACACCCTTGCAAGCGACCTCAACAACACCCATTTATCTGACCTTTTGGATATTTTTGGCGCAGCCTACCATAGCGGTTCGAAATATTTCACCCCGTCAGATAAAAATACGATCCAATTTCACCTCAACCAGTGGATAATTTACAACCGTGCCATTTGGCTGTTCGTTTCGGGATCAATCATCGGTCTGGGGTATCAATTCTTCAGTTTTAAAAATTACAGTCGAGGAAAAAAGCGCCTTTCAAAAAAGCAGACAGTGGCCACCAATACCACTTTCCGCAAGCCAGCCATCAAGCTTGATTTTTCATCCAAAAACCTGTGGCTGCAATTCCGCTCGACAATGCGCATCAATGTAAAAATGCTGATCGGCAGCCCAATGTTCCTGATTCTGCTTTTTCTGACGGTCTTCATTCTGGGCTTCAGCCTGTGGCAGGGCTTTGAATATTACGGTCTGCAATCTTATCCGCTCACCTATAAAATGCTGGAGAAAATTTCAGGCATCCTGAGCATGATGTTTATGCTGCTGACCATTTTCCTTTCTGGAGAGCTGATTCACCGCGATAAAGCGGCCCATATCCACGAGGTTTTATCCGCTACACGCCGAAACCATATTGTTGATCTTGCGGCCAAACTGACGAGCATTTTAGCCATGTGTGCGATCATCTTTTTCACACAAATGGCCATCAGTATTGGCTATCAGCTTTACCATGGCTTTACACAGATCAAGCCATTGCTTTACCTTCAGTATTTCTTTTTGGGAAGAATACCGACCGCCATTTTCTGGGTGATTGTTTATATGCTGATACAAAGACTGATCACCAATAAATACCTCGGCTATTTTATCAGCTTCCTCGTAATCTCGGCAGTACCACTGGCGATGAGCTTTTTGAAAATCAGCACCATTATGCTTGATTTAGGCTCAATTCCAGGCGTGTTTTACTCCGATATCAGTGGCTATGGGCCAGGTATGGTTACAAAACTATGGATGATCGCCTACTGGTTGCTGGTCGCAGGCATGCTCTTTATTGTGTTGTGCCTGTTTAATGTGATTCCGCATGGCATGACCTTTAAACAACGCCTGATACGTGCCTATCAGGTATTCCGAAAAGCCTATTATCAGCCATTTTTGATTTGTTATGGCCTGTTTGTAGTTGTGGCGGGCTGGGTGTTTTATAACACACAGGTGATCAATCATTATGACAGCTCAAAGGATGCTATTGAAGCGCAGGTACATTACGAAAAAGCCTACAAAAAATATGCTGATTACCCCAAGCCGATGATTACCGACTTGACGTATCATATTGATCTATTTCCACATCGCAGAGCGGTTAATATTACCACGGATCTCCGACTTGAAAACAAGGGTCAGTCCCCTATTGATACCCTGATGTACACCTTTAATGATGACTGGAATCCTGTGTTTGATATTCCAGGCGCCAAGCAGGTGCTCAAAGATAAAGATGGCTTTGTGATGTTCCGACTCGATCAGCCGATGCTACCTGGCGAAAGCAAGGAGATCAAAATTTCGACCAACTATGCGGCCAAAGGTTTTGAGAATGCGGTCAGTAAACTGAGTATTCTTGGCAATGGGACGTTTTTCAACAACCAGGAATTTTTACCGATTCCAGGCTATGCCGATCAGGTGGAGTTGCAAGACAAGGAAAAAAGAAAAGAGCACGACCTTCCTGAGCGGGAAAGGACGCCTGTTTTGGATCAGCAGAACCTGAAGGCGAGAAGCAAGAATTACCTTAGTGGAAATAATTCGTCGTGGGTGAATTCGGAAACCTATATTTCCACTTCTGGGGATCAGACGGCCATTGCGCCTGGCAGCCTGGTGAAGTCCTGGAAAGCCGACGGCAGAAATTATTACCATTATAAAGTGGATCACCCTTCGGTGAATTTCGCCTCTTTCCTTTCTGCCCGTTATGAGGTTAAAAAGGAACTTTGGAAGGGCATTTCCCTGGAGGTGTATTACCATAAAGGCCATGGAAAAAATGTGGACATGATGATTAATGCCCTGAAAAATTCCATTGATTATTACAGTAAAAATTTCGCTCCTTATGAGCATCGAGAGGCTCGAATTATTGAGTTTCCGCGGGTCTCCACCTTTGCGCAGTCGTTTCCTGGAACCATGCCCTACTCGGAATCCTTTGGCTTTGTGGTCAACCTTGAAAATGAAGGTGACAACAATATTGTGGAGGCGGTAATTGCCCATGAGATGGCACACCAATGGTGGGCTCATCAGGAAATTTCAGCAAAAATGCAGGGAGAAACCATGCTGACGGAATCCTTTGCGGAATATTCATCGCTGATGGTGATGAAACAGCACAGCGACGACAATAAGATGAAATCCTTCCTGAAGTACAATAAAGACCAATACCTTTCGGGTCGGGCGTTGGAAAGTAAAAAGGAAGTTCCGCTTTACAAAGTGGAAAATCAGCCTTATATCCATTACCGAAAAGGGAGTATGATTCTTTTTGCATTACAGGATTATATTGGTGAACAGCAGGTTAACCGTGCCTTGCATAACTTCCTGCTGAACTACCGCTATAAAGAGCCGCCATACCCTACTTCGCTCGATTTTCTCGACGAATTGGACAAAGTGGTTCCTGACTCACTGAAATATATGGTTGAAGATGGTTTTAAAAAAATCACCTTGTATGATTTCCGCATGAAGGACGCCCAGGTCAAAAAGTTGCCTTCTGGGAAATATTTGGTTCAGATGAAAATTGTAGCTAAAAAAACTTATGCTGACTCGCTGGGTTTTGATACACCAACACCTATCAATGATTATATAGATGTGGGCTGTTATAGCGACACGAAGGGGGAAAATCTCTTTCACACCGAAAGGCTGAAGATTAATCAGGAACAATCAGAGCTCAAGATGCGTGTCGATAAGTTACCGAAAAAAGTGGAAATTGATCCACGTCACTTAATGATTGAAAAGGATGTTACCGACAATAGTAAAACGGTAAGCATTCCATAAATTCTGCATTCAATATTTAAAAGCTGTGCGCCTTTGGGGGTACAGCTTTTTTTAGGCTTGCTCCTTTCGGCTGTGGATCAGCATCGTCAGGTCTTCAGTACAGGAATCAAGGTTAAGCACTTCCTTCCTTAAAATATTGGTCATCCTGATGATCTGATTCATCTCTGCTGTTTCCTGACCGAGAAAATTAACAATCCGCATAATATTACAAACTGGCTTTCTCAAGCTGTGGGATGTCAGGTGCATCAGTTGTTCGAGTTTCGCCAATTCCTGCTCCCTTTTGTCTTCTTTCTGTTTGCGATGCAGGGCATCAATAGAAAGCATCAAAATCCCCTGAGGTGCAGGCTCAATTTGAAGATCAAAAGTTTCGCCTCGCCCATTGATATTGATGAGTGCATTATCAATTGTTTTGGAAACCCTGCTGTGCATGCAAGTCATTAGATCGTCAAATAGCTCGGTGGTTTCAATGCCAGGGTGCCAGTCCATAATGGTTCCACCTAAAATTTCCTGCTTGGATTTCACACCACTCTGTTCAACGACCTTCTTATTGACAAACAGGTATTTCCAGTCAAAGCCGATCACCCGATAGCCCTCGGAGAGCCTGTCGAGCATGACCTCATTGAAGCCGTGTAGATTATTATTATTGTACTCCATACTTTTTTTGTATCAAGGTAACACAAACAATCCTATAAAACCGTCAAATGTAAAGCCCTAAGGCACGCTTAATGCTGGGTGTCAAACAATAATATTACTAATTATTTTTAAATTTTTTCCATAAAAAATATATAATCAGATCATATATGATTTGATGACTACAGGAACATTTTTGATAAATATCGGTGATCGCTGACAGTCAAGGCGGCAAAAGAGTATAAAAATCTTTAATGATAATGGATAAATAAGCTGAAGCCGCTTAAAAAAACAACCTCAAGCAACTGATTTAAATTCATGAAAAAATCACAAAAAACATACATCTAACAAAAACCATTACGCTTTTTAAATTCATGAATTATTGCGCATAAAAATAGCTTGATCAATTTTCGCTTGCATGGAAAAATATAAGCGCTGATGAACAGCTTCAAGCACTTTAGCTGAAGAATCAACAAGTGGAAAAAAGGAAGTCTTTCAGCATAAAACACCCCATGCCAATACCCTGAAGGACTGTGAGCCCTGACCACAAAAAACAAGCGCCAAAGCGTATCAATCCCGCTATTAGTGTCTTAAGGAAGGTATAAAAAAAATATAAAACACCACGCCTGTCGATTCCTGAGTGCTCTGAATACCGATCCGTGAATAGAGCAAAAGAAAAAGGCAAAAATCCGCCTCTATTTTTAAAATATCAAGGTTGACTACCCCCGAGAGGTCCATTAAGGATGATAATACATGCTATCTGAGGAAGCAGCCTTCCTACTTTTCAACTGTATATTATACCATCGTGAAGAAGGAATTGTGCTGAACTACCCCTAAAAATACTCCCCCCTCAACTCAGCCAGGAGAAGCCCTTCCTGTTCGATATTTACAAGAATGAACCATGCCCAATAAAGGGCGATACACCGCTCAGTATTCTACCTGATGTCCAAGTCTACCTTTCCAAAAGCAGCTACTCGTACAAGGTTGATTTGCTACTTCACCTACAATAAAATAATTTTTTTCTGTAAAAAGTGATAAAAAACACAAGTAGATGTGTGTAAAATTTCCTCAATTTTTGAGAAAAAATAATCAATTTCTTTCCTCAAATTCCCCAGTGTAACGCCATTAAAAGCAACATTTTTGATCAACAAAACACCACATTTGTTACAATTTCTGCTATTGAATAAAAATGAAACAAAAATTTTAATCCAAAATATTCAATTCCCACCATTATGGGCTCCTGATCAGCTTAATACCAAAGGAAGCCTTTTAGCCTACTGATATGCCTCCACAGAAGCTTTCATGCGGCATTCCACCATATATTAGCTTAAAGTATTTCTGAATATTTTGAGGTATCAATAATTCGCACTAAGCGAAACCACTGATGAACACAAAGCACGGTATTCAGGCTGATAAAGGATCACCTTTGTGCTGAACACCTACTCACATGATTTAAAAGCTGACGCAAATAAGCCCTCAGCCTTTACTGACACTCAGGCAATAAATGCTGATCTCGCTAAAATATTGCTATCCCCAAAAGCATCTATTCGTTCAAAACCGTTAAAGAGTAAATATCCAATGATAAATAAACTGAACCATGACTGAAATGAAAGCAAGTTTACTGCTGCTGCTAATGACCATAAGTCTGATGACTTTTTCCTGTGGCTCTTCCGATGACGATACCCCCTCAAGCGGCCCTGTGATTACGGCGCAGGATTTCACGGCCACCATTGAAGAAATGCCGATGAATGGGCAAAAAATCGGGGACATTGATGCCTCCACTTCTTCGGGACTGATTACCTACCTTTTAATTGATCAAAGCCTGGATACGGCCATGGAGGTTAATGCTTCTACTGGCGAAGTGACCGTTTTCGATTCCACTTTGTTCGATGCGCAAGCCAACCCGAAAATCACCGGGCAGGTCGCCTTGCTGAATGGTTTAGCGCGTGAAACGATTTCGGTAGAAGTTACGGTTACTGAAAAAGAGGAGGATGAACCCACCGCCAAGGTATGGGACGGTGCGGAGCTGACCTTTGAAAAAGCAGAGGTCGCTGATGAGAACTTACCCGCAAATCAGGATTCCCTGACCGCAAATGTAATCATTACCCGCGGTGTTGGCGGAGGACAAATCTATAATATCGCACAGGAAGCCAGCGCCAATAAGGTGGACAGCCCCGTGGGAACCACCTGGGCCATTGGAGAATTGGCAGATTATGAAACATTGAGTTTCGGGAAATTTCGTGCAACCGTTGGCGACCCCAAAAATGTGGTGGGCAAAAAATTAGTGTTACACCTGATCGAGGATGATATATACCTGCAGGTGACTTTCACCAAATGGTCACAGGGAAGGTCGGGAGGTTTTGCCTATACGCGTTCAACACCCGCTCAGCAAGTGGCGGCGTATTAATATAAATTAAAAAAGACAGCCGCGACGCTGTCTTTTTTTTGTACCTGCGGTATGGGGCTGTTGCACAATTCAGTTCTATGAATTTAGTGCAAAAGATTGTTTCGTGAGCTGTACGGATGCACCTGTGTGTGTATCCAAACAAAACAAAATTATGATGATTTGGGCAGACACACAGGCCTGCCCGCAATGTCATTAAGCTAAGCGCATTATCCTGTAGAGACATTATTTTTAACGTCTAATTCAATGGTAATTTTATAGGTTTCCTCTTAGATTTATTCAAGGTGTTTCGTGAGTCGTTAAGAATAACGCCTCTACGAGCATTTCAAATTTAGACCTGTGTCCCTCAAAATCCTTAACTTAATGACATTAGGTTTGCCCGTACAGTGACCCAATAAAATTTCGTGATATAAAATCAGATTATGATTGTGCAACAGCCCCCTACAATTTAATGGCTATGATGAAATCATGCTTTACTCAATTCCTTTTCCTGTTGAGCGACAGCTTGTGGCGCTCTTACCTTTTTCTCGGTAAAATACGACGCCAACAAAAGTACCATCGCTAAAACGGCTCCTCCCGCCTGACCATCGCTCACTTCAAGGTGCGCAAAAATTGCCAAGGTAAAATCGAAAAAGAAACCTGCATAAGCCCATTCTTTAAGCGACTGGGAATGGTTGATCCAGATGGCAACGATGCCCAGAACTTTTGCAAGGGCGAGCGGATAGATAATGTAGGTCGGATACCCCAGAGAGGACAGCATTTGTGCGACCATATCAGTTTTGAAAATATACATGCCAGCAGACATAAGCATCATGACAGTAAATAATGCTGTGGCACCATAGAAGATTTTTGACAAGGTTTTGATCGACATTTTTGGTTGATTTTGGTTAATGTTATTATTATGAAATATAAGGTATCAATCTTTGCAACAAGTCCCAAAAGAAAATGAAACAACAATTCCCCTGAAATTTAAAAATTATACGCCATACCGATCTTCACCCCTGACTCTGCTAAGGAATAAGAAAAGTCTTTATCTTCAAAGGAAAGTAGATTTTGCATTTTCAAATATGGATTGA
This sequence comes from Persicobacter psychrovividus, assembly GCF_036492425.1. Taxonomy (NCBI): domain Bacteria; kingdom Pseudomonadati; phylum Bacteroidota; class Cytophagia; order Cytophagales; family Persicobacteraceae; genus Persicobacter; species Persicobacter psychrovividus. Next base: position 1,748,249 of record NZ_AP025292.1, read on the forward strand.
CAAACACGGTGGCTCCAAAGGAAAAATCATATTTAAGCCCTGCCCCAAGTACAAAGCCCAAGCCACTTAAAGGTCCTATTTCCTCGTTTTTTTGAGCATCTATACTGATAAGTGCCCCACCATTGACAAAAACGTATTTCCAAAAGTCAACTTGAGCTGTCAATGGAATATTCACAACCGAAAAAGATTGTTGCTTAGGCTGAGGTGGTTCTCCCCCTGTAAAAGGCGGTTCAAAAATCACATTATGATTCCCATATTCAATGCCCGATGATAGACCAAGCCAATGATTGATCCGGTAAGTGTAACCCAATCCGATAGTGAAAAAACGATCACTTTCATAGCTTCCGGTTCCTTCGATATCCGACAATTGGAAAAGCTCATTCCCGCCAAAAGTTCCATAGTGAACAGCTATTTGATGCTTGGAGAAATCATTGGATTGCGCGAATCCAGTCATGCTGAATAACAGCAAAACAATGGATAATTTAAAAGTTTTCATAAGGTTGTGGTTAAGGGTAAAAGTTATTTTTGTAAATGACTGAGCTAACAGAATTCCTTGCTATAGTAAAAACACATAGTACTAAAAAAAAGTGACTGGTGACTGGTGACTGGTGATCAGTGACTGGTGATCAGTGACTGGTGATCGGTGACTGGTGATCGGTGACGGGAACACAAAATCCGACCACTGACATTTTATAGGCTATTTTTGATCAAATACTTAACTTAAATAAAAATCCTGGCAATCCCTTTACTCAAGGTAATTACTCAAGGTATTCATGGCTCATAACACCCACTCACCAATATGGTGAATGCTTCCTCACATCGATCTTTCCATTTTAATATCCGCCCGAGCATACAGATCGGTATCCATCGGCACTTCTACGAAACCATATTTTTCATATAGCCTCAAGGCAGTCACCAACTTCCGGTTTGAGTACAAAATCAACTTCTCAACAGAAATCTCTATTGCTATTTTCAGGCAGTGTTCCAAAAGCAACCGGCCAATTCCCTGCCCTTGTTCCGACTCCGTTACCGCCATTTTTCCTACTTCATAAATATTTTCGCTTTTCTTTAACAGGCTCACAGTGCCAACTACCTCCCCATTCATTTGGGCAAAAAATATCATCCCACCTTTATCAATGATTTCTTCCTGAGGGTTTGAAAGCGCAACAACATCAGCAGGCTCCACCACAAAAAATTTCTCCAACCACTCGTAGTTCAGCCGCTTGATGTCCTCTTTTAATGGCGCTGCAAAAGGTAAAATTTTAATGGGTTCGGCGGCGCTCATATTTCCTCCAATATTGACGTTCCCGAAGAATAATCCCCCGAAGTCCACTGCCACTTTTCGTGCAGGCGGATTTTCCCGTTGGGTAAGAGCTCTGGTCGGGACTGACATTCCCCTGTCATCAGTTCACCTTTTGTATTTATCTGCTGATACCGCATATTGATATTTCCATCAGCATCCACCTTTCCAATCAACTGACCTCGGTTGATCATCCCTCCCGAATATTCCCCCATCAATATATCACCTAATTGGTTGTATTTAAAAATGGTGTCGGTTGTGATTTCGCCGTTATTAGCGTTGGAAGATACCCGAAAAAATTTTTGGTCGTAGTTCATTTGACAAGAAAGTATATAGGGTTAATGATTATTGTAAATTAGAAATAATCCTAATAATCAAAAAGCACAAACCACCTTTTCACCTTCAAAAGCAATCCCCATACACAAAATATTGATATGTCCGTGGACTTTGATTTCATCGAGATAGTCATGGATTTGCTTTAGGGCATCATCGCCAAGAGATGGTAGGTCTCCTTTATCATCGACATTCTTCTTTTTGAATTCCAGCACCCAAGCTTTTGGATTGGTCGCATCTTTTGGGTAAAAATAAATATCTGCTTGTCCGTAGCCAACTTCCCGGTTGGATGTTTTGCTATCAATTTTGAATTCCCCTACGTGAACGTGGCGCATGCGGTGACTTCTCGAAATTCAATTTAAAATACACACTCTTAATAGTACAATTTTCAGGGCAAACAATCAGATGAAAAAGTCGGTAAAAGGTGCCAAGTTATTTCAGGACAAGACACAAAAAATCTAAGGGGTATTTATTTGTCCACAGCGTACACATATTTTTAAGGAGGTCTATTCAATATATCACAAGAGCGACTCTTGCGATAGTGTTGGTGGTACCATTCAGTATCCCTTCTTTCTTGGCCCACAAAACTTTGGGCACAAAAAAACCCGACACAAAATGCGTCGGGTTAATTGTAAAGAACTAAATCGTCTTACAGATTAGTGTCAATTATTTTTTAGCAGCTTTTTTCGCTGGTTTAGCAGCTTTAGCTTCTTCAGCTTGTTTAGCTTCGTATGCTTTTGGGCCGTAGTAAGCACGCAACAACATCTCACGAATCTCTTCCATCAATGGGTAACGTGGGTTAGCACCAGTACATTGGTCATCGAATGCTTCTTCAACCAAAGTATCCAATTTCTCCAAGAACAATGCTTCAGAAACACCCCACTCTTGGATTGTTGCTGGAACACCAATTTTAGCGTTCAAGTCAGAGATTGCTTGGATCAAGTTTTGTACTTTCTCTTCTTCGTTTTTACCGCCTAATCCACAGTGGTCAGCCGCACGAGCATAACGGAATGCTGCGTTAGGGTATTTGTACTGAGGGAAAGCAGTCATTTTACGAGGAGAAGAAACAGAGTTGAAACGGATAACTTCGTTCAACATCAATGCATTCGCGATACCGTGAGGAATGTGGAATGCCGCTCCCAATTTGTGTGCCATTGAGTGACAAACTCCCAAGAATGCGTTAGCAAATGCCATACCCGCCATTGCAGCAGCGTTAGCCATTTTCTCTTTCGCTTTCAAGTCAGAAGAACCACCTTCAACAGACAAAGGCAAGTATTTGAATACTAAACGCGCAGCTTCCAAAGCCAATGGGTTAGTGTAATCAGATGCCATTACAGAAACCAAAGCTTCCAATGCGTGCGTCATTACATCAATACCAGAAGCAACTGTCAAGCCTTTAGGCATAGACATTACCAACTCAGGGTCGATAACTGCAACGTTTGGAGTCAATTCGTAATCTGCCAATGGGTATTTAACACCTGTTGCATCGTCAGTAATTACAGAGAAAGGAGTTACCTCAGAACCTGTACCTGAAGAAGTAGCAACAGCCATGAATTGAGCTTTAGATCCCATTTTAGGGAATTTAGCAATACGCTTACGGATATCCATAAAGGTCATTGCCAATTTAGAGAACTCAACCTCTGGGTGTTCGTACATTACCCACATGATTTTGGCAGCATCCATTGCAGAACCACCACCCAATGCGATAACGTAATCTGGTTGGTAAGCAGTCATTTGCTCAGCACCCTGACGTACTACAGACAATACTGGATCAGCATCAACTTCAGAGAAAATACGGTAATCGATGTTGTTTGCTTCCAAAGACTTAGTGATAAAGTCAGTGTATCCCAAACCAGCCAAACCACGGTCAGTTACGATGAATACGCGTTTTTTACCTTCATCATGCAATTCTTGCAAAGCCAATTGAAGTGAACCGAACTTGAAGTAAACCTTCTCTGGGATACGGAACCACAACATGTTTTCTCTTCTTTGTGCCACAGTTTTGATATTTAAAAGGTGAGTAGGTCCAACGTTTTCAGATACGGCGTTACCACCCCAAGAACCACAACCCAAAGTCAAAGATGGCGCTAATTTGAAGTTATAGATATCACCGATTGCACCTTGAGCTGCTGGCATGTTGATCAACGTACGGCCAGTTTTCATCAAGTTTTGGAATTTCTCAATCTTTTCGTGCTCAGCTTGGTCAGCATACAATACTGAAGTGTGACCCAAACCACCTTGAACAACCAAACGGTCAGCTTTCGCCAATGCGTCGTCAAAGTTTTTCGATTTGTACATCGCCAATACTGGAGACAATTTCTCGTGTGCGAATGGCTCGTCGAATTCAACGCTTTCCACTTCACCGATCAATGCTTTAGTACCTACTGGCACTTCGAAACCTGCCAATTCAGCAATACGCTGCGCAGACTGACCAACGATGTCAGCGTTCAATGCACAAGTACCTTTCTTAGTTTCCACCAAGATCGTTTTACGCATTTTCTCTACTTGCTCAGGCGTACAGATGTGTGCACCCATAGCAGCGAACTCAGCACGTACTTCATCATAAATTTTAGCATCTACAACAACCGCTTGCTCTGAAGCACAGATTACACCGTTATCGAAAGATTTAGATACTAATACAGAGTTAACTGCCATTTTGATATGACAAGAATCGTCAATAATTACTGGCGTGTTACCTGCTCCTACTCCAATGGCTGGAACACCTGAAGAGTAAGCCGCTTTCACCATACCAGGACCACCTGTTGCCAAGATCAAGTCCACAGAACTCATCAATTCAGAAGATTTATCTACTGATGGCTCGTCGATCCATCCGATAATTCCTTCAGGAGCACCAGCAGCAACAGCAGCATCCAATACTACTTTAGCAGCAGCGATGGTACAATCTTTTGCACGAGGGTGTGGAGAGAAGATGATACCGTTACGCGTTTTCAAAGCCATCAAAGCTTTGAAGATCGCCGTAGAAGTAGGGTTTGTTGTAGGAACGATACCTGCAATGATCCCAACTGGGCGAGCGATTTTGATGATACCACCAGCTTCGTCTTCTTCAATAATCCCACAAGTAACTGTTTCCTTGTACTTGTTGTAGATAAACTCAGAAGCAAAGTGGTTTTTAATTACTTTATCTTCAACGATACCCATACCAGTTTCAGCAACCGCCTGCTTCGCCAATGGAATACGCGCATTGTTGGCAGCCAAAGCCGCTTGGTGGAAAATTTCGTCTACTTGTTCTTGTGTGAAGTCACTGTACTCGGTCTGTGCCTTACGTACACCAGCGATAAGATTTTTGATCGAACTCATACTAATCTGTAAAAGTGTTTATTTAAATGCCGTGAAAGTTATCCATAGAGAAACTCTTTGTTTAATCGTTCACTATAATGGCATAATATTTTTAAGAGTGCTTTTATACTTGAATGGATAAGTACGCAAGCCCTTCCTTGTTGTTTTATTATGGTACAAATGTAGTGCAGGAATTGAGTGTTCCTAAATTTTTACAACACAAATTTTTAAAGAATAAGATCTTTTTCATAACAAATGACATAGATCAATTTATGCCAACTCCGACACAATTGTAGATCATGAAATAATGTTTGATACTGAAAAATAACTGATCCACATCAATATAATACCCTTTGGGCGACATCACCAATTTCACAATTTTTCAGACCTAAAATTACCATTACCCTATTTAAAACGGCACAAGCATGATAGAATGACTACAAAATCATTGAATATAACTATTGACCTTGTTGTGCATTGCTGAAAGGCTACCGTGGTTAGCGTAAATTTAAGCGATTTTCCAACTTATAATTATAAATATCTAAACCCTTTAAATAATCAACCAACTTATGTCAATTGTCATAAACCTTAATGACATATAATTCAAAACCAAAAACAGGCACTACGTAAACATCTATTATATGGGTTTTAAAATATAAATTTTTTTAACTACTAAATACATAGTTTATGTAACACATAAAGGTCGGTAAATAGACATTCTAATCTCATTCCTATAATAACTCATGATATTTTCGGTAAAAATACTTAGACCCAAATTATTCAGTATCTAATTGATCTTATAACAGTGTTCAAATTTCAATGTTTAAATACAAATGATTAAAAGTCATTTTTAAGGGCGAAAAAATCAGGATATTTCTTAATTTCGACCTATTGCCATATAATTGTCCGCTACTACTCCATGATGCGAATTAAAATTTTATCCCTACTGAGCTTTTTTTGTTTGATCACCAGCACACTTTATGGGCAGTACCTAAAAGACACCCAGATTGGCGAAGCTATGGGAATTTACGACCATGACAAGTGGGATGGCTATGACAGCCTGTATGTCATGGATTATTCTGAGGAATGGACCTTGCGGGCCATCAGTACTTATAAGAACAATCGGTTTGGGATTATCTCCAAAGATATCGAAGGCGACCTCCACCGCCTGGTATTCAGCCCTGTGGCGCCTTACAGTATAGGCGTGGGGCTGAACCACAACTGGCTTGGCGTCAATTTAAGCTTGACGATGCCTTTGGGGCCTCAGGAGAAGAATGAAACTTTTTCACAAATAGACCTGATTGGCCGATATTACACGAAAGCGATCGGTTTTGAGGGGCGTGCGCAATACTTCCAGGGGCATTATGCTGATGTACGCCCGATTCAGGGGGCGCCTATCAATCTTGACAATGCACCGAAGCTGAATACCATGCTGGTGTCGGTTAATGCGACCTATGTGTTTAATCAGAAGACGTACAGTTATATGGCCAACAGCGCGCAAACGCAATGGCAGAAGAAAAGTGCGGGTTCCTGGTTGCTTGGAGGCTTCAGTACTTTTCAGCATTATTGGAACCATAAGGATAACACCCTGCTGGACAAACGAAAGCTCAACCTCGATCAGTCCCAGTATTTCACTCTTGGACTGACAGGAGGATATGGCTATACCTGGGTATATAAATCGCACTGGTTTGCTGGCTTCTCTGCAATGGCGGGCGTGGGTGGCAACTACATCAATTTACAAACCCTGGCGAAAAACCAGAACGATGAAGTGATGTACAAACCCAGTATTATGACCGTCAGCAGACTGTTTGTCGGTTATAATAATGCCGATTTCTTTGTGGTCATCAATGCTACCACCGAGGCTAATTATATCTTCATCAACAGCTACAGCTCCAATATGATTCAGGGTTATGTGAGGCTGTCGGTAGGAAAAAGGTTTGCCTGGAAAGCCAAAAACAAGGTGTTGCATGAAATCGGCCTGGATTAACATCAAGCCGTTCCGAAAATATCCATCAGTCGGTAAAACAAACGGTTCTGGGCATTCTGCTGAGAACCGAATACCGACAATAATGCCGTACCTTGCTCATCGAGAAGAACCCAGTGGGGCGTTCCTTCACACTGAAAGGCGTCGTACAAACGGTGCGACTCATCTATATATATAGGAAAGGGACAAACGCCTGAAGAAAATACCTGCGGAATATTTTCAGCACTCCCCTTCCGTTCACCAAAATCGCTGTGGATGCCCAGCATCTGAAGCTGAGGATACTGCCTGGCAATTTCATAGGCCAACGGCAAAGCCCTTCCTGTGCAGCCTAAACAATCATTATTATAAAACAACAGCAATGTCAATGGCCGTTCGGCCAGCAGCTGCCTGAGCGATACCCATTGCCCGCTGAATTCCCGTACTTTCCCTTTTTCAGTCATAAGCGAAGATATAAAAAAAGCGCCACCATTAAATGATGACGCTTTGGTTTGTTGAGCAACTCAACAGGTTGATTTTATTTCGTTGATCTTATTTTTTGATCATTTTAGTCTGATGGATATCTCCGCCCACATTCAGGTTGATGATGTACATGCCCGAAGTCAAAGACTGACAATCGAAGTGTACGGCATACTTTCCTGATGACTGGAAGCCATCCACAAGGGTTTTTACTTTTCGGCCACTCAGGTCAAAAACCTCAATCACCACTTCCGAACCACTGTTTACATTATAATGAACCATCGTTGAGTGGGTTGCTGGGTTTGGTGTGTTGTAGAGTTTAACCGAAGCAGCATCATCACTGGATAGTGGCTTAGCAAGTACACTAACCTCCAGTGATAAGGTTGTTGCTCCTCCACGGCTATCGTCAGCGACTAACACAATCTCAACGTCCCCTGCGGCAATAGGGAAAATCATCAGGCTGTCTTGCACCTGAACCCCATGAGCGATAGTTTCATCGGTGGTGGTGATGGCATAGTTTACCTGATCACCATCGAGGTCTTCAAAAAGATCTGCAAAGGCAATTGTTCTGCTTTTTTCAGTAACATAAAGGATCAATTGATCCATATCTGAAGCCTCTGGCGCACGATTCACATCATTTACGGTCAAAGCAACCGTATGCATGCTCTGGAAGCCATATTCGTCTGTGGCGTAAACGACAAACTCATAATTTCCTTCGTGCTCATAATCGGTTGCATAAGTCAAGAAGAAAGCACCATCTCGCACTTCGGTTTCAAGGCCTTCATACGCTTCAGCAAGGGTGTATTCAAAATCATCGCCTTCGGCATCCGTTGCCATCAGTTCAAGGACAAGTGTTTCGCCTTCGTTAATATCAAAAGCAGAACTTTCTCCCAACTCAAACATTGGAGCTTGATTCATTTTCATACTGATCATTACTTCTGGCGCATCATTCACAGGGTCGTTAGAGACCGCAATCACCTTGGCCAAATTCTCTGACATTACTGAGTAGGAAGCATCGAATGCAAGTTCAATATCCTGCGACGCTCCTGAATCAACAGCGCCTGCAGAAGGTGAAAGCGTCAACCAGTTACCGTCAATGGCTTCGTTGGCAATTGCCCTTACCATGAAGGCAGTCGTTTCGAAATCATAGAACTGGCTGATGTCCGTGTAGCTGCCGTCTTCCTCCACATAAAAGAAAGTGTTGGCTACCGACTCCTCCATGGAAACAAATCCCTGAGGATACTCCACACCCAAATCATAATAAACCTTGATGTAGAATCGCTCGTGTGGCATAATCTTAACAGATTCAGACAACTCAAAGGTCATCAATGCGCCCTTGGTTTCATCAGCCGATGTTTCGGTTACAAAAGTTTGCTGAGCAACCAATACCGCCTGTGTAGGATCCATATTACCCACCAATATTTCTACCGTGATTGGACCATTTTCCAAACCATAAGGACGGTACCAAGTCTGAACGCTTGCCAGCTCGAAACCAGCCATAGGGGCAGTAAATCCGGTGAGGGTTGTGAATGCACCTCCACCAAAACCTAACGCACTCGCTGGCTCATCATCAGTTCCATAATACAAGTAATCGAAATAATCCTCAGTACTGCTTACTGCGGCTGCATTCCCTGTCAGGGCAATAGCGTTCATATCTTCAGCCGAATGGGTTACCCGATTGGCCATTGGTTGCATATCCGCAGATTGCGCACGGTTAAAGTCGATCACAAAATCGTAATCAAGGACAGACCCACCATTGGCATTACTTAAAGTGAACACCTGCTGCTCCTGATGGTCCACCGTATTGGCTAAAACTGTAAAAGTATCTGCATTCACTTCCGCTACAGGTGGTTCAACCACCATTGCAGTAATTGGAAGTATCAACTCCTGACCATCCTCGAAGGTAAATACCAGTTCAGCCGATAAATCTGTGTTTACCGTAGTTGGGGACAAAATAGCCACGAAAGAAGAAACCTCACCTGGAATAATTGTCATCGGGAACTCCATCCAGTCTATGGACACAAATTGTGGTCCCCAGAAACCTTCAGACATTTTCCCTACTTGTAGGTCATTGACCTGTTCTCCATTCAATACAATAGAGCTAATTGATGCCCCAGCGGAGCCGTCATTTGTCAGGAAGAATGAACGCTGATATGTCTTCGGCGAAGGCCAGTTATCTACGAGTTCATCATAAATCATAGCTTTTCCAAAACTCAAAGCCTCTTCAGACAATTTCAAGTCAGCAGATCCCTCAACCGTTAATGCTACCTCCAATGGGTATTCTTCCATTAATGGTGTATTGTTCAGCAGGGTCAGGCTGCCTTCATATTCTCCAGCAATCAAATTAGTCGCATCAACAGTCATGTTGATGGTTTTCGACGCTCCTGCAGGAATCGTGATTTTTTTCGCTGGTGTAAAAGAAAGGGCTAAACCATTTTCGATATACTGATAGAAAGCAGCGGCTTCTACCCCATCGGTCCCGGTTTTGTTTTCGATACCAACCGTTGGGTGGTGCAACCAACTCAAAGCAGCTTGATCCGCCTGATATTGATAAATTATAGTACCGTTCTTATTCAGAATTACCTGAGCCGAAGCATAACCTCCAAAGAAAGCCCAAATGTGCTGCATACGGTGGTAAGTAATCACAATTTTATCCTCATATTCCTTCACCCAAATTCCTTTGGTTTCATCGGTATCGTAATAGTTTTCGCCACCGACCATCCAGATTGGCGCCAAGAAATTATTCAAGCCTCCAGAGGTAGGAATATAGTCGTTAAGGGTGAACATGTAATTCTCATCGAAAGAGATCACCCCATTAATACCAATATAAATATCGCTGTACTCATCGCCGTAGAAATTGAAATCAAATGGCAATTCGTAATGAGTAGCAAAATGATCAGGGTTTTCAATCTCAATTTGTGTTCCTCCCCCCTGAATAATATCATCCCAACGGAAAACAGGAGCTTCAGCATCTTCCAATCCTGCCAATACTTTCTTGTTGTCTTTCAGCGCATAGGTAAAATCCGTCCCTGCCAATTCATTAACATCCGTTACCACAGCTTCGGTAGCGTATAACCAAGAGTTACCCATTGGCAAAATATCCAAAGCAGCTTCGCCATTTTCATTACTGATTTCCACAGCCATTGAATGTGAATCTCCTGCGGCTAAGGTCAGGATTTGTTTCTCATAAGTTACTTCAATCGCAGGAGCGGCTACCACCTCTGCGGTTAATGCAAACTCGTGGGTGTTACCGTCCTGGTCTGTCAGGGTCAGGGTTTCTGCAAACTCGCCCAGCTGATCTGTTGCCAGGGTGATCATTTTGCGCACACTTCTGCGGGCAGCAATTTGGTCGTTGGCAAAATCGTGGGTAAACCGGTCGCCAGGAATCTCTGCTGAAGTGATGGCGGTTGCCGCCCCTCCTGCATTGGTAATGTTCAGATGAACATAAGCCTCAGCTCCCTGGTACACCTGACCAAGATCAAAAGCCGTAAGGTTGAATTCAAGTTCAGCCTCACCACCAGACACATTGGTATTCACCTCAAAAGACTGATAAGGCGCCTCAGGGTCATTACTGAATACTGTCACTTTTTGAATGTTAGCACCATCCACCAAGCCATCAGCTTTCACGGTAAAGTCGATCGTTTCTGATCCACCTACAGGAATCAAGCCCGCAAATGCAGAAAGATCACTGACCATATCTACTCCTGGGGAATGCATCACATAGCGTAATTCAGTGGTTTTATCATTAAAGAAATCCCAATCGATCCCACCGTATTTGATCATCACCCCATCCTGCTTATTCTCAGGCTCGAAAGACAATACAGTACTGGTCGCCATTGCTGAGATGTCTTCATAGCGCACTTCAAAATCACCATCAGATTTCAGTACAATTTGGAAAGTCGAAGGCCCCTCCCATGTGCTTCCAACATTCTTGTACTCAACGATAACTTCATGCTCGAACTCCTTCACATAAATGTGGCCACTGTTCTGAACATTAAGTTCCTGCCCCAAGGCATAAATATAACCGTTAGGGGTGTACATTGACCCTAAACCTGGAGGGAACTCATTGTATGGGCTGTTATCATCAAAAGTGATCGCTCCATATCGAGAAACAAAGAATTCATTATATTCGGTTCCATAAAATGGGAAGCCAAAACTCAAATTGATCTTATGGTGATTATTACCCGCTCCTTTGAAATGGTCGGTAATTTCTACTGCATCATCATCCTCTGCCAGCTCAACCCACTCCCAAGGCAGGTCGTCAGCATGCAAATTGCTTTCATAGCTATAGCCAAAACGGTGAACCCCTTCAGGAACATTATCTGCAAATCTTGGAATAACATATTCCAATGGGTACTGCCCTGTATTTTCGATGGTTACCGATGAAGTTGTTTCTTCTCCTACTGCCAAATCAAAAGTTTGGGAGGCTGGAGAAAGACTCAAGGCTGCAGGCTCAGCGCCTACCCCGAACACATTGAACTGATAATGCTCGCCAGCGGTCGTTTCAATGGTAATTACCCCATTGACGTTTCCTGAGGTTTGTGGCTGAAATTTGAGTTTCAGCGGGCGAATAGCACGTGCAGGAACTTTATTGAATTCCCAGCTTTGCTGTGCCCAGACAAATGCATCATTTGAGGAGCTTACATTGCTCACCATAAAATTGCCATAACCATAGTTGGCCACATCAATTTCCATCTCCAGTTCATCCTGTACGAATACCGCACCGAAATTAACAATTGATGGCGTATGGAGCTCTGGTAAATGACCCGTAACGTTCAGGCTTGTTACTACCCGAACCTCTTTTTGGTTGGTGCCATTGGTACGGATGATCGTATTGGAATTATAATCACCATTTACCAACGTGGAAGCATCTGCCTGAACTTCAACAGTAAGCTCTTCGCCCTGCTGAATTTCTCCTTGTGAAGGTACAACAGAAATATATTCACCCAAATACTGACGCTGACTATTGCCAAGAATCACCCAGGCCCAGCCATCTTCTCCTATCGCTTCCTGAATTGGCGACCAGTTGCTACCAAAATCAAAACTCATGAATTGATTTCCAACGGCCTGATCCCAATCTTTTGCTGGCGATACCCCCAAAGGATAAAGGTTACCTGCAGGAACATGTACAGCCACAAAGAAGGACTCTCCTTGACTGAAATAAAAGTGCTCATCCAATGTCAGGTATTGACCGCCCTGATAAAAATAATCATATTCTTTACTGTAAATCAGTTGGTCAGGCGACATGCTGCTGCCTTTATAAATTTCTACAATAGGTTTTGTGCTTGGCTCAGAAAGCTCTAACCAGAACTGTAAATTCGTCAGGTTGAACCCCTTTGGGTCGTCAACTGTAAATTTAGTTGCCATAGAATTTGGCAGACTGGTATCTTCTTCTCCAATCACGTACCAGGCAAATCCTTCACTATAACTCAAAGTTGAGTTTTCAAAATCCTTGATTTCCTCAGGATCAAAGCTCGTGCGCTGAATTTGTTGAACCGCTCTACGTCCCACTTCTGCACTGCCTGAGTGCTGTAAAGTTTTTGGGTAGTTGGCTGGCGCCACCGAGTTATAAGCTAAATTGAACCCCGTCTGGCGATGTGTATAATCCCATCTTAACAGACCTTCTCCTTCATTGGCCAAAGTCATTGACTGTGATGTGGAAGCGGAAGTGCTGGCATCGATTGTGAAGTTCAACGCCTGCTGATCCAACACCAAAACAGGACCCAAGTTCGTTACCATCTGCAATACATTTGATAAGGGAGATGCATTATCCCAACGATCATAAGCCAAAACTGCAACATAATAGGTCGTTTCGCCTTTCAATCCCGAAAGTTCCACCGTATTAGCTTCGCCCGCGGCAGAATTTGCAACGAGTTCGACTTTCATAGCCGACTCAAGATTATTTGCCGTCAGGGTGTTTTCGCTATAATACACTTCATAACGCAATGGCTTCCCATCGTCTTCATCTGTTGGTGTTGAAAAAGTAACAACAGCAAAATCATGCGCAGCAGACTCCAAAGCAAGGTCAGCGATCTGTGCGGGTGCGTGCCCTTCGTTGGCCTGCAAAGCCAAAGCAGCATCAATAGCCCCTGTTCCTAATTTACCAACAAACCCAGGGTTCAGATCATAAATTGAATGGGTCGCCGTTTTAAGGTGTGCCCACATGTCTTGTGGTGTAAAGTTTTCACTCCCATGCTCCGACAGCACCAAAGCGGCAATCCCCGACACGTGCGGACAAGCCATTGATGTTCCTTGCATAAAACCATAGTTATTACCTGGAAGTGTACTCAAAACACCATCCTCCTGCTTCAAGGAAGTGTCACCTCCTGGCGCAGAAACATCCACCCATGACCCATAATTACTGTAATAAGCACGAACATTCGCAGGGCCCGTAGAGGCTACGGTAAACACATTTTCATAATAACCTGGGTAAAATTCACCATCCGCATTCGAGTTTCCTGAAGCGAAAATAACGATTCCACCTTTCATTGGGCTGCCAGGATAATCTCCCGCCTCGGCAATGAAATAATCTATCGCATCCAAAACAGACTGCTCGTAAGCTCCAGGATTGATATACCCCCAGCTGTTCTGCGAAATGACAGCGCCATTATCAGCAGCATAAACATAAGATGCCGCTGTATTGGCGTAAGGACCTGTCAGGGTATGACAAGACATCATCAAGACACCATCATCATTACCACTACCACCAGCTACACCAGCAATACCGACACCGTTGTTGTTCACCGCCGCAACGGTTCCTGCAACGTGCGTACCGTGAGATTGTGCTACAATTTCACCCTGGTCATAGGCAAAGCTATAACCATGTACATCATCCACATAGCCATTGCCATCATCATCAATGCCGTTGCCAGGAATCTCTCCCTGATTTACCCACATGTTGGCGGCCAAATCATCATGGGCCACGTCGATGCCCTCATCATGAATGGAAACAATTACACGGCGATCACCAGTATTAATTTTCCAGGCTTCAAAAAGGTTGACATCTGCACCAGCGGTCCAGTTGTCTTTGCTGCCATCGTTGCTATAATGCCACTGGCGAGCAAGGTGAGGGTCATTTGTAGGCAAGCTTCCATCGGTATTCGTTACCGCTGAAGAAGGAAGTATTTGCACAGTACCTGGCTCAATAAGTTGCTTCTCAAGGATCGGCTCGGCCATCTCAACAGAAGCTACTGAACTGAAGGACTGACAAGCCATATCAACAGCTCCAGATACCTCAATTTGGTACCACAAGTGGAGGCCATGCTTTTTAAGCTTGTGTTCCGTTTTGGGGTTATAAGGGAACACCCGCTGCATATTATGCCCTTGAAGCGATTGGGCTACCTGATCGAAAGTAGAGATGCCAATTTTCGCCCCTGTGGCCTGATTCATCGGCTGGGCGGCAAGCATCTGAGCAACCTCAGGCTTAAATTTGATTCTGACAACGCCGTTGGCGATGCCGTTCTGGAAGGTTGCTGTCTGCTGGGAAAATCCAGCAGCGGGTATCAGCAACAACAACCAAAATAATAGTTGGTTAAGAAAGGATAAGCGTTTACGCATAAAAATAAATAGGTTGAGTTACTCCTGCCATCGCAGGAAAATAAAGGTTAGTGCCCTTTTTTCAGGGCTTTCAAAAGCTTTTTCAGGGCTTCGTTTTCTGCCGCTCTTTTTTCGATAAGCGAACGAATCTGATCGGCTTCTTTAGGTTTGGGTTTTTCTTTCATCATGAAGAAAGAAACAATAAGTAATTGGTTAAAACATTACAGCCGAAAGTCATCACTTTCATACTGAACCCCAATAATACCAATCCGTTGTCGGCAACAAAAAAAAAGCAGGAACATCATCTCCCTGCTTCATTTTTTTTGGTAACATCATCACTACAACACCACCTAACATATTATTTATCAATAATTTAACCTCGTAACACAATTCTATTTCTTCCGATTTTTATGGGAGAAAAAATCAGTCACCTTTCACATCATTTAAGCGTTCAGGCTGTTCATAGACCTGCAGAACAAGGGTGATTTTACACAAAACCTCACTTGCTCCCTGCTCAAAATCCACTACCCTACTTCATTCATCAATTGGCACAGATCGACATCCGCCCCAGAGACGCCAAGTTTTTTCCGCAAACGAAACCGTGCCATATCAATCGATTTTGGCGACTGGTGTGTAATGGCTGATATATCCTTAGAGCTCATGTTCAATTTCAGGAATGCGCATAACTTTCGTTCGTTATTACTCAGGTCTGGATATTTCCTCGCCAGATCTTCATAAAAGCCCACGTGCACCTGCTGAAAGTGCACCTCGAAAGATTGCCACAGGTCATCGCTGCTTGAGGACTGCAACTGATAGATAATATTCCGAATTTCTTTCTGCTCCACCTTATTGGCCTTTCGCTGAAGTTGAAGCAAGTCCTCAGAAACCTTATTGATCAGTTCATTTTTTTGCAGCAGGTTCATCACATTGGTCGTCAGCTCTTTATTTTTGTGCTCAATATCCTGCAACAATTTCTGGTTGTTTTCTTCCGCTTGCTGATGAAGCCAATCGGAATGTTCTTTATCAAGCAAAGCCAATTTGGTTTTTTTCCGCTGATATAAATAGAGCACCAGCATTAAAGCCAAAACAAGCACAATAATTACGCCCCCAAAATAAAGTCGATACAAATAGGCCTGATGTGCAGCTGCGGTGGCCTGCTGCTGTTGCCTGAATTCATATTCCTGAACCAGGGCATTGATTTTCTGACTCCGCTCATCGCCTTTAATTTGGGCATCGAGCTCATTAAACCTGGTCAGCTGATGAAAAGCTTCCTCATAATTCCCCTGAGCGGCGGCAATGTCCACCCACTCGTCGTAAATGGCCCGCATTTCATATTTCATCCCCAAAGATTCACTGATTTGCTGCGCTTCCTTGAGGCATTCAAAAGCCTTGGACTCTTCCCCTCGCTGAAGGTAACAATGGCCCAAAATCAGTAAGGTGGTCGGCAATGTAAAGAGCTGCCCCTGTTCCCGTTTAATTTTTAGCGCATCATTGAGGTATTCGAAAGCTTTGTCATAATCGCCAAGCGTTACATAATGATTGCCAATATTGTGCAAATTATTGGCCAGCAACAGGTGAAAATCATTCGTTCGGGAAATGGAGGCTGATTTCTCATAACTGGCCAGTGCATCTTCCGCTTTACCCTGCCCCCGCAAAGAAGCCCCGAGATTAAGATACAGTTTGGCGAGCATTTCAAGGTTCACCCCATCTTCGGCACTTTTGAGCAATTGAATCGCCTCATGAAAAAAGGGTTCCGCTTTCTGTGAAGCGCCGAGTCGTTCATAAACAAGACCAAGGTTATTATTGACGATCGAACTGAAATAGGTGGAGGTATCTGCATGGAGCTCAAAGTAATTTCTCGACCTCAGGTAATAATCCGCCGCAAGACGATAGTTTCCTTCGTGAAATTGCAGCGTACCGAGGGTCAGGTTCAATTTTGCTTTTACAAAAAGGTCATCGATATGCTCGGTGAGTTGCTGTGCTTCACCCGCAAAAAAATTTGCCCTGCTGATATTTGTCCTGCGAAACTGCTCAATCAGATCGATATAGATGGCCGCTTTCTCGCTGTCGGTTTTCACCAGCTCCAATTGGGTTTGGAGGCTATCCACATCAAGGTTTTTAGGGGCTCCAAAAACAGCTGCAGGCAGAAGGCAACAGGAAAGAAGAAGGATCAGTCGCATAAGGTTAATGAAATAATATTGGGCAAAAGTGGGTATATAAAGAATAATACCACAATACAAACATTAAATAACCTCTTTTTTAGCTGAAATAAAAGCAAAAATCGGGTAGATGGCTGGTGAAAGAAAATTTCCTCTTTCACCAGTACACCTCCCACACCACCCTGCATACGGATCCGTACAGGGCGGTTTCTTGTCTTGAAATTATTAACCTCAATGACTTTCATTTCCTGTCGTTATCTTTCGGCATAAACACTCTTACCTATTTTCGGATTCCGTCCTATCTTCCAGTAAGGAGTCCCTTTCGGGCATCTGCTATCATCTGCTTTACAGTAACTTTCAGTTGAAAATCTGACAAGATTCAGTCCTTCCATAGATTGTGAGACCTCTGTAGTTCTTACAGCTCATTGCCTCTATGTACTATGACCTCTGCTGACTTCTCGCAATAAACCTTTTTCGACCAGGTATTACTGTCTGCGAGACCTCCCGCGGTAAGACGACTTAACTTTCTCTCCATCTACCTGCACCATTTACAGCATTGCCTTCCGAGTAGTTTTGGACTTCGTTTTGTTTGGCAAACTTATCCAGACAACACTGCCTCATGATGTTCGTGTCCCTCAGGCCAGAGATTTGCATACAGCTTCCTTCAGATTATACCTCACGGTAAACACCCTTGCCTTCTGCTATGTGGTTGGCACTACTAACCCCCACTACGGACTTGCACCGATTAGTTAATCGCCATGCACGGCGCACCAAAAAAAGCTAAGCAGGAAATCCCCACTTAGCTTTATTATTCATTGATTGTCTGCAATTTACATTGATGCTATTTCACAGCAATCACTACTTTATCTTTCAAAACTACTTTAACGAACAACTGACCAGTTGATTCATTAAAGAAGGCACCACCCTTGTCTTGCCATTTTTGTTCAGACTTTTGAACCTTCACTTTTTGGCCGTTGACCATCACTTTTTTGTGGTTTGGTGCATGGTGAACAAGCACGGTAATGGCTCTTTCTGATGGGGCATTTTCAAATCCTTTTCCTGTTTTTTCTACGGCAATGGTCAATCCCTTCTCGTTGGTATTGGCCTCAAATTTCAACAGGTCAAAGTTTCCTTTTTCAAGTGCATCTTTGCTGTGGCCGTCGTCATCATACATTTGGCCTTTCGCTTCTTTCACCGAAGCATCGGCATAATAATGCAAGGTCAAATCTTTGGTGGAATACTCCTTGGTGGTTTGGTAAACTGGTGCCATCGGAATGAAAGCACCCGCTTTTACCATTACAGGCAAATGCTTAATATCAGACTTGATCGTTACCTCTTTTCCTCCTTCATAAACTTTGTCGTTATGGAAATCAATCCACTGATGACCTTTTGGCAAGTAGAACGTTTTACTTGTCGCCCCTTTTTCTTTCACTGGCGCTACCAAGAAATCATCTCCCCACATGTAAGCGTCGGTGTAGTCAATTAGCTGATCGTTATCTTCTTCAAAAAACAACGGACGCATCAACGGCATTCCCGTAGTGGTGTTTTCGTAGGCAAGTGTGTAGTTATAAGGCATCATTTCATAACGCAGGCGAATGAAATCACGGGCGATAGACATGGTTTCTTTGTCCCAGTACACTGGCTCAGCAGGCACTTCTTCCTGTGCGTGTGTGCGGTAGATTGGGTTGAACACACCATAGGACAACCATCTCAAATACAATTCTGCATCTTTAGTAGTACCCGCAAAACCACCCAAATCAGAGGACATATATGCCGCACCTTGCAATCCCATACTCAAGGAAATCTCTACCTGAGGATACAAGCCACCCCAGGAACGGGAAACATCTCCCGACCAAGGCACCATGCCGTAACGCTGTGAACCTACAAAACCTGAACGCATCAGAATCAACGGACGCGTATTTGGAAAATCTTTGGCAAAACCATCATAGATCATTTTTGCCCACTCATGACCATATACATTGTGTACCTCGTCAGCAGAACCATTCACGTGCTGCAAAGCCGAAGGGTGAACTTCTGGCTCGCCCAAATCGCCCCACCAGCCGCCAACTCCGCTTTCGGTATGGTGCTTATAAATTTTCCAGAACCAGTCTTGTGCCTTTGGCTTGAAAATATCAATCAGGCCTGTATTGCCGAAAAAGAAATCAAATTTGAATGCACTGCCAAGGCTGTCGGTGCCCAACACTTTATTTTCGACCGCACTGTCCCAGGTTTTACAACCGTTCAGAATAAATGGCTCAGTAATTAGAATCGTTTTTACCCCCTGCTCATTTAAATTGGCCATCATTTTTTCTGGCTGAGGGAAGTTAGGTTTGTACCAGTCCAGGTTGCCCATGTGGCCTTTCAAATCTGGCCCCTGCCAGTAAAGGTCAATCACGATTCCATCCAATGGGATGCTGTCCTGTTGGTATTTGGCAACGGTAGTCTCTACTTCTTCCTGCGTATGGTAGCCCATACGCGAGGCAATATTCCCCAGCGTCCAACGTGCAGGTAATGGATTGCGCCCAGTCAAAGCGGTGAAATTATTCATCAGCGTTGGGTAATCGTGTCCGCTGACCACAAAGTAAGACATATTCCCACTCACGGCTTCAAAAGACATCACCTCTTTATCCGTCGCGCCAAGGTCCATAAATCCTTTGGCACCATTGTCAAAAATCAGCGCGTATTTGTTCGTCGATACCAACATAGGCATCGAGTAGTACATTAAATCTGCATGTTTTTCATAACCATAAGAGGCTTTATTATACAGCTCCAAACGGTGTCCACGACGATTCATGCCCAACACTCGTTCACCTCCACCAATCAATTGCTCTTGTGGCTGAAGCTTGAAACGAAATCCACTCACAGAATCCGCATCAAAAAAGCCCTGCTCTTCTGCAAGGAAAACTTTGTTTCCGTTGGCATAAGACACCTGAAAAGGGGATTTCTGAATTAAAACCTCCATATCTGGTAAGGAATAAATCAACCGATTAGGTTCTTCCTTCACTTTACTTTCAACCTTTTCTGCGCCATGAGCTGCCGCATAAGATGGAAACGGCAACGCTTTACCCTTTTCCAGAAAATCAACTTTCACCGTATGATGACCATAAGGCGTGATGACCATTTTGCCGTCATTGGTTTTTATTTCAAGGTGATCAGGAAAATATTGATAACTCTTAAACATTCTTTGCGCAAATGCAGAATCTGCGAAAATGCTGCAAAACAATAGTACTATAGATATTTTTCTTAACATACGGAGAGTTGTTTGGTCAAAAAGATATTCAAACCTGCTTTTGATTTATGAAATTTGCAATTTAAGACACATAAATTCATCGGAATTTTTCAGCAATCGTTTTCCGTAGATCATTTTTATACGCTTTGGCTAAAAATTAATCGGAATTAATTATTCAATTAAACTATATTGCGGCATGAAATATCATCACATCTAATTATTTGTTTTATGAAGGAGGAATTTTTAATCGAATCTTTGGCTACTACCATTGATGTACTGCCTCTACCCACCATCATATATCAACCTGAAAATAATAAAATACAGCTGTGCAACCAAAGTGCCTCCGAGCTGCTTGACGATGGTCTGAGCGACTATTTTGAGCAGGAGTTACCTGTATTATTTACAAAAATTAACCAGAATAGTCAATTATCAGAAGGTACACATACCGTTAATTTTAATCGTAAACCACCATTTACGCATATATATATTAAGTATAAGTGTATTTCTGACCATCTGTTTTGCTTACAGTTCACCCCCATTACATCACAATCCTGTGTGCAGGAGGAGAAGCAACTACTGGAAAGCAACATAAAAAGCATTATTGAAAGTACGCAGGATATCATTTTTTCTTTAGATAATAACTTTTGTTATACTGAATTTAACAGAAATCATTATCTGACAATGAAGAAAATTTATGGTAAGGATATCGAAATTGGAGAAAATATCCTTAGCTATATGCGGGTGAATGGCGACCATATTAAGGCTCAAACAGACATTCAAAGATCGTTGGATGGTGAACAGTATAGTGTGGTTCAGGTCTATGGCGACCAAAAATATGAAAGAACCTATTTTGAAGCGAGTTACAACCCGATTTACAACAATGGTGAAATTGTCGGTTGCTCTGTTTTTGTCAAAGACATTTCCGACAATATCCACACCCAGGAAAAACTTCAGGAACTGAACGATAGCCTTTCCAAGCAAAATGAACAGCTGCGGAAGTACCAGTTCATCAACTCTCACCAAGTACGGGCAAAGCTGAGCAGTATTATTGGCCTGGTACAGATTATGCTTGAAGATCAGCCTGAAGATGAAAATGTCAACCTTTTATTTCAGAGTGCACAGGGACTTGATGACCATATTCATGAGCTGAACGACCTGCTGAACAAAGAGCGGAAGCCTTTTCAGTTTAAGGACCTGCACATGAATGCGCTGACCAACATCTGGATGATTGATGACGATGCCCTGCACCATAAAATATCTACCAAAATGGTGGAGCTTTATAATCCTGAGCTCAGCATCACGTCGTTTTTCAGTGCCAAAGAAGCATTGAAACAACTTCATGACCGTGCCGAACTCCCCGATTTGATTGTCCTGGATTTAAACATGCCAGGAATGAACGGCTGGGAGTTTTTAGTACACTATGAGCAGCTGGCCTTTGCCATCCCAATTCATATTCTGACTTCGTCGATTGATTTTGAAGATAAAATTCGGTCGACAAATTTCGCTTGCGTCAAGGGATTTACCTCCAAGCCACTGAATATGGATAACCTGCAAGAGATTTTGGCCATAAACGCCGAGGAATCATTAACAAATATTATTCCCTGATCGGAAATCGCCATCAAAAAAGAGGCTGCAGAAGTTATCCCTTCCGCAGCCTCTTTTTTTATAAGTCAGTGCTTATTTCATATTCAATGCTATTCATTAGAGCGTGTTAAATTTCACCAACCTGCTCCAAATTTAAGCTTTAATCACGCTATTAAGTTCTTCCTGCCAACAGATACAGCACAGCCATACGAACCGCTACGCCATTTTCTACCTGATCAAGAATGATCGCCGCATCAGAATCTGCCACGTCAGAGTTTAACTCTACCCCACGGTTAATTGGCCCTGGATGCATAATTAAAATTTCCTTGTCCAAAGAATCCAGCAAGCGTTTGTTAATGCCAAAAAACTGAGAATATTCCCGCAGCGAAGGGAAGTATTTCAATTGCTGACGCTCAAGCTGAATACGAAGTACATTGGCCACATCGCACCATTGCAAGGCTTTACGAAGATCAAGTTCAACTTTCACCCCCAATTCCTGCACATATTTTGGCAACAATGTTTTGGGTCCGCAGACCATCACTTCCGCACCCAATTTTTTTAAGGCAAAGATATTCGACAACGCCACCCTTGAATGAACGATGTCACCAAAAAGGCAAACCTTCTTGCCTGCAACATCACCAAATTTTTCACGAATCGAGAAGGTATCCAACAATGCCTGAGTGGGGTGCTCGTGGGTTCCATCTCCAGCATTGACAATATTGGCGTCGATGTGTCTTGACAAGAAATGGGGCGCTCCAGCGCTCGAATGGCGCATCACGACCATATCCACTTTCATGGCCAAAATATTGTTCACCGTATCAACAAGGGTCTCACCTTTTTTCACTGAGCTGTTTCCTGCTGAAAAATTCACAACATCAGCACTCAGTCGTTTTTCTGCCAACTCAAAGGAGAGTCGTGTACGGGTGGAATTTTCAAAGAAAATATTGGCAATGGTAATATCTCGCAAGGAGGGCACCTTTTTTATGGGGCGGTTAATTACCTCCTTAAACTGATCGGCGGTCTGATAAATCAAGTGTAAATCCTCGGGTGTCAGATCCTTAATTCCCAGAAGGTGTTTCGTACTAAGTTGTGACATTAATCTTGGTTTTTTTCTTTTTCCGTAAGCCAAATAGAGTCCTCGCTAAAGTTCTCTCCTTTCAATTCTACCTCTACCCGCTGAGAGGCCACCGTATTGACGTGCCTTCCCACTACGTTCGGCTCAATCGGCAAATCGCGATTGTATTTTCTATTGACCAGCACGGCAAGCTCGACGGCCTCTGGGCGCCCAAAGGTGGTCATGGCATCCAAAGCGGCGCGTACAGACCTGCCCGTATAGAGGACATCATCCACAAGGATCACCTTTTTGCCTTCAATAAGAAATGGAACATGGGTGGTATTGGCCTGCAGGGGTTTTTCCCGACGGCGGAAATCATCACGATGGAAAGTGATATCGAGGTAGCCAAGTTTGACGGATTTACCAATGTTATCCTCCAAACACGTCTTCAGACGTTCGGCTAAAAAAACACCACGGGGCTGAAGGGCAAGGATTACCGTATCTTCAAAATCACCGTGGTTTTCAATGAGTTGCTGAGTCATTCGCTGGATAGTAATATCCAACAATTCACTACTGAATATCTTACGTCTGTTCATAGCGAAAGCAAATATAATAAGGCGATGGCAGGAATTCAAAGCCTTCACCGATTAAAGATTGGGAATTTTCGACACCCGTCCAAAAGGGCAAAAATCCCATTTTGCCCACTACACGAACCAGCACCGCTAAAAAGCACCACCGTTCCTGCTGGCACTTCGCACTTTAGGGGCCGCTCAGTGGTGGCAGTTCCTGCGGCACCCAAAGATATTTCTGTAAATATAAATGTGCTTTTTTCTCCCCGCCCAAAGGATAATACAGCCCAAAATGATAGAAGGATTTATTTAGCCAGGGGTACAGGTGACCAAAATTCCTGTGATCTTCTTTATAATCCTGCGGCAAAGAAGAAAACCGCTCCTTTATCGACGGAGCCGAATCCACGGTTAAATCGATCTGTTCACTGACCAGCTCATTGTTGTCATGATAGGCCATCACGGCACTATGCCCCTGCTCATAGGCAAAAGCGCCAACTTGCGTAATGGCGGGCATTTCAAAATTTTCATAATTGAAAGTTCTGTCCCACATAAAGTTGCCTTCCTGATCAAAAACCGCCATCAGTGCGTGAGTCATAACGTAAACCTGCTCTTTCATAATAACTTCCTGCAAGCCACTGAAATTGGTATTGTTTTTCAGGGTGGGGTAAAAAAATTCCCCAAAAAAAGCATGGCTTCCATCTGTACCCGCACGATAGGAAAGGCGCATTTTTTTAAAAAGGTTCATCTCCTTTCTGGCCTTTTTCTTCTTTTGCTGCTTGTGCTTCATTTTCACCTCCTGCTTTTCTGGCAAATAATTAAAGTAATGCTCAAAACGCGCAAAGGGAATCATATTAATCTGATGCTCGCCACTTGCAGAAAGTCGGGCGACGGTAACCCCTGCGGAAAAATCAAGCATCGAACTGCCACTGTCGCCATAGCTTGCCACAAGCAGCTGGTCAAGGTTAGGCAGCTCGACCACTTTGGCCATCATCAGGTTTTGACCTTCAGGAACCACAAAAGAATAACGGATAAGCTCCTGCCCTTCCTCATCAAAAACATTGACACTGGCCTTGTATTTGTGCGCCCGCTCCCGATGCACCGAGATGGTTTTAAAGGTTTTATCCTCTTCATTTACCGTCAGGTCGAGTAGTCGATTTTTGGAATGATAATGGTTCCGCACCACCTTCAGCTGACCTGAGGCAAGATCAAAAAGGCAAACGACACTCTTATCATTCACCTGTCCTGCCAAAATCACATGATGCCCCAAAGATTCATAATGGGACATCACCAACTGAAAGGGCAGCTCAATATTAAATTCCTGATACTGCTGAGGGCTATCAAAGGGCAATCGGTATAATTTCAGGTCGCGGACATATTCTGTATCATCAGTAAACATGAAAAACATGGCGGAATCATGGGCATCATACCCCACCAGTTCCTGATCAACAGGTAAAAAATAGCCCTGCTGATTTATCAGGGAAAGATCTTCCCCGTATTCACGAATTTCCCAATAAGCTTTTTTATCGCGAAACTTATGGGGTTTTTTCTTGAAGAAATACAGCCTGCTGCCGCCTTTATCAAATACATGATAGAAAGCATCCTGCTCGACGGGCTCGGCCTCGATCTCGGCAACCTTCCGTATTTGCGCAAAAGCACCGACCGCACCTACGGCTATACACAGCAAAATGACTAAAAAGCGTTTTATCATCATCTAAGGAATTTCTTGTTTAACAGGTTGACTAATAAAATATACTAAAATTATTACATATCATCTGCCCCAATGAAGGAAATAATCCTATTGATGAATAACAAAAGAGCCCCTTGTAGTTTTCTTAGCGTGCGATTTTGTTTAATTTTGACCCTCAGTAGAACCGCTTTTTTTATTTCTAAATTTCTGTCCCTTGACCAAAAAGCAAATCCTTTCGCCACTAAAAAAATACCTCCTCCTTAAAGAAGTCCACGGAGGAAATTCTTTCTCGCTGCGCCCCTATCAAAAAATCATCTCGATGATTGACAATGGCGTACTTTGGCTTGAAGAGTGGTCTTCGGAAACACTGCTCAACACCGAGGGGGTGAGTAAAAATATTGCAGGCATCCTGATGGAAATCGTTGAAAAAGGGACTTTCGATAAGCTCGAAGAACTGATCGACAAAACGCCCGCAGGCATACTGGACCTGGCACAGCTCAAAGGCCTGGGACCAAAAAAAATTATGGCCTTGTGGATGGACAGCAACATTACCACGCCCGAGGACCTTATCCTGGCCTGTGATGATGGCCGACTGGCCAAAGCAAAAGGGTTTGGTGCTAAAAGTATTGAATCGCTGCGTGAGTCTGCCATTTTCTGGACCGAAAATCATTTTAAGGAACATTGGGCAGATGCCGAACCTATTGCCGAGCGCCTGATGGCAAAGGTGAAGGAAATACTTCCGACAGCTTCTATCGCTTTGGTGGGCGATTTCGCAATGGACCTGCCAGAGATCAGTGCACTGGAAATGCTGATCGGCTCCCTGACGCCCATCAGTACACACCAGCAGGTAACAGCGCATGAAGACTTCACGGAAGCGCCTAAAACCTCTGGGCCTTTTACTTTTCGGGGCAAAGTGGCGGGTATCAGTTTACCGACCACGATTCATTTTGTGAATCAGGCTGATTTTGTTGCTGAAAAGTTCAAAAGAACCGCCATGCCGCAACACCTCAACAAAGCAGGAAAGAGTGGTCAATCGCTTCGAATGGTATTGGAAGAAAAGACTTTTGAAAATGAGCAGCAAATCTACGAAGCGGCGGAACTGCCATTCATTCAATTGCCGATGCGAAATGGAACCCATGAGTGGGAATGGGCGCAACAATTCAAGGCCGAAGACCTTATAACCACAGCAGCATTACAAGGGCCAATACATAACCACACCCATTATTCTGACGGCATGAACAGCCTGCAGGAAATGGCAGACTATTGTATCGCTAAAGGATGGAAATATATCGGTATCTCTGACCACAGCCAGACGGCCGCTTATGCCAATGGCTTGAGTACCGAGCGCGTTTTGGCACAACAGGCCGAGATCGATGAGCTCAACGCCTCCTTCAAAGATTTCAAAATTTTCAAGGGTATTGAATCAGATATTCTTCAACAGGGCGAACTTGACTATCCTGAAGAAATATTAAAAACTTTTGACTTCATTGTTGCTTCTATTCATGGCAACCTGTCAATGGATCTTGAAACCGCCACCAACCGATTGCTTCGCGCCATAGAAAACCCCTACACCACAATGCTGGGACATCCTACTGGCCGATTGCTATTGAAAAGAGCGGGATACCCGATCGATCACCAGCGTATTATCGATGCCTGTGCCGAACATCAGGTAATCATTGAAATTAATGCCAATCCATGGCGACTCGACCTCGACTGGCAGTGGGTCAATTATGCCGTCAGCAAGGGTGTCATGATTTCCATTAACCCAGACGCACACGTAACCACTGGCCTTGATGACATGCGTTATGGGGTGAAAGTGGCCAAAAAAGCAGGGCTGACCATCAAAGACACCTTCAATGCAAAATCGCGGGAAGAGGTGGCGGCATACTTTGCGGAACGAAAATCCAGAATTCAATAAATATATGTCCATAGATCAAAAAAATATCAAGAAAATATTGGTCATCCGATTCTCCTCTATTGGTGACATCGCCTGGACCTCTACCGTGGTTCGCTGCCTGAAACAGCAAATTAAGGGAGTAAAAGTCCATTTTGCCATCAAAAAAGGATTCAGAGCACTGATGGAGACCAACCCCTATGTGGACAAGCTTCACCTGCTGGATGGCAGCATGAAACCCTTGATCGCCGAGCTGAAAGCGGAGGAATTCGACTTTATTGTGGATTTACATAATAACCTGCGGACGGCACGCATCAAGTGGGCGCTCAATGCCCCTTCTTCTACTTATGACAAGCTTCGCATTAAACGATTCCTGTACACTAATTTTCAGATCAATTATATGCCGAATGTTCACGTAACAGATCGGTATATGGATGCGGTACGCCCCTTGGGTGTGGTCAATGATCAGGAAGGAATGGATTATTTTATTCCTGAAAAAGATGAGGTGGAAAAAGAGTGGCTCCCTGAGGAGTTTCAGAAAGGCTATATTGCTTATGTGATTGGTGGCACGAAATTCACAAAAATTCTTCCCTTTGAGAAGATGGTTGAATTATGTGATAAGATCAGTCGGCCGATTGTTTTAGTGGGTGGGCCCGAAGATCAGAAAAATGGGGAGCGCCTGGAGGAGTTTTTCAAAAAACAGCCTCATAATGCACCATATGAGGAAGGATTGAAGGAATTAGGCAAAAAAACCGTTATCTTTAACGGCTGTGGAAAGTTCAGTTTGAATCAGTCCGCCTCACTGGTAAAACACGCCGATTACGTGTTTGGCCATGATACAGGACTTACGCACATTGCGGCGGCATTCAAAAAGACTATTTACAGCATTTGGGGCGGGACAGTTCCCAATAACTTCCACCCCTACGGTACGAAGTTTTTTGTTTTTGAAAATAACAAATTATCATGTCGCCCCTGTTCAAAATCAGGGCTAAAGAAATGTCCGAAAGGGCACTTTAAATGCATGAAAGATTTGACATTCGATTTTTATTTACCATGATTAATCAGTTGAAAAGATTTGGAAGAGAGTTGCGCGTTGGAATACCATTTTTATGGTTGGGGTTGATCATCGGGCTTTCATTTGTTCATAATACTGTATCGGCAAAAGCCATGAAAGCGGACCTGACGGTGGATTTGATGGGCGCAGGGAAAATGGTCTTTACCAGTCTGAATAAAATGGAGATTTATCTGGCGATTGTCTTTGCGGTGAGCATCTTTTTTGCGATCCCTAAAGCGAAAGTTTTCTGGACTTATATTCTGATTGTACTGATATTGATCTTCCAGAGTATTCGGTTCCTGCCAGAGATTAGCGGTTACTGGCTCGATTCCTTAAAAATGATTGCCCATGGGAAAAGCACCCTTGAATTTTGGTATTTCTCCCTTGAGCTTGTAAAATCATTTTTATTGCTTCTGACAGGCTTTTTCGCCCTGAAGGAAATTCGTTAATAGCGCGATCCCTTTATTGGGTCAAGAATGCCTATTTGTTCTAAACAGATTGGCATTTTTCGTTTTTATACCACGACAACAAATCCATCCCTTTAAAGTCAATATTTTTGTTGAGTAATCTCTGGCTTTGTCCTTCCTCGATCGGTTTACCATCCTTTAGGCCGATATAGACAATGGCTTCTACTGCGCTGCCGCCTGTTTTCACTTTCAGTATTTCAGCAGAAGAAAAAGCTTTGCCTTCCCAGAGTTCCATCACCCGTCTTTCTTTAGGCTCAATCTCGACGACAATGCCTGAAACGGCACAGCTCGGTGCTGGGCGTAAAAACTGCTTATTCGTTTGCTCGTCACAACAGATCGTAAAATTATCCAGGGTGGCAGATCTATGCTGAAATTTCTTACCAAAGACCAATAGTTGATTTTCAGTTTCTGTCAGTGGGCCGAATAGGAAAAGTTGAGTTGTCATTTTTGTAAGGTTGAATATGGTATAGTGGTTTGTTTAATATCGTTCTAAATTAACAATAAATTTAGGTCGGATGCTATAACGTATTAAAATAAAATTAAGATACGTTTTTCCTCTAAAAAATTTCAACTTTCCGCTTACCGACTGATAATCAAGCCTCTTAAAAACATAAAAAAAGCCTGAACTCGAAAGTTCAGGCTTTTAAATATTGATGAATATCAATCAAATGATTATTCAGGGATTGATTCTAATTGCTTTTGAATCTCCGCAGCTTTCGCTTTATCTCCAATTTTTAGGTAAGTACCCGCCAAAGTCTCCAACAACATTCTGTCGTTAGGCTTTAACTCACGAGCTTTTTCGAAAAATGGCAAAGACTTACGGAATTGCTCTTTTGCTTTGTTTTCCACTTCAGCACCACGCTTACGGTACTCGTCCATCGACATGTCGTTGGCTTCGTTCCAAGTTGCAGCAGCAGTGTTATAGTGGTTTACAGCAATGTTAAATACTGCATCATAATACTTAGGATTAACCGCAACAGCATCTTCATAAGCTTTCAATGCTTTAGCAGAATAGGCTGTCATTGCCTCTTTATCCTCATTCTTTTTAGCGCTTGTCGCCAATTGGTCATAAACGTAACCCAAGTCATAGAACAAAACTTCGTTCTTTGGATCAGCGTCAATTTCCTTTTGGATTTTCTCGATCGCCATATCAGGCTGCTCCAATTTCAAGTACAAGCCTACCATTTCCTGGATCATGTTTTTATCCGTTGGGTAGTAAACACGTGCAGCATTCACAGCATCCAAAGCAGCTTGGTAATCCTCTTTGAAAGATTTTTCCAAATAGATCACTTGCTGATAATACAACATGTCAGCAGTATCATTCAATGCTTTTTTCGCTTCGATATACCCTTTGAAGTTATCCAAAGTGGCTTGTTGCATGCTCCCTTCCTGAGAAGCGGCAATTGCAGAGTACAAGAAAGCAGTAGTATCCGCTTTGATGATTTTCGACTGGTTGAAATATTTTACCGCCGTTTTGTAATCAGCAGCACCGTAAGCAGTCGCTCCTTGATTAAAGATCGCTCCCCAAGTAGACTCAATCGTCTGATCAGCCATAATAGGGTAAGTTGAATTTGGCTTTTCAAGATCATCTACTTTATGCAAAGCCGCCACACCTTCTTTCAAAAGTGATTCGTCGATATTTGCAGTATCTTTAAGCGCCAAAGCAGTATAGATTTTACCTTTAGCCAAGTAATCTTTAGCCTTAGGAGCTTTTTTTGCCGCTTTTTCTGCGCCTTTTTTCGCCGTAATTTTTTCTACCTGATCCTGCATGTAAGAGAAAGCATTGTCAATCTCTGTCTTTGCTTCATCCACTTTACCTTCAGTAAGCAAAGTCTGTGCTTTAGTAGAAGAACCTTTTGTTACTTGAGCAAATGAAACGGCGCTCATAGAAGCTACCATCATTGCCGTCACAAATAATCGTTTCATAACGTTGTAAATAAATTATAGAATAGTCGATTTAATTTTCTGTTTCTTCCTCTTCATCAGAAGAAGTTGCTGAAGGAGCATCCTCTACAGGAGTTTCAGCAGCGCCTTCAGTGGTGGCCTCTGCCCCCTCTTCTGTAAGCACTTCCATTTCCTCCAATTGCTCCACGCGCTCTACGGAAGCGATTTCATCCTCTTCCTGCAGGCGAATCAATTTCACTCCCTGCGTTGCACGTCCCATTACACGCAAGCCTTCAACAGCCATACGGATCAGGATACCAGATTTAGTAATGATGATCAGGTCGTCAGAATCTTCCACCTGCTTGATCGCCACCAACTGGCCTGTTTTTTCAGTAACGTTCATCGCACGAACCCCTTTACCACCACGGCGGGTTACGCGGTAATCAGAAACCAATGAACGTTTACCATAGCCATTTTCACTTACTACAAGTACATTGGCATTGTCAGCATCCGTTACAGGAACCATTCCGATTACGCAATCATCCTCACTGGCCAAGGTAACTCCTCGAACCCCAGTGGCATTACGTCCCATTGCACGAACATCCGCTTCATTGAATCGGATTGCCTGACCAGCACGTGTACCGAGCAGGATGTAATCATTTCCTGAAGTAAGGGCTACATCCAAAAGACGATCGCCTTCATTAATAGAAATGGCATTGATTCCGTCGCGGCGTGGACGAGAGTAAGCACTCAGAATGGTTTTCTTCACCACCCCTTTGGTGGTCACCATCATCAGGAAGTTGTTATTCACATAATCTTCATCCTTGAGATCCTTCACATTGACAATCGAGCGAACTTTATCGCCTTGCTCAATATTGATCAGGTTCTGAATTGCACGGCCTTTGGCAGTTTTTGAACCTTCAGGCACTTCGTACACTCTTTTCCAGAATACACGCCCCATCTCTGTGAAGATCAACAGGTAGTTGTGTGCCGAAGCCACAAACATCAGCTCGGTGAAATCATCCTCTTTAGAAGATGCACCACGCGAACCTACCCCGCCGCGTCCTTGTGTTCTGTATTCCGACAACAAAGTACGCTTGATATAGCCCTCGTTGGAAACGGTGATAACCATTTCTTCATTCGGGATAAAGTCTTCCACATCGAAATCATCCGCAGAATGAACAATGTCAGTGCGACGTTCATCACCATAGCGCTCTTTAATTTCCGCCAATTCCTCTTTGATGATGTCCATACGAAGGGTTTCATCATTCAGAATTGAAGTCAAGTAATCGATGGTTTTCTTCAGCTCTGCATATTCATTATTGATCTTATCACGCTCAAGACCTGTCAGGCGCTGCAAACGCATGTCCAGGATGGCTTTCGCCTGAATATCTGAAAGCGAGAAATTCTCGATCAATGATGCTTTGGCCAATTCAGGATCACGCGAAGCACGGATCAGACGAATAACCTCATCAAGGTTATCCAAAGCGATCAAATATCCTTCAAGGATATGCGCACGTTTTTCCGCTTCTGCCAATTCATACTGCGTACGGCGAACCACTACATCGTGACGGTGGCGCACATAATACTTGATGATTTGCTTCAGGTTCAACGTCAGTGGTCGGCCATTTACCAAAGCCACATTATTGACACCGAAAGAAGACTGAAGTGCAGTATATTTATAAAGGTTATTGAGAACGATATTCGATACCGCATCTTTTTTCAATTCATAAACAATGCGCAAACCTTTACGGTCAGACTCGTCACGAATATCACCAATACCTTCAATTCTTTTCTCATTAACAAGGGCGGCAGTTTTTTCGATCATCGCAGCCTTGTTCACCATATAAGGAATTTCGGTCACGATAATTTGCTCGCGGCCATTCTTCATGGTTTCGATCGTCGCTTTGGCACGTAATACTACTCGTCCACGTCCTGTTTCAAAGGCCGATTTAACACCTGAGAAACCATAAATCACCCCACCAGTAGGAAAATCAGGCGCCGTAATATGCGTCATCAATTCACTGATTTCAATATCATTATTATCGATATAAGCGGTAATTCCATTCACGACCTCCGTCAGGTTGTGAGGTGGCATATTGGTGGCCATACCTACGGCAATACCAGAAGCCCCGTTCAACAACAAGTTGGGCAAACGAGCGGGTAAAACCGACGGCTCCTTCATGGAGTCATCAAAGTTTGGCTGAAAGTCTACGGTATTTTTATTGATGTCTTGCAACAGCTCATCAGAAACACGCTTTAATCGTGCCTCAGTATAACGCATCGCTGCAGGAGAATCACCATCAATAGAACCGAAGTTCCCTTGTCCGTCTACCAAAGGATAGCGCAATGACCAATCCTGTGCCATACGCACCATGGTATCATAAACTGATGAGTCACCATGCGGGTGATACTTACCCAAAACTTCCCCGACAATACGGGCAGATTTCTTGTATGATTTATTGTAAGTTACCCCAAGATCCAGCATCCCGTAAAGGACACGGCGGTGAACGGGTTTCAGGCCGTCACGAACGTCAGGCAGTGCACGAGAAACGATTACAGACATTGAATAATCAATGTAGGCGCCTCTCATTTCATCCTCTATATTAATAGGGATGATATTTTCATTTTCTCCTCTTGCCATATTCAAAAATAAATACTGATTCCCCCAAAAAATTGGGAGCGCTTTATGAAATAATGCTTACCTCTAACGAGGTTCACAAAAATAACAGATTCTACCGTTTTTGCAGTAAATTCTGCCGCCCTTTTATCTTTTTTCAAGAAAAAAAATCTTAATCCACCCCTCTTCAATCGCGATTTTTCGTAAAATCAGCCTTTTTCCTGCGTTTTCCGCTCTTGAACCTTTTTTTACCCCCGATACATTATGTTAAACAAGAATTTAAAATATCAGTTTTTGAGGAACAGGGATCTTTGTTAAAGGTTGGACAGGGCTATAAAATTCATTCATTTTGAATAAAAAGTCATTGGCAAAGATTAAACAATAATCTTACCAAAATACAAAAAATCGAAAAATGAGATGAATTTTTAAGGGTTATCGGGCTAACTTACTCAGCATCTTTGGAATAGTCGCTGGCATTATTTGTTTTACTGCCTGAGGAAGACTTCCCTTTGCCTTTGCGCAGGGGTAATTTCTTCCATCTGAGTTTTTGATAAAACTGGGGAATTTGCCCGATTTGCGGGTCTTGGGGATAAAAAATTGGCTGTCCCCTGAAAGCTCTGTCGCCATGCTGATGCTTCTGTTGTGTACTGCAATTGGGAATAGGACAACGCTTGATTTCTGGGAAAGTAAAACTCAGCCCAAAGCTGATCGAAAAACCATTCTGACTGGTTTTAATGCTTGAGGTGGTTTGCGGCAGAACGGTGTTATAGCTGCGCATCTCATAAGATGGGCGCACATACAATCTGAAATACTCCGACACATTATAATACATCGGCATGGCCAACTGCACATCAATGCTTGGATGATTGACCGCCTCATTGAAGGCTTTGCCCATATTGTATTTCCCTATGCCCAGCTCGGCATAATAAGACCAGCCCATAAAATCAAAGAAATTATAACCCAGCAACAGGTTGTATTTAAAGTTCCAGGTACTGATATCCACCACATGACTACCAATTTGGCTATCGTAACTGTTGTAGGGATTCAGGTAAGATAATTTGTGGTGTTCGGCCTCAAAGCCTAAACCCACCCTAAATTTTTTGTAATTGAAAAAGAGTGACAGGTTAATGGGAACGGTCGTTGCCACCCCACGATACCCCAACTCAGGAAAACTGCCTGCGGGGAAATGAGTAACCGCACCAGCCGAATCAATCACGCCGGTATTAATCCCTCCTCCGGGCTGAATAGGTGTGGGAATATCAGGGAAATTGCCTCCTGCGCCAGTATTGCCGTTGATCGCCACCCGCTGAGGGTCGGTCAGCCAATTGGAAAATGCAACACTGTCCATTCCGCCATTCTCCTGAGGCAAGCCCAGCATCGGGATATTGTTCTGATAGTAAAGATCGTAACCGCTTAAATCCTGATTATAAAACGCTCGACCTGACCCCACCCCGACATCGAGGGAGAACATATTTAATATTTTGCGAAAGGGACTGTATTTGATCGGTGTTCGGGTGGCGTACACATCCGAGAGGTTGTACTGCGCCACTGCTTTTTCAGGATTGACGGCGCCCCAAAATGCGAATACCATAAGTATGACAAGTAATTTACGCATTGATCAGGGAGTTTGGGGGTTGGTGACATTAGGAGTGAATTCATCTACTCGCACGATAATCGACCCGAAAGGTTTTAAATCCGCAAATAAAGGAGCAATAATGCCATTTTCAGCACACTCCTCCCGCAAGAAAGCGGGCACGACAGTAACGCCTGCATCATAGGCCAGTTCCGAAGGAAACACCAAATAACCTTTGGCATTGGGCGCCAGGCTCAGAAAGGCATCATTAAGCCCTTCAAACAAGTTATTTTCTATGGCCGAGTCATAATATAGGGTTGTATCGCTTTTCAGGCTTACTTGTTCTTTGTCCAAATTAACAGCCTCTAAACCACACTTCAACCGCCCAGTTGTTGTGGGCTGACTGATGGTGGATTCGCTGGCATAAAAGTAACGGCTGGATAAATTTACTTCCTGCAAATTTCCTTTCACCTGCTCAAAGACCAATCGGGCATTTTCTAAATCCTGCGCTTTCCAGTCTGCTTCAGAAAAAACTTTTGTAACGGTAACATCCACCCTCAGGGATGAATTGGAAGGCAATTGCCGAAACGGAAAGGATTTCCATGCCAATTCCGAAGGCAACAAAATGCGCACTTCAGCCCCCTCCGACAAGGTCGATAATGCCTCATCGAGCACAAGGGGCAAAATAGCCTGCTGCCCTACCCTAAACCGCTGAACGGCGTCATCTATTTTCTGATCTTCTAAATCATAGACGGTAACACGTGCTTCCACCACATTATTTACACTGATGGGTGTGCCATTGCCCGCCTGTATTGTGCTAATATAATATCCTGACCCCTGTTGCTGATAATCCAGGCCAGCGCCAGCAATATAATCCTCCACCGACTTTTCCACGGGCACAATACGCTCTACCATTGGGCTGGTACATTGTGTCAGGCCAAGACTGAACGTGATGGCCAAAAAGAAAAGAAGTCGTTTTATATTTATCATATTAAAAAAGGCAATGCCCCACGGAGCTTCACCAAACACCTGTTTCGTGTAAATAACGTTGAAAATTGAGTTTATTCTTTTAAAATCAAAAGATATTGGGCACAATTTCACGATTAACCATAAAAAAACACCCAAAAACATCATTAACTGTATTTTTGGGTGTTCTTAAAGTCATGTGGAAGGTTTTAATAAAAACCATTCTTGATCGACTGCAGGCGACCAAGTTCTACGACTTTAATATTTCTTCCCCGAATCTGAATCAGGCCTTCTTCCTTAAAGTCTGCCAAAGTACGGATCACCGATTCGGTGGACGTCCCTACGATATTGGCCAAATCTTCACGAGTGATGGACATGGTGAATTCCGAAGAATTTTCACTTTCGTTATAACGTCCTTCAAGCATAATTAACGCTTCTGCCACCCGCTGACGAACCGAGTTGTAAGCCAAATTTAACAAACGCTCTTCCGATTCCTTGAGGTTGTTCGAAAGGATTTTGATGAACTTATGGGCAACATCCCTTTTGCTTGTAAGCAGGGCAAAGAAATCTTCCTTAGGAATGAAACAAATTTCAGAATCTTCCAGCGCCATCGCCGACTCAGTGTAGTTGGTCATCTCCAGCAAAGCCATATAACCAATAAAATCACCTGCTTTGAAAAGCCCTGTAATGTATTCCTTGGCGTCCTCATTGGTTTTGTAGGTTTTCACCTTCCCTTTAGAGATAAAGAACAAACCGTTTGGAATCGCTTCCTCATGATAGATGATCTCTTTACGCTTGTAGGTTTTTACTTTACGGTCTTTTGACAAGGAAGCCAGGTCACCACTTTCGGCAGCACTGAAGAAATCATCCAAACCACCCAAATCCTGAGAGAAGTCTTTTTTGAACAAGTCATTTTTCTTCAGTCTTGATTCCACAGCGTTCAACAACTCCATATCATCAAAAGGCTTGGTCAGGTAATCATCAGCACCCATTTCCATCCCTTTTCTGAAATCGCCCCTTTCCGCCTTGGCGGTCAGGAAAATAAAAGGAATGCTCGCCGTGTTCGGGTTTTTCCCTAAAAGATAAAGTACGCCGTACCCATCGAGTTCAGGCATCATGACATCACAGATGATCAGGTCAGGAAGGTCCTTGGTTGCTTTCTCAACACCTACTTTACCATTTTCAGCAGTGAGTACTTGGTAATTGGCTAACTCCAGAATTTCGGCGGTATTTTCCCGCATATCTGGGTTATCCTCTATCAGAAGAATCTTTTTCATTCAATTAGTTTGATTAATTGCAATGACAATACAAGCGCATTGTGTAAGCACCGAATAAAGTGCCACTGCAAATTAACTATTTTTTTCGCATGAATCTACATGCAAATTCATTACAATGGAATATTTATAAAAAAGGTCGTCCCTATCCCCTCTTCACTCTCAAAACGGATGGCCCCATTGAGCATATCGACATACTTCTTGACAATGTTAAGCCCGAGGCCCGTTCCCTGAATATTTTGAGCATTATTGGCACGGAAGAACCGTTCAAAGATATGCACCTGTTCACTTGCTGAAATCCCCATCCCCTGATCTTTGATGGTAATGGCCAGTTGATCATCCGTAAGGTCGACATTAAGGAAAATCAGTTTCCCTTCGCCAGAATACTTGATGGCATTGGAAAGCAGGTTGAGCAAAATATTCTTGAAAATCTGAATATCCATCGTAATATAGGCCTGGGAATCGCCCGTAAATGCATATTCAATTTTCTGCCCTTTCCGCAACAATACCTGAATCTCATCGATAATTTGCTGTGCTTTATCATCCACCTGCATTGGTTCGGGGGTGTGCTTGATTTTCCCTTCCTCCAGTTTTGAAATCGAAAGGAAATCATTCAGTATTCCCGTCAGGTTATTGACCGACGATTTGATCCGCTGCACGTGCTTATCCCGACGCTCCTGCTGACTGCTTTCCGTATAGCGGCCAATCAGCGAAGCTGAAGAAAGGATGGTACTCAGTGGGGTGCGGAATTCATGCGAAGCGGTGGTTACAAATCGGGTCTTGAGCTCATTGAGTTCAATTTCCTTGGCCAGGGCACGGCGGATTTCCTCCTCGGCTTTTTTGGCCTCGGTAATATTCTGGTGCACCAGCAAAATTTGCTTTACATAGCCGAGGCTATTAAACAAAGGCACGCCATTCACGTGATAGGACGTTTTGCCGATCGTTACCTCAAAAGACACCGTGTCGCCACGGAACACCTTGGTAAACTCCGCTTCCCAGTTCACCTTTTCTTCAGGTTTCAGAAATTCCGTATAATGGCGCCCCACCATTTGCTTGGAGGCTACCTGCAACTGATCCAGCTCCTGCCCATCAGCAAAGACGAAACAGAAATCGCTGTCGAGCACTGAGATGATCCCTTTCGGGAAATTTCGGGAAATGGCTTTGTATAGGCGCTGGGATTGCCGTAATGCTTTTTCCGTAGATCGGCGCACCTCTATTTGTTTTTCGAGGGAATCGTTGGAGCGTTTGAGTTTTTTTACGGCCACAGCCAGCTCCCGTGTACGATCCTCCACCCTTTGCTCCAGCTCTTCATTCAAAACCCGAATCTGATTGAGGTTTTGCATATGGCGCAAGGAATAACGAATTGATCGGTCGAGAATATAGGAATTCAGCCCGCCTTTATAGACATAATCTGCGGCGCCAACCATCACGGCCTGATCATCGACATTTTGATCCAGCTGACCTGTA
Organism: Persicobacter psychrovividus; assembly: GCF_036492425.1. Classification (NCBI taxonomy): domain Bacteria; kingdom Pseudomonadati; phylum Bacteroidota; class Cytophagia; order Cytophagales; family Persicobacteraceae; genus Persicobacter; species Persicobacter psychrovividus. The sequence goes on from NZ_AP025292.1 coordinate 1,786,636, forward strand.
AGCAAAATCATCGGCGCCCTTGTGCCACTTTGTTTCGCTTCCTGAATCAGTTCAATACCTGTAAAAGCACCCAAGCGATAATCGATCAGGTAAACCTCATGATCGTGGTGGCGAATGGCCTGCAGCCCCTCACTGAAATTGGAAATCCAGTCGATCGTGTAATTTCTGTTCGGGATTTCAGAAATAATATCCCGTGTAATTATGAAATCCTCCTCATCGTCATCGATAAGAAGGATTCTTACTAATTCATCCATATTAGGGCAAAATCTTTTAAAAATTGGCGTCGCCAAAAACGCTACCGCATTTGAGGGGCGATAGGGTATTTATTGAAGCCAAACCAATAAGTGCATAGCGAGTTCATCAGTGCGACAAAATCGACAAAGCGGACAGGCTTGTTCAAAAATGAGTTAACCCCTAAATCATAGGAGCGAACAATATCCTCATCATTGGAAGAGGTCGTGAGCACCACAACAGGCAAACTATGGTATTCATTCAATGCTTTGATTTCCCTAAGGGCTTCTCTGCCGTCTTTTTTGGGCATGTTCAAATCCAACAGTACCAAAGAAGGCACTGGATACACCTGACGATCGCTATACTTGCCATTACCCAGCAAGTAATCCATTAACTCCTCTCCGTCCTCCACGAAATAAATTTTCCCTTTAAAATCACTTGCTTCGAGCGCTTCCTGCGCCAACAATCGATCTTCGGCATCATCGTCCGCTATCAAAATTACTGGAAGAGAAGATTTAATCATACTAATGAATTAAGTTAAAATATAGCAACTATCAATATATTGGAAAAGTACAATAAGGCTGCACCATTCTGGCAGATTGATGTGTAAGTATATTCCTTCTTAAAGATTAAAACAACTGTTAAGTTAAAAAATCAAAGTAGAGAAAGTAAAACCATGATGAATATCACTAACGCTTCACACTTCCATCAACTAAAGTAATAATAAATTACATAATGACCTGATAAAAACAGTATTAATATGTTTTCGAGCCTTTCTTCAATAATTTAAAAGCAAAGCGAGAACCATGACCCAAATCACTTTTTGCTTCTATTTGACCACCATGAAGCTCAACAATTTTTTTACAAATGGCTAAGCCTACCCCCGAACCTTCATACTTCTGACCTTCAAGGCGTTGGAATATGGTAAAGATTTTGTCCACATATCTTTGATCGAAACCAATCCCATTATCGATAATGGCCAGCTGTACATACTTTTGCTTTCCATTGGCCGTTTCGGCCGTTTCGTTGGTAATTTTTATCACTGGAGGGCGGTCTGGCGAACGGAATTTCAGGGCGTTGGAAATCATGTTCTGAAATAACTGACGCATCATGCTGCTGTCGGACTCAATTTCCGGCAAGTCATCGATCTCCACAACGGCCTGTTCTTTTTCAATGGCGACCTCCAAATCGTTCAGTACTTCCTTCACAATATGATTAAGGTCGATGGGCTGAAAGGCCGCTTTCTTAGAGCCTACCCTGCTGAATCGCAACAAATCGTTGATCAGCTTCTGCATCCGTTTGGCGGCATTCATCATGCGGTTCAGGTAATCAACACCCGTTTCCGACAAATTATTTTGCTCTTTGGTCATCAGACGATCCCCGAAGGCACGAATTTTCCGCAAGGGTTCCTGCAAATCATGGGAAGACACATAGGCAAACTCCTCCAAATCCCTGTTAGAGCGCTCAAGGTCTTCAGCATAACTTTTCAATTGCTCCTCCACTTCTTTAATCGCTGAAAGGTCGTGCAGAATACAGGTAAACATTTTTCGGTCGGGCAAATGCACCACCCCTACCGACAATTTCACATGGAGCATTTCCCCACTTTTTGAACGTCCCAGAATTTCCCTTGAAGACGGAATACTGACACCCGACTCGTAGGAAAGGAAAATCTGATTGACTTTCCCATCTTCATCAAGGCCATCGTCAGGATGCACCAACTCCTGAAAATTTTTGCCATAAAGTTCCCGCTGACGATACCCGAAAATGTTGGCTGCCGTCGGGTTTACCGTTTCAATATTCCCCTGGGCATCAAGGGTAACAATCCCATCTGCAGCACTATTAATGATCGCATTCAGCTTATTGGTATTTTCCGTAAAGCCTTTTTCCAAAATCGCTTCCTGGGACTTATCCAAGATCAGTTCCGCAAAATAAGGCTCACCATCGATCAGCCTGATCGAGAGCCAAACCTCCACAGGAAACACATAACCATTCCGTTTGACCGCCTGCATCATCAGCTCGTCGGCCACCAACCGATCCGCCGAAGGCGCAAACCGCTGCACCCGCCTTATGGCATTGAAATGCTCGCTGTGGTATTCTTCTTCATACAGACTGTTGACATGCCTGCCAGGGAGTTGTTCGGCATCCAGCGAAAACATCTCCAGGGCTTTTTCATTCATGTGCACAAGCTCAAATGCCTTATCAAAAATCACAAAGCCCACCATTCGTTCCTGCGAAAGAATATCGCTTGCCCAGGCTTTAAAATTGCTATCAAACTGTATCATGTTACTTCATTTCTGGCTTATAAACCCATGCTTTCAATTTATCGGGACACTGCTCCAGCAAGTGCTCAAGGGTGTAACCCAAAGTAGGGTGCTGTTTGTTTTTCACTACCTCAATCAGCGGCAGCAAGGTAAATCTGCGGTTATGGAGTTCTGGATGCGGGACGGTCAACCGCTGGCTTTGCAACACTTCCTCCCCGAAGAACAGAATATCAATGTCCATCGTCCGTTCGCCCCAGCGTTCGTGGCGCACCCTGCCGAGCTTTATTTCAATCTGCTGAATGGCCATCAGTAGCGGATAGGCCTCCAGTGCTGTTTCCACCTCAAGCACCTGATTCAGAAACGCCGGCTGGTCCGTTACGCCCCATGCTTCACTTTCATACACCGAAGAGGCTTTCAACACCTTCCCCACGGAGATTTCGATCTCCTCCACGGCCTGCTTCAGCAAGCCCTCACGATCCTGCAGGTTACTCCCTAATAACAGATATACTCCTCTCATCCTCGAATATTACCCTAACATATAAATTGAACAGCTCAAAATTAGATATTTTATTATATTTCTATCCTATTTATGAACTGAAAAAACAACCTAATTTTAAAATATGAAATTTCTTAAAAATGTTCTGGCCGTAATCATTGGCTTGGGAATCTTTTCCTTGATTTCAGTATTGCTGCTGATTGGTATTTTGGGGGCCGTAGGATCCTCAGGCAACACCAAGCAGCCCCTCAAGGAGGCTTCCGTCCTTCGCATAAAGCTTGATGGCCCTATTGTGGACCGTGCCGACGAAGACCCAAGCTATGGCCTGGGAAAACTTCTTGGCAAAGAATCTTCGATTGGGATCAACAAAATTGAGCAGGCGCTTAACCATGCAGCAGAAGATGACAATATCACTGCCGTTTACCTGGAAGCACCACAGATTATGGCTGGCCCTGCCTCGGCGCTTGAGTTACGACGCATGATTGCCCATTTTAAGAACACCACGGATAAACCCGTTTATGCCTATTCTCCTTATTATTCTCAGCTTTCGTACTTTGTGGCCTCTGCTGCGGATTCCGTTTTCCTGAACCCTGCGGGGGAACTGGAACTGAAGGGGCTTTCTGCCAACATTACTTTCTATAAAGGTCTTTTCGACAAATTGGGCATCAAGCCAGAAATTTTCCGTGTGGGAGATTTCAAAAGTGCGGTGGAGCCTTACTTCAGAAAGGACATGAGTAAAGAGAACAGATTGCAATACACTGAAATGCTCAATGGGCTGAACAAACACCTGATTGCCGAAATCAGTCAGGATCGCCACCTTTCAGAAAAGGAAGTAAAACATATTTCCGACAGCCTGCTTGTTCGTGGTCCAAAAGACGCCCTGAAATACCACCTTGTAGATCAGCTATATTATGAAGATCAGGTGGTTGATTTGCTGAAAAAAGCATCGGGACTTGAGGAGGATGATAAATTGCACTGCATCGGTCTGAATGCGTATTTGAATACTTTCGACGCTCCGGTAAATACCAGCGACAATAAAATTGCGGTTATTTATGCCGATGGCGGTATCATGACAGGTAAAAGCAAGCCGGGGACCATCGGCAGTACCACCATCATGGAAGAATTGGCCAAAGCCAGAAAAGACGATAAAGTAAAGGCCGTCGTATTGCGTGTAAACAGCCCTGGAGGAAGTGCTTTGGCTTCTGATATGATCTGGAGAGAAGTTAAACTGACCAAAGCCGTAAAACCTGTGATCGCCTCGATGGGGAATTATGCAGCTTCTGGCGGGTATTATATTTCGATGGCCGCTGACACCATTGTTGCAGAGCCTAACACCATTACGGGATCTATTGGAATTTTTGCAGTACTGATGAACCTTGATGAGCTATTGAATCACAAACTTGGCGTAACCCACGATGTGGTGAAAACAGGGGCCTTCTCTGACCTGGGCAACAACACCCGAAAAATGACCGACTACGAGCGCCATATTATTCAGTCGGGGGTTAACCGTGGCTATGAAACCTTCACCAGCAAAGCGGCGGAAGGCAGACACATGCCGATTGAACAATTGCTGAAAATTGCAGGCGGACGTGTTTGGACAGGCGAAAAAGCGCAACAACTTGGCTTGGTGGATGTGATGGGAGACCTTCATACGGCCATTAGTCTTGCAGCGAAAAAAGCCGACATTGAAGATGACTATAAAGTATCCAATCGCCCAGAAATCAAAGACCCTTTCACTCAGTTTATAGAAGAGATGAACGAAGAAGCGGAAGTGAAAATTGCCAAATTCAATTTTGGTCCTTTCATGGAATACGCCTCAACAATCAACCGATTGAAGCAAGCTAAAGGGCCTCAGGCACGCATGGAATTCGATATGGAGATCAAATAAAAATTGAACGCCTAAAAAATTAAAGCCTGTGGAAATCATCCGCAGGCTTTTTTTTATTCCCTCAGTAATAACTAAATATTGAAACGCTGTAAAATCAAACCGTACAAATGCAGTACAAATCGCGGTCTGCGAATAAAATTCAAGACGAAAATGGAAGATTGCAGCACTACTCTTTCTTGCCGAAATGCTTTTTCTCCGTGGGCACTGATATGTTGGCAGTATATTTACTGATCAGGATAGCCATTACAACGGCGAGGTAAAACTGCCCAAGCATCCCGACAAACATTGCCAGCACCCGCCCCATCGGGTGAACAGGGGAAATGTCGCCATAGCCAATGGTCGTCAGGGTCATGAAGGAATAATAAAAAGCAGATCGCAAGTCACCCATCGCTAAATTGGTATAGGCATTTTCGGTGGTTTCCACCAGGGCAATTACCAAAAGCGCCGAACAAATGCCGATTAAAAGATAGCCTGAAATGGCGGCATAAAAAGTGTTCTGGTTCACCTCCACAGTATGTAATAAATGATGCAGAATACGCCAAAGGATATAGCCATAAAACACCACGGTAATCACCAGAAACAGGTCCATAAACCAGATGGGGTTGAAAAATATGCTCAGCAGCTGCATCAATCCTGCTGTTCCTGCCAGCACATAAGCATAAATATATTGCCGACGGCCCGTAGAAATTGAAATCGCTGAAGCCCCTGAAACCAGCACCAACCCTACTGGAAATAGCAATTTGAAAAGGGTCCGATTCCGCTCGGGAAAACCCAAAGAGATAAGCAACAGGCAAAGCATCACGCACAGCACCATGAAATTGTTAGCCTTGAAGAAGGCCATCATTTTTGAAGACTTGATCATAAAAGTTGATATTGGTAGGCAAACTTGCCGCTGGAAAATCCATTGGGTGTCCGCCAAAAATTGCATACTGAAAAAAGGTATCCGTTTCAAATTTAAGCCCTCAAGGGCTGAAGTGCTAATTTTAAAAATATAAATCGCACCAAATATAAATATTAGCAGATCGGCAGGCCGTCCACCACCACCCTGTCATTGAAATGCAATATATCAGCAACAAAAAAAATCCTGTGATACCGAGCATCACAGGATTTAATAAATATTGGAAAATTGAACATTTTAACCAAATAGCGCATTCAGGTAACCTGCCAAACGAACCCCACCTTTTTCAAGTTGGTTGTAAAGCGTTTCACGGTGATCGAACATGTAGCGGTAGCTGAAATTGCCATCGCCAACGGTATCATACAATTTAGTTGCTACCTGATGAGATTCCGCTACCCATTGCTCTACCGAGCTTGATTGCCAGTTTTTAATCTCTGCCTTGGTAGGAACTCCAACGTGTCTCGACAATTCCGTATAGCTCAGCTGTGTGTTATCGATCATGTCTGAATCCCAAACACGGTGCAAGTTCGACTTATGCCCGAACCATTTTACCTTCACCAAATTACCTCCAAGATCTTCCTTGTGCCCTACGTGCATTGGCTGATGAATATCCCCGATGATATGGATAATGTAGCGCAAAGCTTCCTGACGACGTACCAAAGGCTGCGTTTTGTCTTTTACAATTTTGCTCATCATCTGAAGTGCCGTGATGGCATCCCCATGCGGATTTTTTTCCGACTGCGCATAGGTTTCATCCGATTTCATGTTTACATAATGGTAAACTTTACAGGAATCATAAGCGTGATCAGACTTGATCTCATCTGGCCATGTAGCGGCCATCGCCATATTTTCATCACCCAAAATAGCGATAATCGCCTTTTGTGTTTTTTTACTGATATGGTGACTTGCCACCTCTGCAACCGTACGGTGACCATTCTGCCCCCATGCAAATACCTGCCCTACAGCAAACAACATCAGGACGGCTAAAACATTCAACTTCTTCATGAATCAATTCTTGTTATTAAACTCCTGCAAAGGTAAACAAATCCTTATTGCTTACCTTCCCACTCATTATAGAAAGTTTGCAAAAATTGCTCCATATACGCATGCCTGCCCTCAGCGATCGCCTTTGCCTCGGGTGTATTCATCATATCCTTAAGTAAAAGTAACTTTTCATAAAAGTGATTCACCGTGGAACTGCGGCTGTTTTTATAGGCTTCAAAATCTTCATGGAGTTCCGCCGTTGCCGAAGGGTCATGCATCGGGCTGCCCACACTTCCCCCATAGGCAAAAGTACGCGCCACACCAATGGCTCCAATCGCATCGAGCCGATCGGCATCCTGAACCACAAAACCTTCTTCCGACTTCATCTTATTGGCGACCTTGGCCCCTTTATAGGAGACATGTTCCACAATATGAACAATCGCTTCGGCACGGGCAGGCTCCACCCCAAGTCCATGCAGGTACTTGCGGGCTTCCTTCGGCCCTACGGATTCATCACCATCGTGAAATTTGAAGTCGGCAATATCATGCAGGAGCGCACCCATCTCCACCACAAAAGCATCCATATTACTCTTCTTGTCAAGGATGTTTTGCGCATTCTTCCACACCCTATAAATATGCCACCAATCATGGCCAGTGCCTTCGCCTTCAAATTTGGATTTCACAAAGGCTGCCGTCTGATCGATCCACGCCTGCTCCTGAACGGTTTTACTTTTCATCTTCCTCTTTATACCAAGTGGCATATTTTTTATAATAACTCTCTCCTATTCGGCCAATCATCTCCTTGCGATCACCAATCTCTTTGACCTTTTTCGCAGGAACGCCCGCATAAATTGTCCCCGATTCCACCACCGTATTTTCAAGCACTACCGCACCCGCAGCCACCATAGCGCCCTCTTTCACCACCACGCCATCAAGCAGTGTGGCTCCCATACCGATCAGGCAGTTATCTTCAATGGTACAACCGTGGATCATCGCCTGATGCCCAATCGTTACATTGCTACCAATATTGGTTGGGTGGGTTTGATAGGACCCATGCACACAGGCCAAATCCTGAATATTGGTATTATCCCCCACCTTTATGTAGTTTACATCTGCACGCAAAACAGTATTGAACCAAATCGTGCAATTATCGCCGAGGGTAACTTCCCCAATTACCGTAGCGTTATCAGCTAAAAATACATTTTCACCGAATTTTGGGGTTACATTTCCTCGAATGGTCTTTACAAGTGCCATAGCTTTATTATTTTTGTAAAAAAATACGCACTCCTTTTGAAAAGAAACACGCTAATCCTTCCTTATACAGAAGTTTCAGAATCTCAGATTTTGCAATGGGCACAGCAACAGCAACATTTCCTGCTGCTGAACCCGAACGACTACCGCCTGAAGGCTGACTTTTCCTCCTTCGAAAAAATTTTTGCCGTAGGCAGACGCGCGCACATAGAAGTGCCCGCCAACACCGATGGGCAATCCAGGCCTTTTGAGCAAATCCGAAAATTCCATGAGCAACATCAGGACTGGCTTTTTGGGCACCTGAATTACGATCTGAAAAATGAACTGGAAGATTTGCAAAGCAGACACCCTGCAAAAACCGCCTTTCCAAACCTGCATTTCTTTGTGCCCGAAAGCTTATTCTTTTTCGAGGCTCATCATGTAAGATTAGAAACTTATTCAGATTCAAGCAAGATAAAAGCGGAAATTCTGTCCACGAATTTACCCGCAACACGCCCCCTGAATCCTGTGGTTTTTCAGGCGCAAACCACCAAATCCGCCTATCTGCAAACGATCAACAGCCTGAAGGAGCATATCCGTCAGGGAGATTTCTATGAAATCAATTTCTGCCAGGAATTTACTGCCGAAGGGGTGTCGATCGACCCACTGCAAACCTATCAGGCACTGAATGCCATGTCGCCCATGCCCTTTTCGGCCTTTTACCGACTCAAAGAGCAGTATGCCATTGGCGCCTCCCCTGAACGGTTCATCAAAAAGGAAGGTCGAAAGGTGATCTCTCAGCCTATAAAAGGCACCAGCCGACGCAGAACCGACCCCAAAAAAGATGCTCAGCAAAAAGCGTATTTGGTTAATTCTGACAAAGAGATTGCAGAGAACATGATGATTGTTGATCTGGTCAGGAATGATCTGGCACAAACGGCCACCTACGGATCGGTCAAAGTGCCCGAGCTGTTCAAGGTTTATTCCTTTCCGCAGGTTCACCAACTGATTTCCACCATTACGGCCGAGCAACGTGAAGGTACACATTGGAGTGACATTATTGAAAAGGCCTTTCCGATGGGTTCTATGACTGGAGCCCCAAAAATTTCCGTGATGAATCATGCTGATCGTTACGAAAATGGAAGGCGGGAACTTTATGCGGGAACTATTGGCTATATTACACCCGAAGGCGATTTTGATTTCAATGTAGTGATCAGAACCCTGTTTTATAACACTGAAAACCACCAGGCCAACTATTGGGTAGGTGGTGCAATTACGATTGATTCCGACGCCGAAGCAGAATATGCGGAATGCATGCTGAAAGCTAAGGCTATTCAATCCATTTTCAAAAATTAAGCGGTAACGTTAATTTATTCCATAATATGAAAAAAACACTCCTACTTCTACTCAGTATTGCGACGCTCTTCAGTTGTTCCGACGACAAAAAGCAAGAGCAATCCACGAACACCACCACTGCTGAAACGCTTGGCAAGACCAATTATGAAACCTTCAAAGCGGTGGAGCACATTAAGGCTGAAAGCACTGACAGCATTACACCCGCTTCCTTTTCAGTAAAAATCCCGCTTTATGTGCAGCCCAACAAAGTAGAGAAACGATTCAATGCATCGGTATTGAGCATGTTCGCTCAGGACTCTGTACAGAGCACGGCCGATTTTCAGATGCAGATGAACGAACTCCTGAGCGAATACCTGCAAACCAAAAAGGAATTTCCTGAGATGCCTGGAGGCTGGTACCTGCAAAACGATGTTGAACTCACCTACCGCTCAGAAAAGGTGTGGGCGTTTACAAAAACCAGCAGTGAGTTTACTGGCGGCGCACATGGCAATTACAGCGTTACGTACGCCAACTTCATTCCTGCCACTGGAAAAAAACTAACCCTCAAGGAGGTCTTTAAAGAAGAATTTATGAATAAACTGACCGAGCTGGCTGAGAAAGCATTCCGCGAAGACCGAAATATCAAAGATTCATCATCATTACAGCAATTGGGTTACACCTTCAAAGATGGGCAATTTCAGCTTTCAGAAAATTTCCTGCTGACTGACGATGGCATCCGATTTTTTTACAATGCTTATGAGGTTGCGCCTTATGCCATGGGAACAGCAAAAGCAGACTTGTCGTTGGAACAAATACAGTCAGGATTAAAATACAATTGGATTAAGTAGTGTATTTAATTTGTTTTTAATACCACTGATTTACAAGTACTTAAACAGCCCAATTTATCTAATTATTGGGCTGTTTTTTTGCGCTAAAAGTTGTCATAAGCTAAAACAATCGATAATTTTACTATCATATAATTCCCACTTACTGATAAGTCTACATTTTCCCTGTTTTGGAGTGATATTTGCGGAATTCCCAAATAATCACCGTATTAATTGTTTTATTATGAATCAAAGCCCAAAGCTTTTTAAACTATTTGTGTTTTTCGGAGTGCTGCTACTCCCGTTAATTTCAAAGGCGAATGACCCAAAAATCACGGTTAAGGGCCAAATATTAGAAGCTGAAAAAAAAGAAGAAGTTCCCTTTGCCACAGTGGCTATTTATTTATCCGAAAACGAGCCGCAGCCTGTAAAATCTGGCTATTCGGATATGGACGGCCACTTTGCCATTGAACTGCCAAAAGCTGGCAACTACTTCGTCAGTATTCAGTCGATGGGCTACGACCCCTACAAAAAATCCATTCAGTTCGATGAATCCACCGACATGGGGACCATCCTGCTCAAAAGCCAGGTGCAACTGCTCGAAAGTGTGGTAATCACCGGAGAAAAAGCAACGGGAACAACGACCCCTGGCGCAATGACTTTCACGATGGACCAGCAAGGTACCGATGATATGGAGGAAATTGTAGGCAACATGCCCGGTGTGGAAGTGGACTTTGATGGCAACGCAACGATCAGGGGGCTTCAAGTGACTTATCTGGTCAACGGTGAAGAATCCGGAATGGAAAATCCCTTACAGGAAATCCCAAAACAATCGATCGCCCGAATGGAACTGATGACCAACCCGCCGGTGGAATTTGCCTCTTCAGGCCCAGTGATCAATATCATTCTAAAGGAAAATGCCAAAATCGGTAACAGCTTCCGCGGTGGTTTAGGAGCAGGTAACCTCGGTAACTTACGTGGTTATACAGGTGGTTCGATCCGTAAAGAAAACCTGACGATCAACCCATGGATTTATTACTCCCAGCGGGAAAAACGGTCTCATGGGTCATACGATCAACTCAATCATGGACAACGCTATTTGGAGCAAACCTATAATAACAACAGCGGTTTCCATTATGGAAATTACGGAACATGGTATGCCTATAAATTTAAAGATAAGAGTGAGTTGAGCGGAACGCTGAGGCTTTCGCTTTCCGATAACCACTCGAGCAACGATAATGACGGTGATATTTATTCGATAGACTCGACCTTTCAGACTTCAAAAAATATCCGTACCAGCGAAACGACCAGTTTTTCGAGGCAGGCACATTATGAAAATAAATACCGCAAAAAGTGGGATTCGGGACAAAAATTATCCCTGCGCTATTTTTTCTCTTTCAACCAAAACCTGTCTAAACCTGGTCAGTACTCGAGAATCACGGATTTCACGGATGCAACCGATGAAGTTACAAGGGACGAAGGTGATCGCTCAAGTCTTTCCAACAGACACCGTATTCAAACAAAATTCACGCAACCACTTGGTGAGGACATGAAAATTGTTGGAGGATATTTCTTTGACTATCGACTGAACCGCCAGACAGCCTCCTACCAAACCCAGATTAATGATGGTATTTGGCTTGATAATCCGGATCGCCGACAGGATGCTCAAACCCTCACCCAGTCCAATGATATGTTTCTCAGCTTTTCGGCAAAACACAACCGCTTTGGGTTCAATGCCGGTGCGCGCTACAAACTTGGGCAAACGGATATCCACCAATGGAACAGCAACAGTCAGCAATATGATGATTTCACCAACCCGTTCAGTAACTTGAACAGCAGCGTGAAATTCACTTACGACCTCAACGAAGACGCAAGCGAAAACATCATGCTGTCGTACCGCAACAACGTTCATCCGCCAAGCGCAAGTCAACTGAACCCTTTCATTGATGACTCCAACCCACTGTGGATCACGATGGGTAACCCAGACCTGAAAAATTCACAGAACCATTACCTTGAGCTGGAATACCTGAAGGTGGGTAAAGATTATACGCTGAAAACAGGGCTATTTGGAAGAAAGGTATTGAACTCTGTTGCCCGCTACCAATGGTCGAAAGAAGATACGGTTTATAACTCATTCCGAAATATTGAAGGGATCAGCACTACCGGACTTAATGTGTATTTCCAGAAAGACCTGTTGAGCAATTTAAAATTAAGCTCTGACGCCTCTTACACTTACGAATACATGCCCGAACGTGAAGGTACGCTGGACAAGGCACAAACTTACTTTTATATCAAGGGGAACATGGAGTATAAATTCTTGAAAGACTACCGTATTTCAATCACCGGAAGATATACCTCCACTAAACTCACCAACAATGCACAGGTTTTGGGTTACGGAAGTATGGACTTTAATGCAGAACGAAAATTCTACGATGGTCAGGCCAAAGTCTATTTCAATGTGCGGGATGTCTTCAATACCATCGAGCAGAACGTATTAACCTCCACAGATTCCTTCGTCAGGGATGCATTCACCAAGCAGGAAACCCGAAGGTTTATTGTCGGGATGTCATTCTATCTGAATGGAATCTAAAGGAAGATAAAATCAAAAATATAGCCCTAAGTGTGATCTTAGGGCTTTTTTGTATCCATACTAATCATTTCCCGCAAAGGCATTAATATCTTCCCCCGAAAGGTATTTATTGGTTCGAGGATTGAAATACAAAGTGATCATCGCCTGCCCTATTCTTTGGGTAGTCGTTACCGCTTTGGATTTTTTCATCAATGGAAAAAATGGACGCATCACAAAGTAAATCGCATTGTACCAGCCCGTTCTTGATTTGATGCCCCGCTCGGGGATAATCATACTAGGACGGAACGCATAGGCATCCTTAAAGCCGATTTGAAAAACCCTGTTTTCGGCCCTCCCCTTCACCCGTGCCCACATTACTTTGCCATTTTCAGTGCTGTCTGTCCCCTGCCCCGAAACATAATAAAAGACCATATCGGGATTGATTTCGTGTAAGGTCGAAGCCAATGACTGCGTTACGCCAAACGTCAATTGCGTGTATTTTTCTTCAGATAAGCCTGCTGCCGAAACGCCCATGCAATGGATGCACAAATCATAGCCCTGCATTTGCGATTGAATAGGACTGAAATCGCTGAAGTCTTTCAATAGCACTTCCTCCACCTTCGGATTTCTGATGTCAATGGAACTTCTGTTGATCAATAAAATTTTCTCTACCCGAGGATCATCGATGCATTCGAGCAATGCACCCTTTCCGACCATACCTGTCGAACCTGTAATGATTACTTTCATATAAGATATTTAGTGTTTTGGTTTGTCTACTGTTTTTTGAAATGCTATCCTTATCACTTGTTAAGATCATTCCTCAAGGCTTAGATTCAAAATAAAATCCTTGTAAAAGAATTAATACCTCATCCATAACCATTACCACATCCCTTTTAAAGTAATGTTTTATCACTATATTGAATTAATTACAAAAAATACATGAAGGACCAAAAACAACGAACCTAACCATCATTTTAATACCAAATATGCAATACCTCCAATTATTGATAGTTCTTTTTGTTCTTGGATGTACCACACCTGATAGTCAAACTCAGAGTTCCACCTCCTATTTCTATGTCCATTATGATTATCTTATCCCTGACATCCTTTACCTTGACACATCCTTTTTTGAATTAAAAAACGAACATTTAGGGATGCAATATCATCTCAAGCATCAATACAAGGAGAGTAAAACAAATAATCAGTATTCGTTTACTAAAAAAGAAGGTAAAAATGCGGTCCATAGATACATTGGAAAAACAGAGAAAACAGATTCTCTTTACTTTGTAGCCAAAAAAATATTGAGAACAAGCAATTTTGAATGTGAAGTATATAAATTCGCTCAAGACCCTGGAAGTAAGGATGGCTGTATAAATTACTTTTGGGTTCCGAGCATTGGCATAATCCTCCACCGATCTGCTACTTGGGGCAATTACAGTAAACTCCAAACAAATGATTTTGAGCTAAATCAAAAGATCAATACCATTACTGAGATCATTTATCAAAAAAATAATTTTTACAGAGGGTGCCGAGGGTCAAATGAAATCATTGATGATATTCCTGATGGTAGTGGGTCAATTCGGTTGATCCACCCTTTTTATTTTAAGCCGATGCGGAGTATTTACCATGTTTGAAATAATACCGCTCAATATACATACTAATCACCTTGTCATGAATATCTTCCCTCTTTGAAAAGCATATAGTTCTGCGAGCCAAACGTTTAATATGTTGCCTGAAGTTGAGATTCTTCCGTTCTATTCTCCAGGTTTCATCCTTACCAATTAGGTGCACATACTCTTTTGGGAAAAGCCTTTGATAGGCTCCCCAGTCATCGGTATAACATATCTTGATGGGGAATTTAGTGACCTTGAGTAATAGCTCTTTTAGAACTGAATCTTTGCGCCTTCCATTTTCCCAAGCAATGATTATTCCCGACTTTTTCTCAATCAAATACCAAGTCCAACGTTGATTGGCTTTATTCCCTACATAACTCCAAAACTCGTCCCATTCGGTTGAATAGCCTATTTCTACTTCCAATTCATTCAGAGCATCTTGCTCTAACTTATCTAATATGTAAGGGTTTATTTTACGAACATTTTTTTTTCAGATGACTCATAACTTTATACTTACTTATTTTGAGCACTCTTGCAATATCTCGTACGCCAGAAGCATTAAGCGTCATTTCATCAATTTTATCTTCAATGCCTGGTACGTAGGCATTTGAACGATAAGTAACCTGAAAACTTTTCCTGCAACTTTTACATCTCCACCTTTGGTCTCCATTAGAACGGTGTCCATTTTTCACAATATCATTGCTTTGACAATGTTTACAAGTAATTTCGGTATAATGTCTCATGACAAGTAAACCAAAGTACGGCGTCGATGTTATAAATTTACTATAATCAACCTTTTTGACCCACTACCTTCCTGATGATTTTATGGAGGACATTATTGATGATGAAGACGTGGATCTTAGTGAGTATTTTTGATCTGAGTAAATAATCCTTGGTCAATTATAAGCCTGTGAAAAAGCAAGTAAATTCCAATAAGTCAATTTCTAAATACCCCTACTCCTTCGTCTCGCAATAAGATTGCATTATTTCATCAAACCTTCGATTTTCATCAAATAAAGCCGTATTTTTACAGTCATTATCACAACCTTAATACTTTTTTCTAATGCTTAAAAAAGGACTTTTATTGGTCATGGCACTGTTCATGGCTTCAATGACAATCGCACAGGACGTGCTTACCCCGGAATTACTATGGGACTTGGGCCGTGTCAATGGTGGCATTGTTTCTCCGGACGGAACTTCGATGATCTATGGTGTTGTTCACTATGATTTGGAAAAGAACAGCGGCAAGAATGAGCTGTTCATCAAAGACACCAAAACCGGTAAAGACACCAAAATCAATCTGGCCGGCAGCCCAAACTCCATGACCTGGACACCCGACGGTCAGCGCATCGCCTTCTTGATGGGCGGTCAGTTGCATGAGATCAAGCCCGATGGATCAGGCTTGAAGCAAATCTCGGATGTCAAAGGTGGCATTTCTACTTTCAACTATGCTCCAACGGGCGACAAAGTAGCCTATTCCACTGCTGTAAAATTGAAGAAAACCACAGCGGACCTTTACCCTCAATATGACAAAGCCAATGCGGTAGTGATTGACGATTTGATGTACCGCCACTGGGATCATTGGTCGGATGCGGATTTCAACCACGTGTTTGTTGCTGATTTGAAAGACGACAAATTGACCAATGCCAAGGACATCATGGGCAATGAGCCTTTCGATTGCCCAACGGAGCCATTTGGTGGTTCGGAAGATTACACTTTCAGCCCTGACGGCAGCAAAGTGGTTTATGTAACCAAAAAGAAAGAAGGTAAAGATTATGCGGTTTCGACCAACACTGATTTGTATGTTTACGAATTGGCAACGGGAGCAACAAGCAACTTCACTGAAGGCATGATGGGTTATGACACCCACCCTACTTTCTCGAATGATGGTCAGAAATTGGCTTGGTTCAGCATGGCCCGTGATGGTTATGAGTCAGACAAAAATGATATTATAGTATATGATTTCAAATCGAAAACTAAAACCAATATCACCAAAGACTGGGACGAAACGGTTTCTACTTTTATTTGGGGAGAAAAAGACCGCAACATCTATTTCGTAGCCGGACATCAGGCAACGATTCAGTTGTGGGATTATAAGTTAGCGAAGAATGTAGCGGATTCTGATGTAAAGAATATTCGCATGATCACTGAAGGTGTTCACGATTACCGTTCGGTAGCGCAATTGAACAGCAAGACGCTGATCGGCTCAAGAATGTCGATGTCGGAAGCGCCTGAGTTGTTCACGGTAGACATCAAAAACGGAACAGAAAAACCTTTGACCGATGTAAACAAAGACATTTTCGATAACCTGAAAATGGGTAAAGTAGAAAAGCGCATGGTCGCTACGACGGACGGCAAAGAAGAATTGGTATGGGTAGTTTATCCGCCGAACTTCGATCCGAATAAAAAGTACCCTGCATTGCTTTACTGTCAAGGTGGACCACAATCGGCCGTTTCTCAGTTTTTCTCTTTCCGTTGGAATTTCCAATTAATGGCCGCTCAAGGTTATATCGTTGTCGCTCCTAACCGTCGTGGATTACCTTCTTTCGGAACAAAGTGGAACGAGGATATTTCTAAAGACTGGGGCGGGCAGCCCATGAAAGATTACCTTTCGGCGATTGATGCGGTAGCCGCAGAGCCATATGTAGACAACGACCGTTTGGGTTGTGTGGGCGCATCCTATGGTGGTTACTCTGTCTATATGTTGGCAGGTATTCACGAAGGTCGTTTCTCGGCTTTCATCTCACATTGTGGTTTGTTCGACATGAAGTCATGGTATGGCACCACGGAAGAATTGTTCTTTGCCAACTGGGATTTGGGTGGTGCTTACTGGGAGAAAAACCCTCCAAAAGCCTATACCGAATTCAACCCTTCAAACTATGTTCAGAACTGGGATACGCCAATGATGGTCATTCATGGCGGGCATGATTTCCGTGTACCGGAAGGTCAGGGAATGCAGGCGTTCCAAGCGGCAAAGTTAAAGGGAATTCCTGCCCGTTTCCTTTACTTCCCTGAAGAAGGACACTGGGTGTTGAATCCACAAAATGGGATGATCTGGCACACAGAATATTTCAAGTGGCTCGACCAATGGTTGAAAAAATAATTGAAAAAAGGGTACAATTCGACTAAATAATCAAGAAGGCTTTCGATATCGGAAGCCTTCTTTTGCTTTAATAACAATTGCACTAAATTTGTGTTCAGGCATATATTGCCAATGTTGAAAGTAAAAACAAATATGAAAGACGCAATTGCAATTTTGTGTGGTGGCGGACCTGCACCCGGAATTAACACCGTGATTAGTTCCGTAGCAAAAGTTTTCCTGAACAATGGCTACCGGGTAATCGGTTTGCATGAAGGCTACAAGGGCCTTTTCAGCACCGAAACAAGGATCGACGAAATCGATTATGAATTCGCTGATGACATCTACACCCGAGGAGGTTCAGCACTACGCATGAGTCGATTCAAACCTGACTTGACCAAACTTAATGTTTCCTTTTTCAAAGAGAACAACATCAAACTACTGGTAACTATTGGTGGTGACGATACCGCTTCGACGGCCAACCGCATCAGTAAATACCTCGAAGAAAATAACGTGACGGTCCAAAACATTCACGTTCCAAAAACGATTGACAACGACCTTCCGCTACCTGAGGGAATCCCTACTTTCGGATACAACTCAGCGAAAAATGAAGGGGTACTGATTGCCAACACCGTTTTGGAAGATGCACGAACAAGCCAAAACTGGTTTATCCTTTCGGCTATGGGACGCGAAGCTGGCCACCTGACTATCGGTATCGGCTCGGCCTGTCACTATCCGATGATCATCATCCCTGAAATGTTCGAAAATGTGCCTGTAACTTTTGAGAATATTATCCGCCTGAACATTTCTTCCATCCTGAAACGTAAGCTGTTGGGCTTGAAATATGGTGCTTCGATCATTTCTGAAGGCGTATTTCATTTCATGAGCGAAGACGAGATCAATAATTCAGGCATCGATTTCCCTCAGGACGACCACGGCCACCCAGAGCTTCATGCCATTTCAAAATCACACGTTTTTGCCAATCTGGTACAAAAGCGCGTGAAAGAATTGAATTTGCCGAACAAAATGCGTCCCGTAGAATTGGGCTTCGAGGTGCGCTGTGCCAAGCCTATTGGTTACGACCTGACTTACTGTACCCTTTTGGGCTTCGGAGTATACCAATTGTTCAGCAATGGCGATTCACGATGCATGGTTTCCGTAGATCATAACGGCGATGTAAAACCATTATTCCTCAAGGATGTAGAAGATGAAAACGGTCGCGTAAAAGCCCGTTTGGTGAATCTTCATGCAGCCAACACACAAGCGGTTTTGGATCACGGAATGCACTATATTACCGAAAAGGACTACGAAGCAGCCAAAGCTTTCGTAGACAATCCTGAATATTATGACTTCAACAAAATATTGAAGCGATAAACCGAATATTTTAATATATCAGGTTCACCTTATTTATAACCGCAGGGGCTTCTCTGCGGTTTTTTTATGCCCTAAAATATCAAAACACAACACCGAGTTATATTTTTTTATATCTTTAACAGTAATTACTCAGCCTTAATCTAATCTTCAATTATGATGAGATCACTATTCGTTATGGTGCTTGTAATGTTGCCATTTTTCGGACAAGCACAAAACCCCTATCAGAAATTTATCAATGCGCTAAAGCAAGATTTAAAATTACAGTCAGATCCTGACCACCTAACCCCTAAAGAAACGGAGCATACTGCAAACCAAAGAGCAAAAACGGTTTCAATCCTTAAGCAATTCAACAAACTAAGCTCCCTTCAACAACAAAACAGCAGAGTTGCATCTCCTGCTCACCCTATTGACAGCGTTGTTAGTCGCGTGCAAAACCCAGAAACTGAAGAATGGGCAAATATTGCTTTTGACACCTACTATTATAATGAGGCAGGTTTACTTTCAGAGATCAAAAGCGACTCTATCGTCCCTAACTCAGAAGATTTCACCTATCGAAAACAAACCTATCAGTACAATACCGATGGTCTGGTAACTCACTATTTATCCCAAACCCTTTCTGATGGCGAATTCATCACCGACGGTAAAGAGGAATACTTGTACCCTGACGAAAACACAAGCGTAGTGATTGAATATGGATATACCAATGAAGGAAGGGAGTATTTATCCCAGAAAACGACCATCAGCATCATCGATGAGTACACCAATTATAGAGAGTACCTGTCTTATTATTCGAATGATATTTTAAGCTATGGATATAGAAGTACCAGAAGCACTTCGGACAATAAAAATAATATTGAGGAATATAAATATCAATATGACTATAACACCAATGAAGGGAAATGGTCAGCTTATCAAAAGATATATAGAACATATGATGAGCAAAGAAGGCAAACTGAATTTATCCGATGGTATAGCAACTCAGCAGGAGATCAATTTGAATCAAGTATAAAACATACCTTCTCATTTACTGAAGATGGAATGGATAAAACAGAAAATCATTATTCACGAGCCAATGACGAGCAAGAATGGGCTTTGGTCTGGACCGTGGACTTCCTTTACAACCAAGGAGACTCCCTTTATGTGCGCAATTACCACGAAAGTACGGGTGTTCACATAAAGGAATTTGAACTTCCAAATGATGAAGGAAGTGAAATATTTGTCTTCACCTACGAATCAACTGAACCTCAACACTTTTCCGGCACAGAAAACACTAAAGACGCACAAGGCAGACCTACCCTTGTTAAAGAATATATGATTAACGACAATCAGCAAAAAGATTACGAACGTCAGCTTGCCTACGAATATTATGATAACACTGAACTCATCAAAACTAAAATCACCCAACCATTTAATACCGATAATGGACAATGGGAAAACTACAGCAAATCTGAATATGATTATGTTGGCGAAAAGGAAAGCCTTCACCACTATTTTATGTGGGACAACAACACCGAAGATTGGGTTTTAAAAAGTAAATTTGAGGAAACCTTTTATGAGGATGGGGGAATTAAATCCAGACTCAGAGAAGAAGTCAAGAGTTACTCAGAATATACTGAGGCAGATGAATTTCTTTATATCACTTTAGCTAAAAGTTATTATTACTCAAAGGATCGATGGGTAGGGCTACACTTTTATGGGCATGAATATATTTACCCGGATGGCACCAAAGAATCCCTATTGAAAATTGATGACTATTGGAACAGATGGGATCACAATACGGGAGAATGGTATTTAACAGAAAGAACTAAAAGTGAAATGTTTGAACCACATAGCAATGCAATGATCAAATGGACAGATGTATTTGATCTTTCACTACCTGAAGAATTCCAAAATTATCGTTCAGTATATTATTACGCTAACTTTGACGAGAACCAACCGGAAGAAGAGGAACAACCTGAAGAAGAAGATGCTCTTTCGGCAGGCAAAAGTATTAAGATCTCCATCTACCCCAACCCCGCCCAATCCCATCTTCAGATCAAATCTGAAATAAATATCGAGGCAGTGAGCATCATCAATTCGGCTGGGCAAACCATCCGCGCTTTTGATCAGGCATTGAACAGTTATTCGGTTGAAGGATTGCCTGCGGGAATTTATACGGTGGTCGTGAAAAGCCAAGGCAAGCAATATTCGAAACGATTTATTAAGGAGTAAAATGATTCATTGTAGCGACAGGCATGCCCTGCCGCTACGTTTTACGATTTAACCTCCACCCCTTTCCAAAACGCCACATGATCCTTGATTTGCGCTGCTTTGGGTTTCGGGTCAGGATAATACCACGCACTGCCTTTGTTCACCTCGCCTTCAACCTTCACATCGTAATAATGCGCCTCTCCTTTCCACGGGCAGGTGGTTCGTTGGCTGATTTCTTCAAAATAATCCATCTTCAAAGATGATTTGGGGAAATACTGATTCCCTTCGACCTCTATGGTCTGATCGCTCTCGGCAATCGTTGTGCCATTCCAAATTGCTTTCATATTTTTTTAGTTTGTTTACCAATAGCGGAAGCAAATAGTTTGCGGTACCCTACGACCATTGCCCCGAAACACAAAAAAGCGACTTGCACAGTGCAGGTCGCTTTTTTGTTTGCAACGAAAATACCAGGTATCCGAGCATCAATATGGACTAATCAGCCTAAACGATTGCTTGAATACCAATCTTGGAAGTTTAAACCGCCACTGCTGCCTCAGTCTGTAATTTTTTTTCAGCTAATTCTGCAGAAGTTGAATCGGATTTACTGTAAAGTACACCACATAAAATCGAACCAGAAATCACGAAAAACAAAGAAGCAAAAATGGTCAATGGTGCCACCCACCCAAACTGCAAAAGTGTCGTATTAACGCCTGCCGAAGGAACAAATAACGGTGAGTATTGCATGAAGGTCATTGAAATAATCGCCTGAATAAGGTAGGCGAAAAAGATCGTTTTCCGCTCTGTTTTGATATTGAATAAAACTAGAGTCCAAACGTAAAAGGAGATATTCAACAGGTTAACAGCCACAAAGGGGATCGTCGATCCATCTGCAAAATAGGCTGCATACCAATTGGAATAAAACACAGGCATGATGGCCATATAAAACTTAATGAACTTGTGAGCGCCCAATCGGGTAAAAATATAGGCAATTCCAAAGGTCACTGTTCCAGCCAATGGAATATGAAAAAGTCCTTCAAACTGCCAAAGGGACATCAATGTAAAAGTTACACCAATAATAATCGCAAGGATCAGCCCATAAAAGTGTGCACATTTTCTTCTGAAGACTTCCTGCACGCTAAGCCCCTCAACAATACCTGCTTCAAAAATAAAATCACCAATTGCACTCATAAATAGAAAAGTTTAATAAAAAAAATAAATATACACATGCAATTAAGGCTAATTAATCATCTTTATTGCATATAATTTAGATTATTTTTTAAATTAACAACAAATAAGCAATGTGTTTATTTCAAAGCACCAAAACCAACACTAAGCTGATAATAAACCACTTAATCAAACATTCAGACGAATCCAGCAAAAAATAAACGTATCCCATTATTTGTTAAATTTACTATTCGATGATTTAATCAGTAAAAAAGCACATACAAAATCCGCTCAAAAAGGATGACAAAAGCTTTAACCCAGCTAACGACTCACCATTTTTTATATCCCCTACCACCTCAGTATTCAATAGCATTCATCAGTCCATCTACCACCCTGTCCACCCGTATTCTCTAATCCCACGCTTAGAATTTCAAACACTGAAAGGACAAAACAGCATTCCTCCCCTGAAACCGACTCGATCTTACCACTTAAATTACGAAACCCATATTTCCCCTAAAAAATCAAATCTTCCCTCCGCAATAATGCCCACGATATAGGCCGCTGTTTGTCAAAAAAAGCTATATTTGTCCATTGAATATAATTTGAAATTTGACATATAATGGCAAAAAATTTTGTTGAAGAAGTACGCTGGAGAGGCATGCTTCATGATATTATGCCAGGTACTGAGGAGCAGTTGCAGAAAGAGCTGACTTCTGCATACTTGGGCATTGACCCTACTGCGGATTCCCTGCATATTGGTCACTTGGTTGGCGTGATGCTGTTAAAACACTTTCAGGATGCTGGACACAAACCCTTCGCTTTGGTGGGTGGTGCCACAGGTATGATCGGTGACCCTTCGGGAAAATCTGAAGAGCGTAACCTGTTAACCGAGGAGATCCTTCAGCACAATGTCAGCTGTATCAAAGACCAATTGGCGAAGTTCTTGGACTTCGATTCTGATTCAGACAATGCGGCTGTGTTGGTGAACAATTACGATTGGATGAAGGATTTTTCTTTCTTGGATTTTGCCCGCGACATCGGAAAGCACATCACCGTGAACTACATGATGTCTAAGGATTCTGTAAAGAAACGCCTGACAGGTGAAGCTCGTGATGGTATGTCGTTCACTGAGTTTACCTATCAGTTATTGCAAGGATATGACTTTTTGCACCTGTACCAAAACAACAATGTGAAGATTCAGATGGGTGGATCGGACCAGTGGGGTAACATTACTACAGGTACAGAATTGGTTCGTCGCAAGGCGCAGGGTGAGGCTTTTGCTTTAACGTGCCCATTGTTGCTAAAATCTGACGGTCAGAAATTCGGTAAAACCGAAGGTGGTGCCGTTTGGCTGGATCCAAAGCGCACGTCTCCCTATGCTTTCTACCAGTTCTGGTTGAATGTTGCTGATGACGACGCCAAGAAAAATATCAAAATATTCACCGTCCTTGACGAAGCAACAATCAACGGATTAATCGCTGAACACGACGAAGCACCACATACCCGTGTGCTTCAAAAGCGATTGGCTGAAGAAGTTACCCGTATGGTTCACGGACAGGAAGAATTGGACATGGCCATTAAGGCATCAGGCATTCTTTTCGGTAAATCTACTACCGAAGATTTGGCGGCTTTGAACGAGGATACACTTTTGGCAGTTTTTGAGGGTGTACCACAGACGGAAATTTCGGCAGAAGATTTTGCCGCGCTTCCAAATGTTACTGATTTGGCGGCTTATGAAAGTCTGGTTTTCAAATCAAAAGGAGAAGCCCGCAAAATGATTAACGGCGGTGGTGTTTCCATCAACAAAGGAAAAATCAGCGACCCGAATGCTGCTGTTGAATTTGACCTGTTGCAAGGAAAATACCTGTTGATCCAGCGCGGTAAAAAGAACTACTTTTTATTGAAGGTGGTGAAATAATTTTCCCATTAATAATATTTAAGAGCAAGGGGACTCCTCTTGCTCTTTTTTTTCAGCAAGCTGATTTTCCACCTTGTCATTCATTTGATTTTTGTAAATTGCATTCAGCCAATACCATAAAAATCTTAACCTTACTTAATTCAAAACAAAAATCTAATGGCTAAACCTTATAAAATTGGTATTGTCCTTTCAGGAGGAGGCTCAAAAGGACTCGCACATGTAGGCGTATTGCGTTACCTCGAAGAAATTGGAATTGAAATTGATGCCATTGCAGGCACCAGCGCGGGGGCTATCGTTGGTGGGCTATACGCCAATGGGGTACCACCTCGCGAGATAAAATCATTTTTTCAGAGCACCCCTATTTTTCACTGGCAGCATCGTGGCTTCTTCAGTCAGCGGCAATTTGACGGCATCATCGATTCGGCAAAAATCATCAAATTTTTCAAGCCTTACTTTCCCATCGACGATTTCAGCCACCTGAAAAAAGACCTGTACCTCGTGGCCACCGACCTCCAAAAGGGTAAAGAGCGTGTTTTTCATGGCAGTGGCCCAGTGTGCAAACCGATTATGGCAAGTGCCGCCTTCCCGCTTGTTTTTTCTCCTGTTACGATCGACGACACCCTGTACAGCGACGGAGGCATTCTTAACCACTTCCCTGTAGACGTGCTGTATGGCAAGTGCGAAAAACTCATTGGAGTTTTTGTGTCTCCAATTCGCGAAGCGGAGAAAGATTCCCTGCACGGTATTCAGAATATTGTGATTCGTGCGATGAACATCCAGAGCACCCACGGAGAGCAAGAGAAAATCAGGTATTGTAATGTAGGCATTACCTCTGAGGAACTCATCAATTATGGTACCTTCACCACCAAATCAGAAGTATTGCACGAAATTTATGAAATCGGTTATCGGGCGGCGCAACAACAACACGACGCACTCATTAAATTACTTGAACCACAGGAAAAATCTGCATCCAAATTATAATTATAAGTGCAATATGGTTCAATAATTGAATAATCTATTTGGTAAATTATTTACCTTGCATTCCTGTTTCATCAAATACCAAATATGCCTGCGACCTTTACCTTTTCTTTTGATTTAGCACACGACTACAAACTGTTCAGCGACTACCCTTCGCTGAGAATACTTCATGATCAAATCGGGCCGCTTCTCGAAATTGAGGACTATGCTTCTTGCATGTTCAAAATCAGGTCGCTGATCGAGGAAATGGTCGTCCTGTGGCTCAAAAAAAATGGGGCAAAATTAAACTGGAATAATATTGAGTTGGTCAAATCAATAAACCTGCTGCCCAACTATGGGGTTCCAAAATTCATTACACATAAACTTCACTCTATTCGGACTGAGGCCAATTTTGGAGTACATCAGCAAGGGAATGGGTGGATTAATGCGGAAAGTGTAGAAAAAGTACTGCTCGACTTTAAAGCCGTACTTGACTGGTATGAGGCCGAAAACAACACCAAAGCGAAGATTCCCACGGGAAGAAAAATCGGCTTAAATAAAAAAGATAAAAAAAATGATGAAACAGCATTTTTTAAGTACAAGCCAGCCCTTCTGATTAGCTTATCATTATTATTGATTTTATTGACATTTATTGGGTACAATCACCATCAAGATCAGTTAAAAAAAGAAGGGACGATGGTTTATGTTTGTGGAAACAGCCGTATATATCATACAAGCCCTAAACACCGTGCATTGGTGAAAAATTGCAAATCTGAAATTCATGAAATGACGATTCAAAAGGCACTCGAGCAACACCTTCGGGAATGCAAATGCCTGGATAAATAGCTGAAAATTATCCGTAATCAATTCCATAATTTCCGCTAAATTTCATATATTGAAATGCATAAAAAAAACACCCGCATGACGGCAGGTGTCTCAAAATCTAAATTAATTGAGCATGACGTCTCTATTAATTCAGTGTATTACAAACAAAAAAGTAAAAGTGGTAGTCACCTTTCGATGAATACCGAAGTGTAAAGTAGCATAAATTAGTGATTAGATACAAGTTTACTTATCAGATATTCATCTATAAAAAACTCATCTAACTCATTATCAACTCATGCTACCTTGCACTTTTTTTATTTCAATGGTTACTTCTCCACTATTTCGGCTGTCTTTTCTCTAAAAATACCCCTGCGAGAATTTGTTCAATCTTTGACCGTTCCATTTCTGAGAATTGTAAATGATCCAATGCCTGAAGGTTTTCAGTCAACTGACGGATACTCGAAGCCCCCACAAGGACACTCGTAATTGCCGACTGATTCAGCAACCAGGCAATCGCCATTTGATTGATTTTTTGCCCTCTGGAGCGGGCCAGTTCCTGAAGTTGCCCCAGCGCCCCGACCACCAAATCAGATCGCATATTCTCCGTTAAAAAAGTGGCCTTTGCCATTCGTGAATTCAATGGAATTCCATCGATATATTTATCCGTGAGCAAGCCCTGCGCTAAAGGCGAAAAGGCAATGCACCCTACCCCACTTTTGTCGAGTGTCGGCAGCAATGCTTTTTCTACATTTCGGTCGAACATACTATAACGCGCCTGATGGATCAGACAGGGCACCCCGAGATCTTCCAGCAGGGCAAATGCTCTCTGGCTATCCTCTGCATTATAATTCGACAAACCGACATAAAGCGCCTTTCCTTGTTGCACAAGCGTAGCCAATGCCCCCATACTTTCTTCAAGCGGGGTGTCAGGATCTGGCCGATGATGATAAAAAATATCCACATAATCGAGCTTCATCCGACGCAAACTCTGATCCATACTCGCAATAATATGTTTCCGCGATCCCCAGCTCCCAAATGGCCCAGGCCACATATCATAGCCCGCCTTTGTCGATATCAATAGTTCATCACGGTAGCCTTTCAATTCTCCTGCAAGTACCTTTCCGAGGGTCGTTTCAGCCGAGCCCGCCGAAGGCCCATAATTATTCGCCAAGTCAAAGTGATTAATCCCTCGATCGAAAGCACCCAACAGCATCTTTTTCGCATTTCCGAAATCATCTGAATCCCCGAAATTATGCCATAATCCCAATGACAATGCGGGCAGATGAATACCACTTTGGCCACATCGTGTGTATTTCATCCCGTGGTAGCGGTCTGTATTCGGTTTGTATAATTCCATAAACTTATCTTTAGCTAAGAACAACAGTCAGTATAAAAATAAGACAAATTACTGAATATCTTCTTAACACCTGTGAAAAACACTCCCTTCAAGGTTAAAACTTACATCCGAAAGATTAGGACTGAAATCGACCAAAAACTGAATCAATAATTTCTTAGGTTTACCATTCTATCCATTCAATAATCGCAGGACAATGACTTCAACAGAAATTAAAGATTACTTTAAAGACCAAATCCCCACGATGGACAAACCATCCATAATGGCCTTTCTCCAAAATCAAATGGAGGCCAGCATGGAGGTTACCGCGCATTTCCAGATTGAGTTCTCCGAGGTCCTTGGCGAACATATATATCCAAGTTTTAAAACTATCCTTGAGCACATTTACCTCCACCATGATGTAATGGAACCAGTACTTGAAAATTGGGATGTTTATCATATTGTTGAGGCTGCCATGAACAAAATCTATGAGTTATGGCAAAAAGAGAATTACGCTGTGGCTGAAAAATTAGCCCAGGCGGTTATTGAGTCTTTCACACCAGGGATTACAGCAATGGATACCCCCGAGAAAAATTATACCGCTTGCTACCTGCGTTTAATGCTGTTCATCAAAAACAGGATCCATAACAGCAACAACCCTGAGGAGAAAAAGTACGCACTGGCCCTTTACAATATCATCAAGAATTCTGAAAGCATGCAGCCATTATTGCACCAATTGAGCGATTAATTCTTCCTTCCATTTTTAATTTCTGCCAAAAAAAACCAAGCCTTTCCAGACTTGGTTTTTTGTGTTTTTAGTGCCTCTTACTTAATCCCAAAAGGGAATTTCAAATCAATATCCGACTCGCCATCTTTTGATGTTGAGGTAGCAGATTTAATTTTTGGCTGATGTTTCAACATCAGGTGAAATTCACCATCAGTGGAAGTTGTTGCCTCACCTGTGGTCCAGGTTGTTTCCAGACCAATAGGCAGCCCGTTTGCATCCTGATCTTTATAATTCACGGCATCCTCTGCTTTAGCATCGATGTTTCCGTCACCCTTAGGGTTAGTGAAGGCATCTTCAGGGAAAGCGAAGTAAAACTGATGATCAACCCCCTCTTCCTTAATTTCCGCAGCAATATCCTGATCGCCAGCCTCTGCGAATTCATTCAAAATCTTAAAAGTTAAATCATAAGTGGTATTGGGCTTCAATTCCACGCCTTTTTTGATTTCAAAATCCTTCACCCCTGCGCCATCTTCATCAACAGCGAGGGCGGTCAATGGCGCCTCATTGGGTGCATCAACATTTAGAAAAATCATTTCAACTCGTGTAATCTGCTCACCGTCATTTTCAGGAGCAGGTGCATCGTTAGAGCTACAGGCCGACATCACTACCATTACTATGGCAGCACTCAATAAGTTCTTCAAGTTAAGCTTCATGTTTAAAAATTATAATTTACGGAAATGGTAAAATTTATTCCCAGATCATCCGCGAAGTAACGCATCTGATTCAAGTAGTTTCTATAACTGGTATTCAGGGCATTTTGAACAGCAAACTGCCCACCGAAATGGTTGATTTGCCATTGGTAGCTCACATCAAGAAGAAAATAACCTTCAGGCGCAGCCTTGAAATCAAAAATTTCGCTGTCGGGCTTAATTTCTACAGCGCCAGAGATGATATCTCCAGGGCTAACCACCCTTGGTGCATTAAACTGCTCGAAGGTGTAGCTGCCTTTCAGGTGAAAATTCGACTGCGTGAGTTTCAAGAATAAGGGAGTATGCCAGGTCAGCTGATAATTCAAATTGATGGGTGGCTGATTGATCAGTGGTTCCGATCGTGAGAGGTTCTTGGACCACAATAAACTTGCGGCAAGTTCCCCATCTAACGACTTTGCAATTGGGTGTCGCCAGTTCAGGTCAACCCCTGCGAATAGCGCATCTGTCTGTTCGAAAATATACACGGGAATCGCACCTTTGGCCGTTTTGGTAATCCCGACAGGCTTATGGTAGAAATAATGATCAATGAAGTTGACATAAATACTGGCATCAATCATTTGCTTGCCTTTTTGCCATCTGATGTTATTGATCCATTTCACTCCTCGCTCGGGCGAAACAGGCTTTTCTGCCTGCGTCAATACTTTATTGGTATTCAGGTTACCTGATTCATCAAACTGATAACGCCAAACCCCATAGAGGTTAAAGAACTCATGGGAACCAAAACTGTACAACTCTGCCATATTCGGAGATCGCCAGGCAGTACCCAAATTGGTGCGGAAGGTGGTATTGTCTGAGAGTTTGGTTTTGTAACCGATAGAAGCCGACAGACTTGAAAAGCTGAAATCGTCCTCAAAAATACGCTGCTGAACATCCCTGCCCACGGCATTATTTTGCTCATGATCAAACCGTATTCCCAGTTCAAAAGTATGATTACCACGAACCAACTGCTCAATCCAATACGCCCCAATTCGTCCAGAACTGTAATTTGGAATAAATGGCGTGGTGTTCGTTCCAGGGTTGTTTTTATTTTTCTGATAGAAATAAGCCACACCTGCGGTGCCCTGAAAATCTCCCCATTCAGGGTGTGCCCAGTTCAATAACACATTGGTGGTCATCAAATCCAGATCCATGATGGGCGTGCTGGCATTTCTTCTGACGTCAAATTCCTGTCGCTGATTAAGTTGTTGTGCCAGTCGCAACGAAAGCTTCCCTATCGGGGAATGCCAGTCCACATCAGCAATGGCAATATGGTGTGCCGTTTCCTGATTCGGTTGATTGATTTCGTAACTGAAGGGTTTAATGATCAACGGACGTTCTGCATCAATGGCCTGCTGTAAATCGCTGGCATTGCCAAAAACGGAAGAGCGTAACAGGCCAAGATTTTGCTGCGTGAAAGTGTAACGCAGTTTGAAGTGCCAATTGGGAATATGATAATGCAAGCCAAGGTGGAAAGATTTTTCCTCCTTGCCCGTATTGGTCAAAAGATAATCGGCTGCCGAACGGTCACCGAACTTGGTGTAGCTGCCGCCGAGGGTGTAAGCAAAATGTTCTCCTCCACGGCCGAGGTTAAAATCGACATGCCCCCCCTTGCCGTTGGTCTGAAAATTGGTGTGCACACTGCCGTGAAAGTCTTGGTAGAATTCCATCGGGTCGCTATTGACCAGGATAACCCCACCAATGGCCTCAGGACCATAACGTACCGCTGCGGCACCTTTTACCACTTGAATATTATTGAGGCTCGCCACATCTATTTCTGCAGCATGGTCACTGCCCCAATTCTGAAATCCATGCTTGACCCCATCATTGATGATCAGGATACGGTTGCCATACAAACCATGAATAACGGGCAACTGCACATTGGCGCCCGCTGAGGCAATGGAAACGCCCGACACCGTGCTCAATGCACTTGCCAGCCCTCCACTTTTTTTGTAGGTCAGTGCTTTGGAATCAATACTTGAAATGGCTGATGAGGCCAAAGTTGTACCCGTTGCGGCGGCTTTCACTACCACGCCTTTGAGCACCGCTGTATTTTCCGCAAGGTGAACTACAGGATGTGCATGATAATCATCATAATGATAGCTTTTAGCCTTAAACCCTACACAGGAAAACAACAGGGTGCATTCGTGTACTTTCTTATTCAGCTGAATTCTGAAATGCCCATACACATCTGTTACCGCCCCAGAATTGGTCCCTTGAATCAGTACATTGGCAAAAGGGATGGGTTGTTCTTTTTGATCCAGAATCCGCCCTTCAATATCAAATCGGCCCTGTGCAAGGGTAATTTCAGAAAGGGCGCATAGGAACGCTATCGTGAGGATCGCAAATCGATGCAATTTCATTCGTTAAGGAGTTAAGGCTTTTGGAGTGATCTATTGCCGTTATACCGCAAGCGGTTTGGCAACAATGTTCCTAATTCCCAAACAAACCTAATGCCACAAGGTTGCAGAAAAAGATTATCGACAGCAATTTGAGGATATACACCACGATTATCATCTGATTTTAACCTAAAAAAAAGAGCGTCACCAGTATTAAACTGATAACGCTCCCCTCTTCGGAACAAGAAAATTAGTCTTTCTTTCGGACCATTTTATTGGCATTCTCCTTGAATCCTTTTCGTGCAGACCATTTCTGACGTGGTTTCAAGTTAAATTCTTTACTGTTTTTCGCAGACTTCTCATGGGTTGCAGCCCCTTTCTCCTTTTGCTCGCGCTCATGTCTTGAACGGCGGCGGTTGGAGTTTTTCATTGTATTACCGTATCGCTGATCGTTTTTCGGTTTATCAGACTCCTCGATAATCAACAGATTGTCTGGCAATGGAATAATTTCCAACTCTTCCCCAAGGTTTTCTTCAATACTTTCAAAGTGATTTTTTTCCGCATCACCTACAAAAGTAATAGCGGTACCTTCAGCGCCATTACGTGCCGTACGACCTACTTTATGAACATAATCAGTGTAAGTATAAGGCGTGTTGAAGTTGATTACATGGGAAACATCCTCCACATCAATACCACGTGCTGCTACACCAGTAGCCACCAATACACGCGCTTCACCTGACCGGAACTCCTCGATAGAGCGCAAACGGTAAGTTTCATCCTTATTGGAGTGAATAACCCGCACTTCACCAGGGATCGTCGCTCCCAATTTGGAAGTGATGGCATCTGCATCTTTTTTGGAACCTGCAAAAACAATCACCTTGGTGAATTTCTCATAATCCCACAAAATTCCCGAAAGCAAGTTCAGCTTGGTCGGTTTATTGAAAGGATACATCACATACTGACTCAGCGTATCCACTGGACGCTGT
Source organism: Persicobacter psychrovividus (assembly GCF_036492425.1). NCBI lineage: Bacteria > Pseudomonadati > Bacteroidota > Cytophagia > Cytophagales > Persicobacteraceae > Persicobacter > Persicobacter psychrovividus. Next base: position 1,818,603 of record NZ_AP025292.1, read on the forward strand.
TCCTCGGAGATTTCCACCTTGATCGGGTCCCAGCAAATTTTCTGCGACATCTCATCAGACTCCTGATCGAAAGTGGCCGAGAAAAAGACATTCTGGCGCTGCTCAGGCAACAGTTCAAGAATCGCTTCCACCTGGCGGAAAAATTCTTTCTCCAACATGGAATCCGCCTCATCGACCACCAAGTATTTAAGATCTTTCAATACCAAGAAACGGGTAACAGCTAACTCATGAACACGACCAGGCGTCGCGATCAAAATATCAGTACCACGCTCCAGCTCGTCCATCATGCGCTGCTTACCACTACCCCCATATACAGAAGTAATGCGCAGGTTACTAAATTGCGTCAGTTGCTCAATCACCTCTCGAACCTGAAAAACCAAATCCTTGGTAGGTACCATGATCATCAGACGAGGGTGTTCGCCCTGTGCATATTGTAATTTATTGATCAATGGAATCAGATAGGCGGCAGTTTTACCAGAACCTGTCGGAGCAATCCCCACGAGGTCTCTTCCTGAAGAGATTTTCTTGATGGATTTTTCCTGTATCGGGCTCATGGTCTCCCAACCTAATTGACGAATCCCCTTCGCAAGATTTTTATTCAGTTTAATATTTTCGAAACGCACAACGATTTTGTTTAAGTTCCTTTGTCCCCTGATGGGACAAAATTATTCAGTTTGCAAAGATACAAAAATCGGGCAGGAAATTCAATCAAGCAGGGTAAATGAGCAGATCATTGTGATTTGGGGGTTTATTTGACCATGATTAGGTGATTTTGTATAGGCATTATTTGTTTTCCACGGGGTAGCTCCCGAGGCTATTGGAGATGCACCTTCGGCGTAGCACTTGGGCATTGGCGTCTATTTTACCAAGGTTGAAACCTTGGCCTATCAAAGTCAAACCCATTAAAATGGGTTAGGCTTTCGCTAACCGACAACCTATCGCGAGAATCCTTCTCGTGATTACCAAAACCGAATTATGTAAAAGCATAATTTATTAACGTCTCACAGCTCGATGTTATTACCTATTATTTTCCACGGGTTGGCACCCGAGGCTATTGGAGATGCACCTTCGGCGCACTATTCTTGTCGTTTATACCAAGGTTGAAACCTTGACCTAACAGCGTCAAACCCATTAAAATGGGTTGGGATTTCGCTAACCAACAACCTATCGCGAGAGTCCCTCTCGTGAGTACCAAAACCAAATCATGTAAAGGCATAATTAATTATGGCTCACGGCTCGATGTTATTACCTATTATTTTCCACGGGTTAGCTCCCGAAGCTATTGGAGATGCACCTTCGGCGCATGGGCAGGTCGTTTATACCAAGGTTGAAACCTTGGCTTAACAGCGTCAAACCCACTGAAGTGGGTTAGGCTTTCGCTAACCGACAACCTATCGCGAGAATCCCTCTCGTGATAGGCAATACACACTCCCCGTAATTTGTGCATTTTTTCCCAATATAAAATTTTGTTCTTCCTGTTCTCCTGAACTACAAAGTAGCAATGCCTGACCAGAAAGTTGGGCTTCTTTTTCGATTTGTAATAAGGCTTCTTTGGATTTACCCAAACAAACCAAAATGGAAGGATACTGAAGTTGTGCGCCCTGCTCTACAATAAGGGTATCTGCTGCAAGTGCTTGAATTTCTCCTTCATAATCTGAGGCAATAATGATTTTAAGGGCACAAACCACGATGGAGTTCAAAGAACTTGAGCCCATCACCACAACGGAGTCAGGATGACTAATCACCACCTGACCTTCCGCCTCGGCATGATGTAGCCACGGCTGTTCTAATTGACAATGCGCTACCGTATCGCTACCAAATGATTGCTGAATACCATAACGCAGCAGGGAGTCTTGGCTCACATTGTTGGCTAAACCCATCGCCATTTCATAAAATTCTGATAGGTTGCTGGTTAGCGCTGGCATTTTAGCCGTGCTATGACTGATATTCCCAAATACCATCTCACTTCTACTGTAAGGCTGGCGATTGAAATAATTTTTTTTGATGCCACTCAACGGAAGCGCCGCATCTCCCTTGATCAATGCCGCTCCCGAAATGGCCAAAGGACTCTTTTGATCCGATAAAAAAAGGGCTTCCTTGTGCAAGCGTTCGCCATACTGCCCAATAAAAAAAGCCTTTTGCCAATGCTTAAAGGGAACTGTTCGCTCCAACTGACAAACTTCCATGGCTCCCCAAGTTTTTAGCTTTATCCGAATGCTATCTTGCCCTTCGGGAAATAATGGAAAAACCTGCCACTGCTCATTCAGCTGATCATCCGCATAAGCCGCCAATGCCAGTTGCACGCCCTGCTGCAACAATACCCCCTGATCTGCCGAACGCTTCAACTGCTGAATATGCATTCGATGATAATAACCCATTAAGATCATCGCTGAACTCATGGCCACCAACAGCAGTACCACTCCAATTGTAGTGGGTAAAATACCTGCTTTGAGTTGGTGCTTGGTTATTTTCATCTTGGTTGTTGTTGTGCAATTTTTATATTTTCCTCTCGTGATAGCAAATCCACCCTGTAAAGGCATAATTAATTATGTCTCACGGCTCGCTTCTATCCCATGGTCTAATTCCCACAGATCCTATTTCACCAAGGTTGAAACCTTGGTCTATCAATACAAAAACCCATTAAAATGGGTTGGGCCTGCTTTTCAAATGAATGCCCGCAGTCAGCAAAAAGGTTTTATGTCTGGGATGTTTTTATCATGAAATCCGAACCAACCTGCTTTAGCAGGTTTAACGCTGTTAGGCCATTGCTTTAGCTGTGGTGAAACAAAAAAAAACACCCCACAAAAGTACGGACGTTGCATGCAACGTCCGTACAAAAAACATTTTTAATGCCATCATGAGGTAAACAAAGGAATCCTTCGACAAACTCAAGAGCCAAGCCTTGGCCTAACAAACTGAAACCCATTGCAGTAAAATCACTGCTTTTTCTTTAATACCCACTCCTTAGGCGAAATTTTATGAATGCATTTAGCATAAACATAAACTGTAGACCCTTGCGCTAATTGTCGTGGTATTCGATAATCAATATAAACTTCTGCCATTACGCTATCTTCTGAGGTATAACCGACTAAATAAACTGGATCATTAGGTGGTAGGACTCGAGTGTCCATTAAATATACTACTGTAGAGGTATCTTTCTCCTTCTTTTTATAGTATTCAATAATCCAATTACCAAAATCTTCCCAATCTGAATAGAAAGCAGGGTTTGGAACACCTCTTAGCGTATCATAAACATAAACAACCTCATTTGATTTCATTCTGGCGTGATAACTGGTTACGTAAACATGAGTTATCATAACTAAGATTGCTAAAGCAATTATTACCGCAGTTATATATCGTCCCTTTTTCATCGATTCATTTCATTGATATATTCTTGGGTTTGCCAAATTTGATTTGGAATTTTTTTCCCTTCTTCGGAAATTGATATGCCTGAAAAAACAGTAATATTTGAAATAGTATTGTTGTCCATCTTTACCTCCAAAACACCCTTGTATCCCGTTAAAACTCCTTTTTTAAAAACTTCAGTAACGTGATTTACCTGCCAATTTTCACCAATCAAAAAACTGGACTTTTGTTCACGAGTTACAGATATGGCCCTTAGTATATTAGTTTCCATATACGAAAATTTCCCACCATACCCAAGACCTACAGTTACACCGACATATTGATCCCCAAAGTCCACTCCAACATGCGGTCCCAATCCTACGAACCCAGAAAACACCCCTCTTTGATTTTGATATGCGAAATCATGAAAATTATCATACTTCCAATCATAAGCTAAACCCAGTGACATATTGGCATCCGCCCCTCCAACAAATGATGGATCTGGACTATGTTCATTAAAATTCTGTCCCATTGGGGTTAATACTCTGGCCATTGTAAATGATGTAACCCCATATTTTCCATAAGCGATACCTGCCTGTAAGGTCGCATTTAAACCATAGGCCACACCAGCTCCGGCTTCTAACTGCCAATATCTAAGCCATATCTCTCCGTTAGGATCCACCCCATTCACAGGATTATTCCCCATCCCCACATAGCCACTCGCATACTGCCTTGCGGGATCCACTGCCATCCAACGACCGATCACGGGATCAAAAACTCGGGCTTCGAAGAAGTTGAAGTTCGTTTCCCCATCTTCTTCTGCGAAATCTCCTTGGTAACCGAAGCGGGTGTCTTTTCCTTCTTTATTGCCATCCATCTGCAAACCATAAGGATAATAATCACGCCATTGATCGGTGGTGAGACTTGCGCCTTCCCAATAAGCACGGGCACGAACGGAACCTAAATGGTCCTTGAACTCAAAGACGTTTTTACTGTCTGTATCATCAGCCTCTACAAAACGCACACCGAGTCGGCCACTGCCATAGAGTGGGATCTCCTTTTGGTCGAGGTCTTGATCATAGATCGCTACGATATTTCCTGATACATCTCGCACGTAGTATTCGGTTGATTGAGATTCAAAATTAGTCTTTTTCACTCGGAATCCAAGGGTGTTGTAGTGATAGCTTGCGAGGGGGTTGCTGTCGGCGATGATATTGGTAATTTTTCCACACGTTTCCACCTTCGCCCATCGAAAATCGAACATCACAAATCGGATATCGATCATTCCTGTGGGGCTTTATCAGCCATTTTTTCACCAAGGTTGAAACCTTGGCCTATCAAAGTCAAACCCATTAAAATGGGTTAGGCTTTCGCTAACCGACAACCTATCGCGAGAGTCCCTCTCGTGAGTACCAAAACCGAATTATGTAAAGGCATCATTCATTATGGCTCACAGCACGATGTTATTACCTATTATTTTCCACGGGTTGGCACCCGAGGCTATTGGAGATGCACCTTCGGCGCACTATTCTTGTCGTTTATACCAAGGTTGAAAACTTGGCCTAACAGCGTCAAACCCATTAAAATGGGTTAGGCTTTCGCTAACCGACAACCTATCGCGAGAGTCCCTCTCGTGATTACCAAAACCGAATCATGTAAAGGCATAATTCATTATGGCTCACAGCTCGATGTTATTACCTATTATTTTCCACGGGTTGGCACCCGAGGCTATTGGAAATGTACCTTCGGTACAGAATCGGTCATTTCTACGCTACGCCCTTCAGCCTATATTGCTTCTCTTTTAAATAAGGTAGAATCAGGGTAGTTCTGTTCCAAAATCCACCATTGCTTATAATGTGGATTAAAACCTGCATCCCATATTTCTTTTTCCCTCCTACTTTTCCATTTTTCGAACTGTTTAATACTGAAATCTGTTGGATAATCAATGAATGACTCTTCACCATTTTTCTTCCTATACCCTGAATAATCTGCCCATCCCAATGACCTAAAACAGTCAAAAAATCCAAAATGAAAGCTTTTTGCAAATTTTAAGACTTCGGATTTACTCATCTCAGATTTTCTAAAAACAATTGTCGCTCTTGGTGTCAATCTATTGGCAACAATCCATAACTCTGTATTCTCCACCATTAACCCAATAGAGTTTCTTTCATACACTGTCGATCCTACCTGATAAAGTGCTGATGTTTTTAAACTTCGTTTGGAATGTCCATTGCTACGCCTCACAGTTACTCCTTCAACCACCGTCCAATCTTTCAGATCCAAAAATCTATATGCCCTAATAAAATAGAAATAGGAATATATACTTGCTGTGTATATCAAAAAATATAAAAGAGCATCTTTTGGGCTTATTTTTTTATTTGAAGGTCTCTGTGTAGGCATTGGTAACTTTTTTGAATTAGTAGAAAAAATATAAGATGTAGATTGATCCAACAGTGCCCCCCCATTCAGCAAAAAGGTTCTATATCTGGGGACGTTTCACCATGAAATCCACACCAACCTGCATTAGCAGGTTTAACGCTGTTAGACCATTGCTTTAGCTGTGGTGAAGCAAAAAATCCACACCCAAAAGTAGGGACGTTGCATGCAACGTCCGTACAGGATCATAATCTCTTCAAATCAATCAATCACGCTCCAAGCCCAAAATCATCTCCAAGAAAGTTTGTACGATCGACAGTACGATGGAGAAAAATAATGCCGACCAAAAACCACTTACATGGAAGGAGTCGATCAGTCCGCCTGCCATCAGGATCACCAAGGCATTGACCACAAAGGTAAAGAGTCCGAGGGTGATAACGTTAATCGGTAAGGTTAGCACAAGTAAAACGGGGCGGATCAAAAAGTTAAGAATCGACAACACAAAGGCGACGGACAGGGCGACAAAAAAGCGGCTATCTCCTGTGATCTGAGCGAGATCAAACAGCCAAACGGAAATAAGAACGGCAAGGGCCGTAACGATCAGGTTAATGATATATTGTTTCATGTTGGAATTTATAAAAAAAACCTTTGTCAACAAATGACAAAGGTTTTGATTTTTGGGTCGTAGCAAAATGCTGTAACCTTAGATTATTGCTATCACGAGACGGAGTCACGCGAGAGCTGAAGATGAAAATCATTCCAAGCGGGACGCTTGAAATAATTTTTCATTTATTTCATTAGATCAACATGCGAACAGGCTCTTCCAACAATTCTTTGAAAGTCTTCAAGAATGCTGCACCCAAAGCGCCATCTACTACACGGTGGTCACATGCCAAAGTAACTTTCATTACGTTGCCAGGAACAACCGCACCGTTTTTCACTACTGGTACCGCTTTGATCCCTCCTACTGAAAGAATACAAGCTGATGGAGGGTTCACAATCGAAGTGAATGACTCGATACCGAACATTCCCAAGTTAGAGATTGTGAAGGTGTTACCTTCCATTTCTGCAGGTCCCAATTTGCGATTTTTCGCTTTGGTTGCCAATTCTTTCACTTCTGCACCCAAGTGCGACAATGATTTGTTATCAGCGAATTTAACCGTTGGTACAACCAAACCGTCTTCGATCGCTACGGCAACACCGATATGTACGTGCTTGTTGTAACGGATCTTGTCGCCGTACCAAGCTGCGTTTACTTTCAAGTTCTGACGCAATGCCAAAGCAGTAGCTTTAACCACCATATCATTGAAAGATACTTTCACTGGAGAAACCTCATTGATCTGCTTACGCGCTTTGATCGCTGAGTCCATGTCAATATCCATCGTCAAATAATAGTGAGGAGCCGTTTGCTTGGACTCTGTCAAACGAGAAGCGATGATGTTTCTCATTTTTGAGTTTGGCACTTCCTCGAAACTTTCTTCACCAACCACCTGTGGCAATTCCACTGGTGCTGCTGCTGTCGCAGAAGCTGGTGCGCTTGCAGGTGCAGATGCCTGAGGAGCAGGCGCTGCCTGTGGCGTAAAGTTCTCAATATCGCGCTTAATGATACGACCATTATCTCCCGTTCCCTGAACCTGAGTAAGGTCGATACCCTTATCGGCAGCGATTTTCTTTGCTAATGGCGAAGCTTTGATTCTTCCTCCATTGGCAGTAGTGTTTACTGCGGGTGCTGGCGCTGAGGCCGCGGCAGTAGTATTTTCAGTTTTTGGCGCTTCCTCTTTAGGTGCTTCCGCTTTTGGAGCTGAACCTTGAGAAGAATCTGCTGCCAATAATTTTTTCCAGTCAGCATCGGACTCCCCGATAATGGCAATAATACCATCGATAGGCACTGCGCCACCTGCTTCAACTGCAATATAAAGCAGTTTACCGTCAGAGTAAGACTCCAGTTCCATGGTGGCCTTATCCGTTTCAACTTCAGCAAGAATATCGCCTGTTTCCACCTCGTCACCAACACTTTTCACCCAAGTGGCAATCACCCCTTCGGTCATGGTATCACTCATTTTCGGCATGCGGATAATTTCCGCAGCGATATCCGAAGTGTCCACCGCTTCAGCTGCAGGCGCTGGGGCCGCTGCTTCTTCTTCCTTAGGCGCTGGCGCAGATTCTGAAGCACCACCATTGCTGATTTCTGCTTTCAAAGAAGTAATGTCTTCTCCTTCTTCACCAATAATGGCAATCACTCCGTCAATCGGCACGCTTGATTTCTCTTCAACGCCAATATACAACAAAGTACCTTCCTCGTAAGACTCCAGCTCCATGGTTGCTTTGTCGGTTTCCACTTCTGCCAGGATATCTCCTGACTCCACTTGGTCCCCTACTTTTTTAAGCCACGTAGCGATGGTGCCCTCAGTCATGGTATCACTCATCTTCGGCATGCGGATTACTTCTGCCATAATTCTATAAATTGTGTGTTTGGATATTAATTAGGTTTTGATTGTGTCTGATGAGCAATGGAAGAAACACCACTCAGCTATGCAATATTAAATAAATATTTTCGTTGGTGAAAAATAAAATAGGACTTGTTTCACTTAAAAACATTAAATAAATCAGTTTTTAGGTTGGGCATTTCTTCTTTCCTGCTAATTAATAAGCAATTAACACATTTTGATCTTTTTATAAGTCAAACAAAAAAAATCTTTTCGCCCAAGATTCCTAACTTAGAAACTCAGCAAGAAGGAAACGTTATTCCCTTCATTAAAGGCATAGGAGTAACGGAAGCCTGCCGAGATCAGCGGCAAGGTGCGCAAGCCGTTGAAGTCAAACATAACTTCTGTCCCGACAGATTTTTGTTCCATAGACTGATTGGGGTCAATCACGATTTGGTTATTGGCATTTCTTTCAAATGTCCCTTTTGAATACCCATAATCAAAGAACATATTCAAACGGATGCGCTGAATATTTACCAGCGGACCGATATGAATGTCGGGGTACCACAAAGGCAGACCATAATCTACCCCCGTCAAAAAGTAATTTTGCATCGAAAAATAAGTAGCGCCACGCACCCATCCAATGGTGGAATTATAGGTATGGGTAAAGGGGTTTTCGAGGTATTGCTGTTGCGCTCCCGCCTTCAGTCGGATAGAATGATGGCGCATCACCCCAGGCAAGTACAAGCGCACCAAGCCACCATAAATCTCCCCTTCTTCCTTCTCGTTCCCCAAAATGGAGGTTTGCCACTGACCATAGACCGAGAATCCCCAGGGCGCATAAATATCCCGTTTGGCCCTTTTAAATAAGTAGCTATAGCTCACCGTTGAGTTGATCGTATTGAGCCAGCCATTCCCCTGCTCCGTGAATATTGGTCTGGTAAAGGTGGTATCCCCTACAACGGTTTGATAATTACTTACAAAGGTCTGATCCAGGGCGACACCGAGGTTCAAAAACTGAAAGAATCGGTTTCTGGTCAGGTCCAAAGGCAAACTGATTTTGGAAGACAGGTTAACCTCATTCCATTCCGTTTTGGAGGTCAATGGGCCAACGTCGGTATTGATATTCCTGTCCAGCTTCCTGTCGCCATAGCTTCCTGTAAAAGACAGCACAGGATACCACCCCTGCCAACTGAAACCACCCTGATATTTGATGGTCTTTTCTGTCAGGTCATAAACCGCTCCCGCATTGAGGGAAAAGTTGGACAAATTAGACTGACTCACAAAGCCGAGCATAAAATTATCCAGGCTGAGATTGGATGTGGTCGTCAGTCCCCATTGATACGGCCTAACCAAATGCGCCGCTTTATGATAAGGTTTTTCTTCCACCGACTGCTTCGGCACATTGGCCAACAGGTCTGCCTCCTTTTCCTGCTCCACAAGGGGCTGAAAATAGTGAATGCCTGTATCCTGCACATTCTTGCCCTTGCGCCACTGCTGCGGATCCGCAGCAGCCGAAACGACATTCATGCCGAACTTCCCAAAATCATTATAATAAAGTGTTTTCAGATCATCTGAAAGAACCCCGTTGTAGGCCCCATATTTGGAGGAAGTCAGCTGAAAAGTTTTTCCACTCGCCGTATCGAGGGCATAAATATTGTCAATGCCTGATTTTGGCGAATTATAAAGCACATATTTCCCCTGCGGACGAGGCACGCCAAAATTTTCCATCGTAGGACCGAGCAGCGTAGTTTGCGCTCCAGAGTTCACATTCAGCTTTACAAGGTATTTACCCTCTTTTTTGGTGGTTACAAACACGACATTCATCCCATCCTCAAACCAGCGCGGCGTCAGGAGATTCCAGGCGCCATCAATACTGAACGTATTTCTTACCGCACCCGAAAAGCCATCCAGCACCACCAATCGGTAATTGCCTGTTTCTGTACTCCGCACCGCCACAATCCTACTGCCGTCTGGAGAAAAAGCAGGCGCCATCAGGCGACTTTTTTGCGTGAGCTTCTCCACCTTGAGCGTACTGAGGTCCATCGTTTTGAGCACAGAATACACGCGCATCGGCCATCGGGGATCGGACTCAAACTCTGCCCACACCATTTTATTTTGTGCAACAGAAATATAGCCAGGGTTATTGAATCGCCCGAGGGTTCTAAGTAAACGCACCTCCCCGTCGGGGGAAATTTTCAACAGCTGATCTGCATGGCTTAAACCCGTGCGAACCACCAACAAATCCCCCGAAGGCAAAATTTCTGGTGCTGAATAATCAGTATAGACTTTATTTTTTCTTGGCGTGAAGTCGCTAAAATTGGTCAGTTCAATTTTTGCCAACTGTGCCTCCCACTGTTGGCGAAGGTCGGCAAGCATTTCCCCATAAGTTGCCCGTACACCACTTCCGCTGTATTTTTTGATGGAAGAGGAAAAAGCAAATGGGATAAATGGCCTGTTGAATGTCCGGCGGCTGATCTTCCCCCAAACCAAAGGATCATCGGTTTTCCGACGCACATAAGCCACCATATGATAGCCAGTAACATAATGGTTCGGGACAAAATCCTTGAAAGACGTCCCGATCTGCTTTTCGTAATTAAAGCCCCCCCGTTCAAGGAGGTTCATCCTGAAGGCACGATTAAATGCGGGGTATCGCCCACGACCGCCACGGGTCAGGCTGGTTTCCGCCACCACAGCATCTCCCTCCCAAAACCACGAATGGGCCATCAGGCCTGCTGCGCCTCTTGCGGCGAGCGTACCTGCCAGCACTTCAATCACACTACCTGTACCTGTCCGCGCCACTTCATTCTGCACCACATGCCGATATTCATGTACCGCCAGCAGATCCAGCCAGTTAATGGTACCGAGAAAATTATAATCCTGCGTTGTGTTCGTGAAAAATTCGGTTCGGCGTGGCCCCATCGATACAAAACCATTGGAGACCATCGTTTGATTCTGTAATATCAACGGCAGGCGGGTCGGTATTATTCCCAGCCCCCGCGAGACACTCCCCTGCACATGATCCAGGGTGGAACTTACATGACGTGCCAGAGAATCGGCCCCAGAGGGGTAAATTACGTCTACACTGTTATTCTTAAAATGTTTCCATTTGAGGCTTGCAGGCCCTGTATCGAGGGTTGTTTGTGCAAAAACGGCGCACAATGTCCCTAAAAACAAAACAGTGGTCAGCAGTAATTTTCGTGCAAAACGATGATTCATGTCGGATTCTGTAGGTTATAAACAAATACGAATATTTCTATAATTTTTATTCACTCAAAAACATAAAGTGATAATCTCCGACAATATCTATAATATTTGGCAAAAATAAAGCATTATTGTCATATGGAATCCCCTAATCCAAACAACCTATGAAAAATCTATTTTTACAACTGTCGTTTTTCATCCTCTTACTTGGTGCTGCCGCCTGCAAAACCGAGGAGAGTAATAAGCATTTGCCCCACTATCAGGCCACTTATAATATTAAAATCTCCGTCCTTTGGGGCTCGGAAGAGTTCCCCGCAGACAGCGTAGCAGAAGCGGCATTCGGCGAATGGGTATTCATGACCCACAATAAAAAAGTGGGTGATAAAGTTGAAAACCCTTTGCTTCGCTTTTTTGAGTTGCCGTTCACCCGCCCATCAGGAGAGCTTCAGTCCTTTATTCTGGCCGAGGAACAATCATCAGGAGGCTTGCTTTCCATTGCGGAATTGAATGTAAAAAATGGCAATGCAGGAATGTATGGCGTACTCCCTGCAAAAAAAGTCCCTTACACGATTGAGGATGAACAAATCACACTGACCGTCGACCACCCCTGGATGGATGCCGTGGCACGCATCAACCCTTCGCCGGATTGGTTTGCCTCCTTTACGGATGTCAGCTTACTTAGCGGAGACCAGTGGCTTTCAAAAATCTCCTATTCTGCCGCTTTTCATGATGCAGGGATCTTTCATGATGAACTCGATTCCGCTTTTCAATATGCCCCGCAATCCGCTATGGGCGACCTCGCCTACGTCAAAAATTTATTGGGAATCCACCCTTTTGATTTTTACTATGAAAACCCCGACAAAAAAGGCGACTACCCTTTCCGAAAAATCGTCCGGTTAGACCTTGAACTTGTCGAGGGCAGCATTCAGGCAGGAGAATAAGCCATTTCGGTTATTATTATTTGAGGTAAAAACTTTGTTCAGCCCATTTTCTTGAGAAAAATAGTATAATGAGCGAATTTCGTTGCAAGAAAAACTGTGAAACGGCAGAATTTTTACTACTTTTGCATGTCCGTTTCAATTGAGGCATCAATTTTGAACTGAACCCCTTGAATATCACAGGGTTTGAAGTTCAATCTCCGTGCCCGTCCAATTAACGCTATTCATTTTCTCTTTAAAATATATTATGCAGAGTATCAGAAACGTTGCAATTATTGCACACGTTGACCACGGTAAAACAACTTTGGTTGACAAAATTATCCACGCTTCTAAGTTATTTCGTGACAACCAGGAATTCGATGACTTGATCTTGGACAACAACGATTTAGAGCGTGAACGTGGTATTACTATTACTGCGAAAAACGTTTCCGTAAACTACAAAGGAGTAAAAATCAATATCATTGATACTCCTGGTCACGCAGACTTCGGTGGTGAAGTTGAGCGTGTACTTAAAATGGCTGACGGTGTATTGCTTTTGGTGGATGCTTTTGAAGGAGCAATGCCTCAAACACGTTTCGTTTTGAGTAAAGCATTGGGCTTAGGCTTGAAACCAATCGTTGTAGTGAACAAAGTCGATAAAGAAAACTGTCGCCCTGATGAGGTACATGAGCAGGTATTCGACTTGATGTTCAACCTTGAAGCTACTGAAGAACAATTAGACTTCGTAACTTTATACGGTTCTTCAAAAATGGGATGGATGTCAACAGACTGGCAAGACAAAACCGACTCGATCACGCCATTGTTGGATGAGATCCTGACGACTATTCCTGAGGCACCACAGCCAGAAGGTAACCTTCAGTTCCAGGTAACCAACCTTGACTATTCTTCATTTGTTGGTCGTATCGCTATTGGACGTGTGTACCAGGGTGAGATCAAAGAAGGTCAGTGGGTAGCAGTTACTAAAGCTGACGGTTCAGTAACGAAATCAAAAGTTAAAGAACTTCAAATTTTTGAAGGTCTTGGTAAAAGAAAAGTAGAAAGCGTTTCAGCAGGTGACATTTGTGCAGTTGTTGGTATCGACGGTTTCGAAATTGGTGATACATTCACTTCTGTAGAAAATCCTGAAGCAATGCCTCGTATTGCTATTGATGAGCCTACAATGAGTATGTTGTTCTCTATTAACAACTCTCCTTTCTTCGGTAAAGAAGGTAAATTTGTAACTTCTCGCCATATCCGTGACCGCCTGTTCAAAGAAACGGAGAAAAACTTGGCCTTGCGTGTGAAAGAAACTGACACTGAGGACAAATTCTTGGTATTCGGTCGTGGTATTCTTCACTTGGCCGTATTGATCGAGACGATGCGTCGCGAAGGATATGAGCTTCAGGTAGGACAACCACAGGTTATTTTCAAAGAAGTTGATGGTGTGAAGCACGAGCCAGTAGAATTGTTGGTGGTTGATGTACCAGAAGATACTTCAGGTAAAGTAATTGAGTTGGCTACACAGCGTAAAGGTGAGTTGAAAATCATGGAGCCTAAAGGCGATCTTCAGCACCTTGAGTTTGAAATCCCTTCTCGTGGTTTGATCGGCTTGCGTAACAACATGCTGACAGCTACTCAGGGTGAGGCAATCATGACACACCGATTCTTGAAATATGCAGAATTCAAAGGTGGTATCCCTGAGCGTTTGAACGGATCAATCATCTCTATGGAGAATGGCCCAGCGACCGCTTACTCTTTGGATAAATTGCAAGATCGTGGTGTTTTCTTCATCGATCCAGGAATCGATTTATACTGTGGTCAGGTAATTGGTGAGCACTCACGTAGCAATGATTTGTGTGTGAACGTTCAGAAAGGAAAGAAACTTTCCAACGTACGTGCTTCTGGTTCTGATGATGCAGCGAAAATTGCTCCTGCTCGTAAATTCTCTTTGGAAGAATCTTTGGAGTACATCCAGAAAGATGAGTACGTAGAGGTAACGCCATTGAGCATCCGTATGCGTAAAATTCTTTTGGACGAGAACGAAAGAAAGCGTGCGGCTTCTAAAGCTACAAAAGACTAATTTCGATTAGCTATAAAATATTAAAGCAGCATTTCCATTTGGGAATGCTGCTTTTTTTTGACCTTGATTTTCTCCAAAGATAAAACCTCGGCCTGACAGCACAAAAACATTCCGGTGGCCTCGAACTTTCATTTACCGAAGCCCTCACCCTGTGGCGAGTGTAAGCCGAGGACAATACAAAATCGGGTGATCATTAGCGGTTTCCCCACTCCTGATCGCCAAAGAGGGCCCTGCAAAGTCAGCATTAATTTGCTTCCCCTCCTCTATATTTCAGTTATCTGTTATCAGGTGTATTCAAATCAAAAAAGTGAATCGTTCAGAATAACCCCTCGACAAGCATTTCAAATTCAGGCATGATCCACAAGCCAACTTTTCAAGAATATTGTCCCTGCAAAAGCACAATAATTAAGAATTTTTGCTTATTCTTGTTTTGATAAGTAATCATAATAAATGGGAATCAGCCAATATGCAGCCTGAATATTTAAGCAATTAATGATCAGGCTTTTCGGTTTATTGCCAGTATTAAATCCTAATGAATGAACCTTACGATGGTGAATTTTTTATCTATTAAGCGAGGGCTGCTCCTTGCGACAGTAGGCTTGACTCTTGGCAGCTGTGTTAGCCAAAAAAAGTATGATGAGATCCTTGAAAGAAGAGATATGCTCTCTGAAGAGGTAGCGACCGCCAATGAAGCCCTTACGCTCGCCAAAGATGAGGCGAAACGCTCCAATGAACGATTAGAGAAAAATGACCAGTTGATCGAAAGCCTTAACGATCAATATGAGCAGAATCGTCTGGAAAAAGAAAAGCTCGAAGCCAAATACAAAAATGTCAATTATCTTTATAATGACATGATGCGCAACTCTGGCAGACTCAACCAAAGTGTTGCCGAACAACAACGCCGACTGAGCGAAATGACTGCCGACCTTGAGGTGACCAAACGCAATAATGAGGCGCTTGAAAAAGACCTGCAGATCCGTGAAGCCCGTGTGAAGGAACTGGAGAAGGTGGTTAAAAAACGTGACATTTCTGTGAATGCCATGAAAACCAAACTCGACAATGCGCTGAAAGATTTTGAAGTGAACGACCTTCAGGTAGAGGTTCGTCAGGGGAAAATATATGTTTCATTGGCCGACAAACTGTTGTTTGGTTCTGGGAGTATCGAAGTTGATGAAATGGGTATTAAAGCGCTTCAGCAACTGTCCGTAGTCGTGAAATCTCAGGATGGTTTCGAGGTTTCTGTTGAAGGCCATACCGACAATGTTCCCGTTTCGAGGTTCTCAAAGTACATGAACGACAACTGGGATCTATCCGTCGCTCGGGCCACTTCTATTGTCCGTATTTTGCTGGAATCTGGCGTTGCGCCTACGGCAATTCAGGCAGTAGGAAAAGGGCAGTATTATCCTGTTACCGAGAACAACACCAAAGAAGGCCGAAGCCTCAACCGCCGTATAGAAATTATCCTGATCCCAAAAGTAACGGAAGATTATATTTCTAATATTCTTCAGGGATCCTAAGCGCAGGTTTAAAACTGAAATTCACAACGAAGCTTGGGGGCATGGTAGAAGTGATGAAGGATTATTTTGAGAGCATAGTAATGCTATTGTTGATAAATAATTCAAAATCAATTTCAATCATCTGAATTTGCAGTAGGATGACAAGTTATTCAACATGCTATAAATTGCTTTCACAAAAAAATAGCGATGACCAAAATCATCGCTATTTTTTTTGCTTTATGCTTAATAAATATCCCCCAACTCATGGTAAGGTTTAAGCTTTTAACAGCTGCTAAACCATGCGGGTATTTTCAAGATTCAAATGAATACTCTCTAAAATATCGGGACGGATTGGCTTGGAGAAATACTGACGTACCATCGGGTGTTCATTTGCCCGATCCATATCTTCAGAAAAGATAGAGGACGAAAGGATCACGATATACATTTTCTCGTGCATCAGTGGGTCCAAAGCCGACAACTTATCCAGGAAAGCCCAGCCATCCATTTGTGGCATTTGTAAATCGAGCATCAGCACTTGTGGCAGTAAATTCCACAGTCGCTTATCAACGATTTCTTTAAGAAAACCCAATGCTTCCACGGGATTAGAAAAGGCGTTGAGTGTCGCAACATAATTATTCCTCGACATGATCCTGTCACAGATATAATTACTTACCACATCGTCATCCACCAGGATAATATTGTTAAATGTAGCCATTGACCGTCATAATTTAAGTTAATGCTCGCCTGGCAACTTTGTACGCTTCCATTAACGCGTCTCCCCCATTTTCATGGAGCGCCACCACACCGAGTACTTCTTTATAAATTTGGAAAATATTCAAAAATAAAACGAGCGAATGTCTTTTTTTTATTCTAATTTATATAGAGTATAAAAAAACATCAACACATGACTGACCCATTGATTGATCCCCAGGACCCTGCAATTGTTGACTTTGTTCAAACCCATTGCCCAGAATACCTCTCCCCGACCAATAAGGCGATCAGATTATACTATACCGTACGGGATTCTTTTAAATATAACCCATTGTTAATATCCTTCAGGCTTGAAGACAACCGAGCAAGTAAGATAATGGAGAAAAAAGAAGGTCATTGTATTGCCAAAGCCATGTTTCTTTGCGCCTGTTTGCAAGCTGCTGGAATCCCCTCGAAACTGGGTATTGCCAAAGTCCGAAACCATATGGGCACCGCAAGGCTCGAAAAGATTCTTCGGTCTAACGTTCTGGTACCACATGGTTACACCCTCGCTTACCTCAATGGCCGATGGATCAAATGCACACCCGCTTTCAATAAAGCACTTTGCGACAAACTTAACTGCGAAGCATTGGACTGGGATGGAGCACACGACAGCATTTTTCAGCCTTATGACCGCAATAAGGGGCAATTTATGGAATACCTTCACGACTACGGCGCTTTTGACGACTTTCCGCTTGAGCAGGTAATGGACCTGATGCAAACCGAATATCCCCACCTTTTTGATCAGGACAATCAGTTAATTCTTGAAGATATTCTTGCGGAATATTCATAGGTATCACCAATCAAATCAGCCCCTCTACACACCTATTCCAACAGGAAAACGATGCCAACAATTGCGAATATTTAGACCAAATGAAGAGGCGGAAATGAGGATCAGCAAGAAATCATCTACGAACAATTGACCATCACATTAATAGGCAATAAAGTAAATGATTTCTAAAAATGGGAACAGAAAATTGTTCAGCCAAACAGTTTACCGAAAAGTCCTTTTTTAACAGGCTCGGCCTTAAAACCAGCGTCGATTACTATTTGCTGAACTTCATGAGCGGCCTTGTCCGTTTCAACAGTAAGAATCTTGTCCTGATGATCGGTATTCACTGACCACTGATCATCGGAAAAATGCTGTTTCATGGTCGGCGTAACCTTGTCGATACAGCCTCCACAATTGATATTGGTTTTGAATTGGTGTTTCATGGGTTGATTTTATTTTTAAATATCAAGGAATATCCATATACTTATGCGTCTGCAAACTGATTTGCCATTGTGGGTTTTCCTTCACATACTCAATAATCATTGGCAAGAGCTCTGCACTTTTACCCCACTCTACCTGAAGCAATAACTTACAGTCCTTGCCGACCTTCGCTGCATGTTCTTCCGCCCAGGCGAAATCACTTTTATGGAAGATGACTACTTTCAATTCATGGGCCACGGCACAAACCTCCGCTAAAGGCGCCTTGAATTTTTTAGGTGAAAGTGTTATCCAGTCCCAGTCTCCACTGATCGGGTGCGCCCCTGAAGTTTCGATATTAGTTTGAAAACCATCAGCATGTAAAGCCGCCGTCAATGGCGCACAATTGTACATCAATGGCTCTCCTCCTGTTACCACAGCCATTCTTCCTGGGTAACTTGCAGCTTGCTGAACAATCTCCTCGGTGGATAATACAGGATGTTGTTCAGCATCCCAGCTTTCCTTCACATCACACCATACACAGCCGACATCGCAGCCTGCCAGACGGATAAAATAAGCGGCATGTCCTGCAAACTTTCCCTCTCCCTGTAAAGTGTAAAAAGCCTCCATAATTGGATAGGCCTTCCCTGCCTTGATGGCTTCTGTATATATTGCTTTTCCTTTCGTACTCATTCGGCGATTCCGTCTTTCTTCTGCCTTTGCAGAATATTAATTTTTTGAATTGACAAAATTACGATTTTTGCGTGTCTGATAAAAGCTAATCATTCATTGATCGTAGAGATTTAATCGATTAGGCGGAATGTTCGTCCGCAGATTAATGGAATGAATAGGATTAATTCTTGAAGATCACGGTATGGAAACGGAACTGACGCATAACTCTAATCTGAAATCACCTTAGGAAATTTTACCCTGTTGAGTACGGGCGAACCCAATGTCATTAAATTAAGCGCCTTATCCTGTAGAGACCTTATTTTTAACGTCTAATTCAATGGTGGTTTTATAGGTTTCCTCTTAGATTTATTAAAACTGCTACGTGAGTCGTTAAGAATAACGCCTCTACGAGCATTTCAAATTTAGACCTGTGCCCCTCAAAATCCTTAACTGAATGACATTGGATCTGACCCTACCAAAGCCGAATCTTATTTAATTTGTATAATTCCGAATGCCTTAAATTTTCAAAGATCTAAGAATTTATCTGAGAAAAGGTGGCTGGTGACTTGTGATCGGTAGCTGGAGTCCGAATAACACGAGGCACTGACCACCGATCACTCAATACAAGTTATTTCTGACTGAGTACTTATGTACAGCCCCCTACGACTAACCATTAATCTAATTAAAATCATGATAATCCTTCTAATCAAGTAAATCAAGATCAAAAAAAGCCCCCAACCTTGAAAAAGATTGGAGGCTAATATCATATCACTTAGATCCAAGCGGGACGTTTGAACCAAAGTTATTATTGAATCAACTTAAACCGAATAAACCGCTTTCTTCGCTGACTGCATCGTATTGTACAACAATGAAGCGATCGTCATTGGACCTACACCACCTGGAACAGGCGTGATGAATTCAGATTTTGGAGCTACCGCTGCGTAATCTACATCACCAACCAAGCGGAAACCTGATTTCTTGGAAGCATCCTCCACACGGGTAATGCCTACGTCAATCACGGTTGCGCCTTCTTTGACCATATCCCCTTTCAAAAATTCAGGAATACCCAAAGCAGCCACCACGATATCCGCCTGCAAAGTCATTTCTTTCAAATTCTTGGTACGGCTATGACAGATCGTTACGGTACAATCGCCTGGATTTCCTTTTTGCGAAAGCAAAATACTCATCGGGCGTCCAACGATATCCGAACGGCCAATCACCACGCAATGCTTACCTGAAGTTTCTACCTCGTAACGCTCCAACAATTTCATGATCCCGAAAGGTGTTGCTGAAATATAGGCTGGCTGCCCCAAAGTCATGCGCCCTACGTTGATTGGGTGGAAACCATCCACATCTTTTTCTGGACGAATGCGATCGGTTACCTTCGTTACATTGATGTGCTTTGGCAATGGCAACTGAACAATCAAACCATCGATATCGTCATTGGCATTGATCGCCTCCACTTCTTCCAAAAGGGCTTCTTCGGTAATATCCGCAGGAAAACGCTTTAGTGTTGAAGAAAACCCTACACGCTCACAGGCTTTAACTTTATGGTTCACATAGGTTTGAGAAGCACCATCCTCACCGACAAGGATCGCTGCCAAATGTGGTTTCTTTCCTCCCTGCGCCACAAAAGCAGCAGTTTCTTCAGCAATTTGGTCTTGTAGCGCCTTGGAGGTCGCTTTACCATCTAAGATCGTTGGCATTATATTATTGGGTTAGGTTTCTGGATTGTTTAAAATCAGCAGCAATTTGCATTTTTTGTTTAAGATAACAAAAGCAACAAGCCCCAAAAATGACATTTACCCACCAACAACAGCCCTTACTGACCAAATAATATTCGGCATTGTTCGTAATTTTTATGGTAAAAAAATAAAATTATCTGAATGATTATGGTTTAAAAAACCGACAAGCCTTACATTTGCAGTCAATTTTTGAAAACCATTAAAAAAATCATAGCAAACTAATGCTTCATTTTCTAACGCAGCTTTTCGGCCTGTTCGAAAAACTGCTCTCTACCTCCCCGACTGTCTTGGCGACAGCAACCAATATTGATGAACGGATCAACCAATTTCTGGACCCCTTCATTTCTGCCCTTGAAAAAGTCATTTTCTTCTCCATCAAACTTACCGATCAGGTCAGCTTACCGATCGTTGTGGTTTGGCTGTTTGCGGCAGCACTGATCTTTACCTTATATTTCAAATTTCTGAATTTTAGAGGCTTCAAACATGCCTTCGACATTATCCGAGGCAAATACGACGAACCCGACTCTGATGGAGAGGTCAGCCACTTTCAGGCGCTGACCGCCGCCCTTTCGGGAACGGTAGGTATCGGTAATATCTCTGGTGTTGCTTTGGCCATTTCTTTGGGTGGCGCAGGTGCTACTTTCTGGATGATCATGGCAGGTATTTTCGGTATGGCGACCAAATTCGTCGAATGTACCCTTGCCGTTAAATACCGATTGGTTCATGAAAATGGCGTCGTTTCTGGTGGCCCGATGTATTATTTATGGAAAGGATTAAAAGACATTGGCCGTGAAAAAACAGGCAAAGGCTTGGCGCTCGCTTATGCTATTCCTGCCGTCGGCTGTTCGTTTGGTGGCGGATGTATGATTCAGATTAATCAGGCGACCAAACAGCTGATCAATGTAACGGGCGGACAAAATAGCTTTTTGTATGGCCAAGGATGGATTTTCGGCTTGATCGTTGCCATCATCACTGGCTCAATCATCATCGGTGGAATCAAATCCATTGCGAAAGTAACTTCACGAATCGTACCCCTGATGGTCGTTGTTTATCTTTCTGCCGCCTTTGTGGTCATTGGTGCCCATTATCAGGAAATCCCTTCGGCTTTGCTTCATATTATTACTGAAGGTTTTAATCCAAAAGCCATGGCGGGTGGTTTCATCGGTGTATTGGTGATCGGTGTACAGCGCGCAGCATTCTCCAATGAAGCAGGTATCGGACAGGCGGCCACGGCACACGCTCCTGCCAAAACCGAGCACCCCGTTTCTGAAGGATTTGTCGGCATGATAGAGCCATTCGTCGATACCGTTTTGGTGTGTACCGTTACCGCTTTGGTGATCATCCTGACCAACTCTTTTGATCCATCAGCAACCGAAGGTGTAGAGCTGACTTCCCGTGCCTTTGCCTCAGTGATCTCTTGGTTCCCGATCGTGTTGTCCATCGCCGTCATCCTTTTTGCATTATCCACCATGATCTCTTGCTCCTACTACGGACTGAAAGCATGGACCTACATTTTCGGAGAGAACAAAGTCGCTGACCTTTCCTACAAATTGATCTTCTGTATCTTCGTCGTGATCGGGTCTTCCCTATCACTGACCGCCGTGTTCCGCTTCGGTGACGCGATGGCTTTTGCCATGTGTGCCCCGAACATCATCGGACTATACTGGCTCGCGCCGATTGTCAAAAAAGACCTCAAACAATACCGCCAATGGATCAAGGATTATGATCTCAAGCGGGAGAAGGAAATGGTAAAATCTTAAGCTTAAAATATTGAAAAGGCTCCTGTGATTGGGAGTCTTTTTTGTTTTTGATCTCTGCCTTTTTGGAGCCATTTCACCCAACATCCTTACATTTTTTTTGGGGTACACTGAAGTTCCTCAAAATTCAGTATCTTTAAGCACCTTATAAAAAATGGATAATACCATGAGTCAAAGACAAGCCTTACCAATCGGAATACAGACATTTGAGGATCTTCGAAAAGGAGGTTCTGACTACCTATACATAGATAAGACAGCACACATTCACGAAATGACGAAACTGTCAAAAGGTTATTATTTCCTTTCCCGCCCTCGTCGTTTTGGTAAGTCGATGTTATGCTCAACCATGCAGGCTCTTTTGGAAGGGAAACAGGAGTTGTTTGAAGGTTTGTACATTCATGACAAATGGGATTGGTCGGAGAGTTTTCCCGTGGTAAGAATTGACTTGAGTGGTGTTACCTATAAGAGTCTTGAAGCTGTCGAACAAAAGATTCAGTTTGTTCTGAAAGCAAACGCAAAGAAGCATCAAATTGACCTCAATACCGATGAGCAATTAGGGTCTCAGTTGATGATGTTGATTGAGGAAATATCAGAAAAATACCAAAGCAAAGTGGTGGTTTTGATTGATGAATATGATAAACCTATTCAGGATACAATTTCGAACGATGACAATTTAGCCTCTGATTCATTGGATGTTCTACGAGGATTTTACTCAGCCATTAAAGCCTCAGATCAATTCATTCGCTTTTGCTTCATGACGGGTATCACCAAGTTTACAGGTGTTGGACTATTCAGCGGAGCGAATAATTTCAATAATATTACATTGGATAGCCGATATGCTTCAATATGTGGATTTACTCAAAAGGAATTGGATAATTGCTTCGGAGATTATTTTGACGGGGTAAATATGCAACAGGTACAAGCTTGGTATAACGGCTACAACTACTTCGGGGACAAGGTCTATAATCCGTTTGATATCCTGATGTTTCTGGATAAAGGCGCCAAATTTGATAACTATTGGTGGGATTCTGGTCAGCCTTCTTTTTTGACCAAGATGTTTGAGAAAGGTGTATATGAAACCTATGATTTGGAAAATTTGGAGTTATCTTCTCAAGAGTTAAAACAATTTACGCTCAGCAACTTGAACCTCCCCTCTTTACTATGGCAAGCAGGCTATTTGACCATAACGGAAGAGATTCAGGAGCCTTTTGGCGGGAGCAGTTACGTCCTTGCTACCCCAAACCGTGAGGTTCGAATGACCTTGAATATGCTCTTTTTAATTAGTCTGACATCGGTTGAATCCAATCGCCTTTTGAAACGGAATGAAGCCGCGCGTAGCTTATTCAAAAATGACTTGAAAGAATTCGAAACCAATGTTCGAGCGATGTTTGCTGCCATTCCATTCAATAATTATGTTCAAAATAACATACAAAAATATGAAGGATTTTATGCCTCGGTGATGTTCAGTTTTATGGCTGGATTAGGGTTAAAATGCAGGACAGAAGAAGCTACCTCCAAAGGGCGTATCGATATGGCTTTGGAAACCCCAACACATATTTATATAGTTGAATTTAAAGCAAATGCACCAAAGCCCGAAGGTGATGAAAGAGGTGAAGCATTGGATCAGATTCATGAGAAAAAATATTACGAACCTTATTTGAATGATCAACGGAAGATCGTGCTGATCGGAATGCATTTCAATGAGGAGAAAAGGAATTTGGATTGGTTTAAGGACGAAGAGCTGAAGTTGGATTAAGGGAAGAGCTGGTTTAGCTCCCCTATCTCCTGAAGTATTTGTATAATTTTTAATTTTATCTTCCTACCTCAATAAGTTAGGATAAATAAAATGGACAAGGACGATGTTTTTATCAGTTGTCAGCAAAAGAGATATAAAACCTGAACAGTCTAACCCAACTATGATAAATACTAATAAAGACAATAAGAAAAGCATTCCGAATCAGATTAAATGTAAACTGTTGATAATTTTCTTATGCATAACAACCTTGTCATGTAAGCTCCCTAACAGACATGTGGAAAGCATCATGAAATTTAAGGAAGAGACAACCTTAAAAGAGTTAAAATGGGGAAACATTCATCTCAACCAAATCTCTGAATACGTCTCAGAATCCTCCGTTATTTACCCAATCTCCAAAAGTGCATATGGATATTGCGGAAGTTTCATTTTTTTAGATTTAAACTCAGAAGAATTCTTTCAATTAAAAAGAAAGCTTGGTAAGCATGCTATTTTCAAGGAAAATATAAACAGCAAGAATTGCTTGTACATCTCTGAAAATTCTAAGAATGAAAATTTGGAAAAAACCCCCCCTGTTCCAAGTATAAAAAATAAATTCTGTCCCTTAGTAGAAAGAACTGTTCAGTTTGGAAATAACTCAGAGTTTATTGTAACAGAATACGAACAAGGGAACTACCTCAATGACAAATACAAAACGCTACGAAAAGAAAAATTAAACAGACTAATACGTACTAATGGATATACTATTGGCGCTTTAGTCGACAATAAAAATCAAGCAATTACCTTATGGGTGATGATTTGGTAATTGCGTAAATATTGCTTTCATTCAACACGACTACAATGGAAAAAATAATAAAAATGGTTAACAAATGGCTTGGTAAAATCATAGAATTCA
This sequence comes from Persicobacter psychrovividus, assembly GCF_036492425.1. Lineage (NCBI taxonomy): Bacteria > Pseudomonadati > Bacteroidota > Cytophagia > Cytophagales > Persicobacteraceae > Persicobacter > Persicobacter psychrovividus. Next base: position 1,843,208 of record NZ_AP025292.1, read on the forward strand.
GAGCCATAATATTAATATCCATCATCTTCATATATTTCTTAACCATTGGTATTAAAGGAAAGCTTAAAACCTATTTATTAGACCACTATGCAATTGAGATTCCTGCAAGGGTAATAAATGAGAAGAACTTTTGGGGTAATAGCCCTGTATCGCACACTTTTTCTTACTCATATGAGTTTTCCGTGGACGGGAAGAGATTTAAAGCTGATTCTCGAAATAAAACCTTGAAGGTTGGTAATCACATCACCATTGAATATTTACCTGCTTATCCCACTTTTAGTAGAATATCTCAAAATTCGCAAACTCACAAAAAATGACATACCTCGATCTCATCATAGACCTTTTCAAAAACACCCCACGCCAAGGGCCTGGCAGTACCGCAGAAAGTCTACAAGCTTTGGCGTTGATGGATTTACCGAATGAAGCATTAACCATTGCTGATATTGGTTGCGGCAGTGGAAATGCTACGCTTACCCTTGCCCAGAACACGCAATCCAAAATTACGGCGGTAGATCTATTTCCTGAATTCTTGGATCAACTCAAAATCAATGCAGATAAAGTAGGTTTGATCGATCAAATCAAGACTTTGGAAGCATCCATGGATCAATTGCCTTTTGAAAAAAACACTTTTGATGTGATTTGGTCTGAAGGAGCGATTTACAATATAGGCTTCAAGAAAGGCACCAAGCAGTGGCGAAAATTCCTTAAACCGAAGGGTTATTTGGCCGTCAGTGAAATCACCTGGACCACCAATGATCGACCAAAAGAACTGAATGATTTTTGGAATGAAGCTTATCCTGAAATTGATACCGCCGCCAACAAGATCAAAGTCTTGGAAGAAAACGGCTATCGATTGGTGGGCTATTTTTACCTGAAACCCGAAAGTTGGATCAAAAATTATTACGAACCACTGGCCTTGGAATTCGACGCGTTCCTTCAGAAGCATGATCACTCTGAGGATGCCAAAGCGATTGTAAAAGAACAAAGGGAAGAAATTGAGCTGTATAAGAATTACCAAGATTATTACAGTTATGGGTTTTATGTCGCACAGAAAATCATCAAAACGCCATCATCGAATTAACAAACTTTAACTGCAACCTAAAACAAAATTGAAGAGAAAAATTTAACTTTATGATGATTTACATTGATTAATGTAAGTATTTAAACATTAAATTTTCATCAACACAACATCATCATTATGAAAAAGACTTTTCTGCTCAGTATTCTTTGTATAACAGCATTTTTCACACAAGCACAAGATTCAAAATTTGATTTTAGATTCGGTACTGGTTGGACTTTCACCAATTCGGGAGATGATTACTTCATTATGATTGAAAATGAAGTCAATTATAAAGCTACTCCTTATTTTGCTTTCAGTGGCAGCTTAGGCTTTGGGCAAAACACACAGGTTGGGGCGACAACCAATACCTATGGATCATTTTATCAAGTGAATACAAACGCCTACTTTTCTCCTTTTAAGAACAACAAGCAAAATGATTTCCGATTAGGGGTAGGCTTAGGACATATTTGGGAAAGAAGCGGAAATTATTACTACAGCCCCTCTCCTTCGGATCAACCGGTATTAGATTATGCAAAGAATAATTTTGTGGCTAATTTCATTTTAGAAAACACCTATCAATTAAATGACCGATTTTCCCTTGGCGCCAAAATCTTCACTCAGATGCATGACACCAACAATGGTTTTCATTCAGGTGCAATGATCAAGGTAGGCTACAAATTTTGATCGCCGCTAAGTTTAAGTAAAAATATGCCATAACCACTGATTCACCTCAGTGGTTATTTTTTTACCCAAACCTATCAAAACCTGTTATTTTTACATAAATTTTCATTAAACCACTCTGATTTATGAATATTTATAGATATATTTTATTGAATTTTTTATCAACCGAAAATGACATGAAAAAAGGCATCCTAATATTAGCCCTAATTACCATGAGCTTTTTAGCCCATGCACAAGATTCCAAATTCGACATCAGGATGGGAGGTGGCTGGTCTTTTATTGGTTCAGGAGATTACCACCAAAGTATGTTCGAAAGTGAGTTGAACTACAAAAGTAACCATTACTTTGCCTTCAGTGCAGGTTTTGCTTTTTCACAATCCTATACTGCGGCAGTTAGTACTAACGGCTCCATGCTTCAATTGAATGGCAATGCCTTTATATCTCCTTTCAAGAATAACCGAAGAAATGATTTTCGAATAGGTTTAGGTCTTTCTAATATTTGGATTACAAGTGGGAGTGATTTACCGAAAAACGACAACTCATTTTATAATACACAATCCGATCGCACATCCCTTGGCGCAAACCTTATTTTAGAGAACACCTTTGCAATCAATGATCATTTTTTGATTGGCATTAAAGGTCTGGTACAGGCTTACGGCGACACCGCTCATTCAGGAATTTTGGGTAAAATTGGTTATCGTTTTTAATGACAAAACATGGTAGGGTCAAACCTTTGTGCTTGCCCTTTATTGACCGTAAAATACATTCTGGTCAAGTACGTAGGCCGTACCCTACACCGTTCAAATAAAACTCGCAAGACAAAATAAAATTATGGTTGTTCAACAGCCCCAATCACCACCTTGAACAAACCAAACTAATCCACTACCTTTGCGCTCAATTTTGAGCTGAAAGAAATGGAATTAGAGATACTTTATCAGGATAAATATTTTTGTGCGATCAATAAACCTGCGGGGCTGATGGTGCACAAATCGTGGGTGGCACGCAATGCCGAACACTATGCGATGCAGTTGTTGCGTGATCAGTTGGGACAATATGTTTACCCCGTCCACCGATTGGATCGTGCCACAAGTGGCCTGTTGCTTTTTGGATTGAGTTCTGAATATTGCACCGCCGCACAGACCTTGATTCATGAGAAAAAAATTACCAAAAAATATTGGGCTTTGGTGCGTGGCTATGCGCCCGAAGAAGGTAAAATCGACCGTCCGCTGTCATCCGAATATTCTGATATTGAAAAAGAGGCCTTGACCATTTTCAAGAAACTGGAACAAACCGAAGCGCCTTATAAAGTAGCTGACCGCTACCCTGCCTGCCGTACAAGTCTGATGGAAGCCCAACCGATCACAGGCAGAACCCACCAATTGCGTCAGCACTTTGCCAAATTGCGCCATTACATCATCGGCGATAACAAACATGGCGATCACAAACTCAACAAAGGCTACAAAGCACTTTTGGGCTTGGAAAATATGTTGCTTCACGCCCGCAGCCTTTCTTTCATTCATCCTTATACCGAAGAACAGATTGACATTGAGGCGCCAATTCCCGATTATTATGATAAGATTCTGACAGATTTGGGGTATTCCCATCATCGATAAAATGCCTGTACGGACGTTGCATGCAACGTCCCTGCATCACCCAATTTCGTAATCTAAATTGCATAAAAATCATGGTAATCCTGTAAATCAAGGTAATCATGATCAAAACACCCTCCAACACCTATCACCAACCTAAAACCACCCAAAGTGACCGCACCTAAAAAGAAAAAAGCCTCGATCAATTCTATTAAATACGCCTTTAAAGAGATCATCTACCCAAGAAGAAAAATCCTTTTTCTCGGCTTGGTTTTGATTGTGATTAACCGCTTAGCTGGATTGGTTTTGCCTGCAGCATCCAAGCAACTCATCGACGAAGTCATTACACCTGAACGCCTTGATTTATTGAAATATGTTTTGATAGCCGTTGGAACAGCCGTATTGGTGCAGGCGCTGACCTCTTTTTTCCTTACCCAATTATTAAGCGTCGAGGCACAAAAATTAATCGCTGAATTGCGCATCAAAGTACATCAGCAAGTAATCAAATTACCTTTGGATTATTTCGATAATACCAAGTCGGGCGAGGTGGTCAGCCGCATCATGAGTGATGTAGAGGGTGTCCGAAATTTGGTTGGAACAGGATTAGTACAGCTTATCGGAGGACTCTTAACCGCCGTTTTATCATTATTCTTGCTGATCAATATCTCTCCAAGCCTGACCGCCTATGTCTTAATCCCTTTGGGGCTTTTCGCCCTGATCTCCATGCGAGCATTCAAATACATCCGTCCGATTTTTCGGGAACGATCCAAAATCAAAGCCGAAGTTACAGGTCGATTGACCGAATCTATCGGAGGAATTAGGGTGGTAAAAGGCTTCCACGGCGAAGATTTTGAAATCAGCATTTTCGAGGAAGGTGCCTACCGCTTGTTTAACAATGTCAAAAAATCATTGATCTCCACCTCCATCATCACCTCCTCTTCTACCCTTTTACTGGGCTTGGCATCGACGGGCATCATGGGCTTGGGTGCCTATCGCATCATCAGTGGAGAAATGACCATCGGAGACTTTTTTGCTTTCACGCTCTACCTCGGGTTTATGGTCGCTCCGATTGTTCAGATGAGTTCGATCGGCACACAAATCACCGAAGCTTTTGCAGGACTGGACCGCATGGAAGAATTGTTCAAACTCGACAAAGAAGGCGAAGAGGAAGACCGCAACAAAACACTCGATCGACCCAACGGACATTTGGTATTTGATCAGGTGAGTTTTGCTTACGAAGAAGGAAAAGAAGTATTGCACAATGTATCTTTTGATATGCCGGCAGGGAGTGTAACCGCATTGGTCGGGAGTTCGGGTGCAGGGAAATCGACCATCGCTGGACTGACCGCAAGCTTTCTGCAAGCCACCGACGGCAACATCAGCATCGATGGCATTGATCTGAAAGAAATCGAACTGGATGCCTATCGCCAACATTTGGGATTGGTATTGCAGGAAGACTTTTTATTTGAAGGAACGATCCGAGAAAACATCATCTTCGCAAAACAGGACGCCACAGATGCCGAACTGCAAAATGCGATCAAGTCCGCCTATGTCAATGAATTCACCGACCGATTTGATGAGGGTATCGAAACACTGATCGGCGAAAGAGGCATCAAACTTTCGGGCGGACAGCGTCAAAGAATCGCCATCGCCCGTGCGATCCTTGCCGACCCAAAAATCTTGATCTTGGATGAAGCTACCTCAAGCCTTGACACCGAAAGCGAAGCCCTGATCCAAGCCTCTTTGAACCAACTGATGCACGGGCGAACCACCCTCGTAATTGCTCACCGCCTGAGTACCGTCCAAAAGGCCGACAACATTTTGGTGATGGAAGACGGCCAAATCATTGAGAGTGGCAACCATCAGCAATTGATTGAAAAGCAAGGGCGATACCATCAGCTGTTTACCTATCAGAGTAGGATATAAATATTGTCACACAAAATCGGTATTTTAAGACCATGATTTCCTTGATTTAAAGGATTACCATGATTCTTATTCGGAAGAGATAAAGGAATATAGATCATCGTTACGGGCTGACCCAATGTTATTAAGTTAGCAGATTATCCTGTAGAGACATTATTTTTAACGTCTAACAAAATGCTGATTTTGAAGGCTTCCCTTTGATTTACTCAAATAGTTACGTGAGTCGTTAAGAATAACGTCTATACCAATCATGGTCAAAAATAATCCTTGAAAATCTCCTACAAACTTCCTTACCTTCGTGCCATGAAAACGGTTATCCTAAAAATTGTCATTAAAAAGCACGGCAACGCCATTCCTTTATCGGTCGATCAGCACCGCAGAATCCCCTGCTATTCTCTGAGCAGTTACGAATTCGAAGAGAAACTTTTTCAGATAGAATACAACCCACAGAGTGGTGTCACGGAGGCGGCCGTCATTCAAGAACACCTGATTTCATTGCACAAAAAATTCAAAATTCACCGTTTCGAAATATTGAAATAATCACCTACCCGCTTGAAAATATCAAACAGAATTGAATAATATTTGATATTTTATCATAAATTAGCTCAATTCATAAATAAAACACCAATTGCCTAACCCATGGAAACAGAACACAATTTTATCATCGACTTCGATAGCACCTTTATAAAAGTTGAATCTTTGGACTATATGGCCGAGAAGGCCTTTGCTCGTGAAGATGAATCTGAAGCAGCGCATTTAAGTCAGCAATTCAGGGCCATCACTGATCAGGGAATGAGCGCCGAGATCACCTTTGAAGAATCCATCAACAAACGCCTTAATTTCCTTAAAGGTGACCGCAAATTAGTGGCTGAAACGGTCGAAGAACTTAAAGGACTGGTAACGGAATCCTTTCGCGCCAACCGCAAATTTCTCGAAGACCATGCCGATAAAATATTCATCGTTTCCAATGGCTTTATTGACCTGATTGCCCCAGTGGTGGCAGAGTACGGCATTCCTGAATCCAATATTTACGCCAACCGTTTCATCTACGGCCCTGAGGATCGTATTATTGGGATGAACAAGGAAAATCCTTTGAGTAAAAATCAAGGAAAAGTAAAGGTTACCAAAGCCTTGAGCCTTGAGGGATTTGTTTATGTGATTGGTGACGGATATACGGATTATGAAATTAAAGAAGCGGGCTTGGCGACCAAGTTTTATGCCTTTACGGGGAATGTTAGCCGTGAGAAGGTAACCGCTGTCGCAGATCACATCGCCCCATCGTTGGATGAGGTGCTGTTTGATTTAGGTATTGAAGGCGCTGTTTCCTATCCAAAATCGCGTATTAAAATTTTACTGCTTGAAAACGTTCATAAATCTGCGGAAGAACGCCTGCGTGATGAAGGTTTCGATGTAGAAACCTATGCCGCAGCGATGGATGAGGACATGCTGATTGAGCGCATTAAAGGGGTGTCGATTGTCGGTTTACGATCGAAAACACAACTTACCCGCCGTGTCATTGAAGCGGCAGACCGCCTGGTAGCAGTGGGTGCTTTTTGTATTGGAACCAATCAGATCGATTTGCCTGCCTGTACTGAAAAGGGTATTGCAGTCTTCAACGCACCATATTCAAATACACGCTCGGTAGTGGAGTTGGCTTTGGGGCAGATCATCATGCTGATGAGAAATGTGTTCGACGCTTCGATGAGCATGCACTCTGGAAAATGGAGCAAAACTGCTGAGGGCTGTTTTGAAATCCGTGGAAAAAAACTCGGCATTATTGGTTACGGAAATATTGGTGCACAGCTGAGCATTTTGGCGGAAGCAGCGGGTATGGATGTTTATTATTATGACCTGGAAGAAAAATTGCCTTTGGGTAATGTAACCAAGTGCGAAACGCTTGAAGAGTTGCTGCGCCTTTCTGATGTGGTCAGCCTGCACGTAGATGGGCGTCCAGACAATAAGAATGTCTTCGGCGAAAAGCAATTCAGCATCATGAAAGATGGCGTGGTATTCCTAAACCTGAGCCGTGGCCATGTTGTGGATGTTAATGCCCTGAAAAAGTACATTGACAACGGAAAAATCCTCGGCGCCGCTGTGGATGTATTCCCGACCGAACCACGCAGCAATAAAGACCCCTTCGAGTCGATCCTTATAGGTTGCCGAAACACCATCCTGACTTCGCATATTGGTGGGTCGACATTGGAAGCTCAGCAAAATATTGCCGCTTTCGTTCCTTCAAAACTCATTAATTATATCAATGCTGGAGAGACGCTTAACAGTGTCAACTTCCCAGAAATTAAGCTGTCGAAAATTGATGGCGCCCACCGCCTGATGCATATTCACCGCAATGTGCCAGGAATCTTGGCCAACATCAACCAGGTATTCGCCAAACATAAGTGTAACATCCTGGGGCAAAGCCTTAAAACCAACGAGTCAATCGGTTACCTGATCACGGCGATTGATAAACAATATGATGCGGAAGTCGTAGAGGATTTAAAAAACATCCCCGATACGATCAGCTTCAGAGTTTTATATTAAGCCATGATAAAATAAGCAAAAAATATAGACAAACCCTGCCAGCACACTCATTGCCTGTCAGGGTTTATTTTTTTCTTGAATTCATGACTTTCAATATTGCATCGACTGATACGGGGTTGAAGTAATCACTTAACCCACTCCCCCACTATGAAAAAAGCACTGATCACGGGCATCACGGGCCAAGATGGCGCCTACCTCGCCGAATTATTGCTCGAAAAAGGATATGAAGTTCACGGGATTAAGAGAAGAAGTTCTCTGTTCAATACCAACAGGATCGATCACCTCTATCAGGATTTACACCAAAAAAATGTCCGCCTGAAATTGCATTATGGCGATTTGACAGACTCGATGAACCTCACAAGAATCATTCAGGAAGTTCAGCCCGATGAAATTTATAACCTCGGCGCCATGTCCCATGTGAAGGTCTCCTTCGACACCCCAGAATATACCGCCAATGCAGACGGAACAGGCACCTTGCGAATTCTCGAAGCCATCAGGCTGTTAGGGCTGGAAAAAAAGACCCGTTTCTATCAGGCCTCCACGTCGGAGCTCTACGGAATGGTGCAGGAAATCCCACAACGAGAAACCACGCCCTTTTATCCCCGCTCCCCTTACGCAGTGGCCAAACTGTATGGCTACTGGATTACCGTTAATTATCGCGAGGCGTACGGAATGTATGCTTGCAACGGCATCCTGTTCAATCATGAATCTCCTTTGAGAGGCGAAACCTTCGTTACCCGTAAAATTACTCGCGGAGCCTGCAAAATTGCCCTCGGCTTAGAAGACACCATCTTTTTGGGTAACCTTGACGCCAAACGGGACTGGGGACATGCCAAAGACTACGTTAGGGCAATGTGGCTGATGCTTCAGCAGGATGAAGCCGAAGATTTTGTTGTTGCCACGGGGAAAACCACCACGGTCAGGGAGTTTATTCAAAAGACGTTTGCTGAACTGAAGATCGAAATTGCTTTTGAAGGGGAAGGTATTAACGAGGTTGGAAAAGTAGTCCAATGTAATGGAGAATATCAGCTCGAAAAGGGAGCGACAGTGGTTCAGGTCGATCCAAAATATTTCAGACCCACAGAAGTGGAACTACTGATCGGAGACCCTTCTAAAGCAATTGACAAGCTGGGTTGGACACTTGAGTATGATTTGGATGGCCTTGTCAAGGATATGGTCAGCAACGACCTTGAGGTGTTCAAACGAGATCAGTTCCTCGAAAATGGCGGCCACAAGGTGTACCGACAATATGAGTAACGATTGATACAACACTACGGGGCGGCTTCAAATTTTAGCCACCACTTTATATAGAGTCTCGAAAGGGGCTCTTTTTTTGTGCCGAAAACAGGCATCAGGCGATCCAATTGAAATCAGCAGCTTAGACAGCACCCAAAAGCACATTGAAATTCTGAGCTCCGAGCACCATCCATATCGCTCTCCCCCCATCAACTGCACTCCCATATTATGAAGGTCGTAATATGACCTCAATATGACGAGCGAAAATTACGATACTCCCTCAAAAAGCCTTTTTAAGAAGCTAAAATCAACAATACAAATTAACACACTCTCTGAAAAACAGAAAAATCAGAATTTTATTTCACCGCTATAACCATTCCCAAATTTTCTTTTGAATAAGCCTTAAAAACCCCCAATCAGCAGGTTAAAAACCCAAATACACAAAGTACGACAATTGTCATAAATATTAGAATATTAATATTTTACAATAAAAGCAAAATTATGCTTCTACAGGTGCATATTACCGAATCATCAATAGAACAAGCCTCCCATTCACAGAATATATATACAGTAGGCCATTCATTATCAAATCAACACTAAAAACCCACTGAATTAACATTATCATAAACAACAGGCGATATTTACCGATATTATTAACACGAGCCACATATATCAAACTTTTTTTAAAATATTTTAAAAATTTTTTAGTCTACTTTTGAATCACAAATCGAAATTTTCATTCTTAAACTACGCCAAAACCAAATAAATTTTGGTCTTTATCATTATTGCAAAATATAGGCTGACGGGCTGAATTTTATGATAAAATGAAAAGTTTGCCCTTTATAAATTACTATGTACATTTGTAATGTCATCAGAGAGAAACAAAGCGATGACAGTTGAACATTGAATTTTAAATTGTACGGTCATGAAAGCCATCAAAATTTTAGTAGCATTATTCTTATTAAGCGGGAGTGCTTACGCTACTACTCCACCATCTACTGCCAATGAAGTTGTAGCGGAGGCGAACATGAATTTAATGATCGTGAGCTTTGATCACACCAACAATGAGTTGGTGATTTCTGATCAGCAAAACACGACCGTAGATTACAATACAATGATCGACTTGAACAAAGCAAATGATCTGGCGTACCGCACAAGAATCTACCGTTACTTCGGTGGTTTACTGAAAGCCGAAACAGAAAAATTTGCAACGATCCGTTACAGCAAAAATGGATCAACAACAACGGTTCCTTTCACCCGCCAAAATTTATCTCAACTGGTGGAGAAAGCAATCAACTAAAAGAAGAAAGTAATAAGGTTAAAGGATAAGCATTAGAGGCTCCTGCGAGACATCGCAGGAGTTTTTTTTATGCAAAAAATCCTATTCACACCACGCTAACCCTTTTCCCACACTGTATAATCAGCAGTGCTGGAAAGTCCCATACATGGTAGAAATACATATATCGTCTATATTGCCAACTTCGCAAGTTTCGAGTATGTTTACCTATCAATTTTATGACAATCATAATAAGGTAAATTTTTTTGAAAAATTTTATAACTTAGTTAAAGACCCCAACCTTTTTCTAACCCCTGTTATTGGTGTTAAACCATAGAAAATATCGCAAAATGACCCACTGTCAGAATGTCAATTTTAGACACCATTCTAAGGGTTTGTTAATCTAAAAATCCTACTTACCTTTGATACATCGAAACAGTAAAACAACGTTCTGCGAAGGACTTCAAAAATTTTTTTTATACTTTAAATTTACCGTTATGAGAGCTTTAAAATTATTCATCGTGGCTTGCCTTACAGTAATCGGATCAACTGCAATGGCTCATAACAACAACACTGCATCATCAAGTTCAGTCGTTGTAGCTTTCAACAAATCAAGCAAGACTTTGGAAATTGCCAAGGCTGGTGAGATTAATGAAAATATGAATACGGTAATAGATCTGAATCAGATTGACAACCTGAACTACAAAGCAAAAGTATATCGCTATTTTGGAGGAATCGTTCGCCATAACGCGATGGGTTTCGAAACCATCAAAATCAATGATGGTGCAAATACCAACGAAGTGGTTTTCAACAAAGAAAATTTGGCGGAGATTATCAATAGCTTGATGAAATAGGTAACCGATCATCGGTTTGCACTACAGCCCTGAGAGTGAACAAATTCCCTTGGCTGGACATAAAAAGAAAAGGCTTATCCTCAGTGGTTAAGAAATCAAAATACCACCCGATACAAGTCGGCAAACACGGATCACCTACCTGCAATTCAATTTTGATACGCATTAAAATAAAAGCTCAATCGCTTAATAGATTATAAAAGGCACTGTCAGTTATTGACAGTGCCTTTTTTGCGTCATTGCAGAACAAAGGAATCTCAGGAAGGTTTTTTAAGTACATTATTCCAGAACCTGCCAGATGTACTATAAACTAAAAAGAATACTTGCCCCTATTGACTTTTCCGCACAGGACGAGCAAATTATCACCTTCCTTTCTGCCATTGCCCGTATGGTTGACGTCGAGGAAATATTTTTCCTGCACGTCATTCCACAAGATCATTGGACTAAAGAGCCTGGCTATAGCACTGGCCAAAGCATTGAAGAACTCCTTGAAAGTAAATTCGCAACAGGTGTTGCCGAACACTTCAAAGATCACCCTACGCAAATACACTTTAGAATAAAACATGGAAGCAAAGCGGAAACCATTGTTACTTATGCTAAAAATAAAATGATCGACCTGATCGCCATTGGAAAAAAACGCTTCCGACCTGACCCCTCCCCTAAACCCGTTCCTGAGGAAGCACTGAAATACAGCCATCCAATAGAATTCTTGACCTCCTCGCCCATTGTCGAAAAAGAAAGCAGTGGCTATCTTGTGCGTAAAGTCGCCAACATGTCCCCCTGTTCCATGCTCATTATTCCCGAAAACCTACCTGCGACTATTTCTCACGTGATTGTGCCCGTGGATTTTAATGATGCCTCAAAAGTGGCCATGGAGAAAGCCTATGAGATTTCATTTCAGTCTGCTAACAACCCAAAGATTGACTGCCTGCACGTTTTCAGTGCTCCTATCAATGGTTTTCATACAGGAATGAACTATAAAGACTGGATAGATTCTATTGCCGAGGGACGGCGTCGAGCATTTGAGGATTTTTTCAAAAAGACAAGAATCCCTGAAAGGTCGGCCGTGAATTGCAAGTTTATTCACGACCCTGAGGGGGACTCGGCAAAAGTGATTGCTCGCTATGCGCAACAAATCAAAGCTTCTGCTATTTGCATAGGAACGGAAGGCCGCTCCTTTTTGGCAAGCCTGATTCTCGGCGATGTCGCCGAACGATTATTGGCCTACGAACTCCGCCAGCCATTATTTATTATTAAAGACCGAACAAAAAATATCGGTTTCTTCGATGCACTCTTCAAACTGTAATCGAATGGCAACTTAAGCACACAAAAAATAACTTCAATCAATTTATGCTCGCAAAGGTTTTGCGGGCATGGTTGATTTCCAGAATTTTTTAAATTCCACATAAGGCCTTAACTCTTCGCCAGCTTCCACGCCTTTATTTGAATTGATCGGAAAACCAGAACGGTCATACTGTTGTTCTTGCTTGATTTTCTTCCACTCCGTTTTTTCTTTTTTCTTCTTTTTTCTTTTTGACTTTCGCTCATCAACACCAATGCCGAATACCGCACCCGTGGAAAAGAGCATCACAAAAATCAATACTGCGGTGCTTTGTAATTTTTTTCGCATACCTATGGTTTAATAATAAATTTGATTGATTACTAAACAATAACTTACTGAAGTAAGGTTTGGTTCACCTTTCGCTCATAATCCCTTGCCAACAGAAGATAAGTCGGACAAAAGCACGAATTAATGATCTTTTGTAATTTGCAAATCGTAAAATTTGGATAAACTATCCTATTTTTGGAATCATTCCCAAATTGAATATTTAGACATGACAAATAACCCACTTTTAGTAGCGCATTTCGAGCACCCTTTAGAAGCGATCCCATTTGATCAGATTAAAGAGGAACATTTCTTGCCTGCGCTTGAGGAGGCCATCCGTCAGGGAAAGGCCGACATCGAGATGATCAAAACGCAAAAAGAAACGCCTTCCTTTGAGAACACCATCGTAGCACTGGATCAGGCAGGGAAATTGGTAGGCCGAGTCTCATCGATCTTTTTCAATCTGAATTCCGCAGAAACCAATGAGGAAATTCAAAAGATAGCACAGGAGTTTGCTCCCAAGCTGACCGTTTACAGCAATGAGATTTCCATGGACGAAGCCTTATTTGAAAAAGTAAAGCAGGTGCATGACCATACCGATAAATCATCGCTTACTGCTGAACAGCAAACCTTATTAGAGAAAACATATAAAAGCTTTGTCCGAAATGGTGCCCTCTTGTCCAAAGAGGACAAATCACGCTTAACGGTCATCAATACGGAGCTTTCTAAGGCTTCCCTGGAATTTGGAGAAAATGTATTGGCTGAAACCAATAAATATGTCAAATTCATTGACAACAAAGAAGCCTTGACTGGACTCCCAGAATTCGCCTTGGAAGCTGCTGCGGAAGAGGCCAAACAAAAGGGCAAGGAAGGCCAATATGCACTCACCCTGCAATACCCTTCTTACATTCCTTTGATGACCTATGCCGACAATAGAGAATTGCGAGAAGAGCTCTTTATGGCTTCAGGTCAAAAAGCATTCAAGGGTGATGAACTCGACAATCAGGAAATCATCAAAAAGATTGTGCGCCTTCGCCACGAGAAAGCACAGATTTTGGGCTATGCCACCCATGCTGACCTGACCCTCGAAGAAAGAATGGCGGGCACACCGCAAACAGTAACCGCTTTCTTACAGGATTTAATGGAAAAGGCCAAACCTGTTGCGGAAGAGCAGGTCGCTGAGGTGCGTGCCTTTGCGCAGAAAAATGGATTGGAAGGCGACCTTCAGCGGTGGGATTGGGCGTATTACGCCGAGAAATTGAAAAAGGAAAAATTCGCCATTGATGATGAGGTATTGAAGCCTTATTTCTCTTTGGAGAAGGTAGTCAATGGCGTTTTTGAAACGGCCAAACGCTTGTATGGCATCACTTTCAGCGAACGAAAAGACATCCCCGTGTATCATGAAGAGGTTACCGCTTATGAGGTGAAAAATCTCGACGGCAGCTATGTCGGTTTGTTCTATGCGGACTTTTTCCCACGACAAGGAAAACGAAATGGTGCTTGGATGACCTCTTACCGAGATCAATCGAATGTAAATAGTCAGCAGCAACGTCCACATATCTCGATTGTCTGTAACTTCACCAAACCAACGGCCACCAAGCCAAGCCTGCTGACGTTCAACGAGGTCACCACCCTCTTTCATGAGTTTGGCCATGCGCTACACGGCTTACTGGCCAACACGACCTACAGCACCCTTTCTGGCACGAGTGTTTACTGGGACTTTGTGGAGCTTCCGAGTCAGGTGATGGAAAACTGGGCTTATGAGAAAGAATGTCTGGACTTGTTTGCTCAGCATTATGAAACGGGGGAGAATATCCCTATGGAATTAATTCAGAAAATTAAAGATTCGGCCAACTTCCTTGAGGGATATCAGACCATGCGACAGATCAGCTTCGGGCTCCTCGATATGGCCTGGCACGGTACTGTTCCCAATGAGGACACGAAGGTGGCTGATTTTGAAGGAACGGCCATGGCTGCTACGGAATTATTCCCAAAGGTCGAAGGCACCTGCATGAGTACCGCCTTCAGCCACATTTTCCAGGGAGGATATTCGGCAGGTTACTATTCGTATAAATGGGCAGAAATTCTGGATGCTGATGCATTTGAAGCCTTCAAAGAAAAAGGGCTTTTCGATACTGAAACTGCTCAGGCGTTCAAAGAGCATGTGCTTTCTAAAGGTGGCAGCGAACACCCGATGATCCTGTACAAAAGGTTCCGAGGACATGAACCCAAGACTGATGCATTATTAAAACGGGCAGGATTAGCGAAAGCTTAGTGCGTGTTGAATACCATCGGCCTACTATACAAAAAGCCACCGTTGAAAAACGGTGGCTTTTTTTGGGGAAGCTTCAGCTCCTTCCCCCTATATCCTTAGTCGGTTGGTCGTCAATTTTAATAAAACAGCTCTTCCTTATAGAATGCTGGACAAGGCAGTGATTTATAATTATCACGGTTTCTTTTCAGTGGGTGTCGCTTGATCAAAATTTTGATGGATACCTCATGGGCACCACCGAAACTTTTACTTCCCGTACCTCCGAGCCCGAAATCGAAACTGTAGCCGAACTCAAAAATATCATAAGTCAAGCCCATCGTCATGACAAGTGCCTGATTATTACTTACTGCTTCAGGATAAAAAGGAATCGGCACCCCACGGTACCACATCCCGATCGTTACTGGGTAATGGTAATATTTTATCCCTGCGGAAAGGGTTTCAAAATCCCCCTGACGCTCATAAATCATACTTGGTGACACTGCCAGGCTCCGAAGCTTGGAGTTGAAAACGTTTTCCTTAATCTTGAAATTCCCTCCTACGGCAAAAGTGTAACGGATAGGTATGGAACTGATTCCCGACTCCTGAAAAGATAAAGTGGGACGCGCCAAATGATAAACGGCACCTGAGAACCACAAATTCCGAGTGTAAACCACTACGCCAGTATTCACATCGAAGCTGTTGTAGGTACCAAGGTTATTCTTAATGTCGGGAGGAATAGGATAAGTACCTTCCCCATCCACAAATATCAGCTTATCCATGTCCAAACTTCGGGAACCCGCAACAAACGAGACACCTGGGCGGATAATCAGCTTATTCTGAATCCGCAACATATAGGAGTACATAAAATTCATTTGGTTGGTGGCCAGGTTAGCCGTACCGATACGGTCTGAAGTAGCCATAATACCGAAACCACTATTCAGTTTCCTGACATTATAATCCCACGAAACGGCATGGGTTTGCACCGCCTGTGGTAGTTGCGGCCACTGCACACGGTTGTTCATCGTTACCCTGTGGTAAGGAGTCGCGCCAACAAAGGCAGGGTTTATATAAAAAGGGGCATTATAGAACTGAGAAAACAGAAAATCCTGCGCTTGAAGTTTTTGGCAGCATAGTGCACTCAGCAAAATAATAATGATTGTACATTTTTGCCTCATAGGTTGATATTTGTGACCAGAACAAGCGTAAGATTACGGCTATTTTGTCCTGATTTATTTATTAATATAAAAGAATATCCTTTGCTCCAACGGCCTGAACCGAATAAAAAGGGCTT
Source organism: Persicobacter psychrovividus (assembly GCF_036492425.1). Classification (NCBI taxonomy): domain Bacteria; kingdom Pseudomonadati; phylum Bacteroidota; class Cytophagia; order Cytophagales; family Persicobacteraceae; genus Persicobacter; species Persicobacter psychrovividus. Next base: position 1,859,510 of record NZ_AP025292.1, read on the forward strand.
AAAACATCTTTCAAAAACACGAAATTTAACAGCAAAACCAATAGCCCAATAGGACTAAATCACAAGCTATCAGTTCAAAGCACTTTATTTTGTAACGACAAAGCACTCGGTTTTGCATTATAATTCATTTAAAAAGTAATTGCTTAAAATGGCATATCCTTACAGGAATAACCGATTTCGTAAATCAACAGTAACACAACAAATGTAAAAATCTTTCCCTACTTTTGTGCCTATTATCATAATATTATAAGATAAATCATATAGATTTTTAGCAATAGCCCGCAATTTTAATGGCATTGAAAAAAGGTAACCCTACTAAAGGTACTATTCTTCATCATTTTACAACATAAAAAAAGCCAAACGCAAAAGTGCATTTGGCTTTCTAATGTATTTATTGGGTGCTTACTTTGCTGGCAAAAAAGCGTATTCTTTGCCGTAATGGAGCATTTGCTGCACAAAATCCGATGGATAGCTGATTTTCACATCCACAATTTTGTCACCATCCATTACAGGAGTAAGTGATGGCTGAATAAAGCCGCCATAAGGTTTAGACCCGATCGGCTCGTATCGCTTGATCACCTCGGCACGGATTTCCGCATCTACCTGCACGCCATAATTTTCGATCAGTGCTTTCCCTGCTTCATAATCTCCCTGAGATTTAATGCGCTGCACCTCTTTCAGTAAAGTTCCGAGAAGGGTTCTCATTTTTGAATAATCATTGATCACGAAGAAGGTCTTTCCGTCGCGCTGCTCACGGGTAATAACCTTGTCCTGCTGCCCTTTTTCAAAAAGCCAGTGCGCAATCATTGCTCGGTTTCTCATGTGTGCCTGCTCAATGATCGCGCCTTCTTCCAAACGGCGCAATTGCAACATCATGCCATTTCTGATAAAAGCATCATAAGCGGCTTTCCCCACCTCAAGGTTAGGAATCACACCGATATCTACCAATTTCTGATCCATCAAATAATACAGGGCAACCAAATCCGCACGGGATTCTTCAAGAGCATTGGCATAATTTTTCAGGGTTTCTTTAGGTGTCCCTACCCCAGCTTCGAGTTGCCCAGAGGCATGACCGACCACCTCATGCAGTGCCGTTCTCATATTATTGGAAAGGGTCCCGTACTTGATCGCACGCTCTTTCTCCGCTTCAGTCCACGCAAATTCATCCAGCATTCCAGGGCCTGCGGCTTCTTCGTAGGCATTTTTTATATTCCCCAAACTGACCGCCTTGGAACCATACTCTTTTCGAATCCAGTTAGAGTTAGGCAAATTCACTCCAACAGGTGTAGAAGGGGCTGCATCACCTGCTTCCATTACGGCATTCACGACCTTATAGGAAATACCGACCACCTTATCCTTTTTATGTGCTTTTGCTATAGGTGAATGGTCTTCAAACCACTGTGCGTATTGTGCCAGGGCCGCCATTCTTTTTGAAGCCTCAGGGTCTTTAATTTCAATGATAGACTCATATGCCCCACGATAGCTCATTGGATCACCATAAACTTCAATAAAGCCATGAATCATATCCACATCCCCTTCCGTTGTGTTGGTCCAGGCCACAGAAAAATCATCAAACGTTTTCAGGTCTCCTGTTTTGTAGAAGTCGATTAAAAGCGACAGCCATTTTTGTTGCCCCTCATTTTCTGCCACAGATTTCGCTTTTTCAAGCCAGAAAACCACCTTTTCCAAAGCTTCGGTGTAAAGTCCGCCTACTTTATAGGTATCCTCGACAACCTTGCCGTTCTTCTTGATCAGCTTAGAATTCAAACCGTGAGCCACAGGGCGCGGATTATTACGGTCAACTTTATTTCGGTAGAAATCTTCCACCTCCTGCTGTGTTACGCCTTCCCCGTACATATTCATGGCAGACGACGTTACCAAATCAGTATTTGAATCCCGACTGACACGCTTGGAATCAAACTTAGGGTCAAAAACAATCTTACTGATCTTCTTGGTGAAGTCGGCAACTGAAAGCCCATTCAATGGCAATGATGCAGGATCCACTTTGGCGATTAAAGCTTCAAAATAGGCTGCGTCACAGGCAGGAATCAACTTGTCTGAGGAGTAATGATGATGAATTCCATTGGAGAAAAATACCCGCTTGGCATAAATCAACAATCCCTTCCCATCTGGTGTATTATCATCGACAAGCTTGCTGGCCAGCAATGACTCAAGGGTTTTACGTACCAGCAGGTTGTGTTTATAGTTCTGATCATAAATCATATCCCTCCCCGAGAGCGCGGCCTGAGAAAGATAATAGACAAATGCTTTTTGCTGGGCAGTCAGCGCCTCAAAACCAGGCACGTTATACCTCAGGATCGAAACATCAGCAAACTCGTCTGCCTTATATTCAAACGATTTTGCAGGGGTAATTACTGTGGCGTCAATGGCATCCTTAGGTGCTGACGAATCACAGCTTTGGATGCTCAATAGCATTGCTGCCACACCCAAAGACAAAAAAAACTTCTTCATGTATAAAAATAATTAAGGTTGATTGTCGCCGATGATCTTAAACTCAATGCGGCGATTTTTCTGTCTGTTTGCATCAGACGTATTCGGCACGAAAGGCTGTTCTTTTCCGTAGCCTACATATTTTAAGCGTGATTTGGCGATGCCCTGACCAACAAGGTATTCATACACTGACTTTGCCCTGTTTTTCGACAGGGTCTTGTTGTAAGTTGCATCACCGACATCGTCAGTATGCCCTGAAATTTCCATGACCAGCTTTCGGTTGGCTTCCAGGAATTTCACGGCTTTGTTCAGTTCTGTTTTCGATTCCTCACGAAGTTCATAGGAGTTGGTATCGAAGAAAACATTGTCGAGGCGCGTTATCTGCCCTTTGCGAATTGGCTCCAAAAGAATGTCCATCTTCACCGACTCAAGCTCGCCAGCGGTCTTTTCGAAATTAAATGGAATAGACCTGAAAAGGTAACCTGGCGCAGAAACAAAAAGTGCGTAGCGGGACCCCTCGGTCAGTACAATAGAATAGGAACCATTCACGGCATCAGCGGTAACGGCATTCACGAGCTGTTCATTGGACACATTATAAAGTTCCACCTTTGCAGCCACTGGCTTTTGAGTATCTTTATCCAGCACGGTACCCGCCACATAACTACTGCGGTTCAGCACCCGTTGCGCTTTGGGAATTTCAAAAGTATAGAGCGAACTGTGCGCCGTGTTTCCCTGATACTGATCGATGGAAATGTAGCCAAGCGAACCATCGGCATTTACCGTCAGCGAAGACTGATCGTTGTGGTCATTGATGGGGTAACCCAGGTTTTCCGCAGGGCCAAATTCCCCGCCAGGGAGCCTGTCAGAATAGAAAAAATCGAAACCACCCATTCCCTTATGTCCATTGGACGAAAAGTATAATCGCTGATTATTCACATGGATAAATGGCCCAATCTCATCTCCTGAAGTATTGATATTTTTACCCAGGTTAGTGGCAGGGGTCCACAGCCCATTATCTGTTTTTGTGGTATAATAAATATCCCGTCGGCCAAAACCTCCTCGGCGGTCAGAGACAAAAAATAGCGTTCTACCGTCGGCACTTAAAGCAGGCTGAGATTCCCATGCTGAAGTATTGACCGTTCGTCCCAGATTTTTAGGTTCCGACCAGTCATCACCTTCTTTGTAGGTAACGTACAAATCGCAACTTCCATAATTCTTTCTTTCGCCTCCCTGTGTGCAGGAGGTAAATATCATCATTTTCCCATCCGAAGAAATCGTACAGGTCCCCTCGTTTTGAAGGGTATTGATATTATCAGAAATGGACACGGGCTTACTCCAGTTGCCATCTTTATTTCGGTGCGACACCACAATGTCCTCGGTATCGGAACCGCCACTGCCATCTCTTTTAGTGTAAATGAGGGTGTTTTCGTCCACCGTAACCACCGGAAAATATTGCAGGGCAAAGCTATTGACGGTGCTGTCCATCATCACGGCTTTAAACGGTACGGGCTTGGCCATTAATTCCTTGGCATAAGTCGCATTTTCCATGATCCATTCTGTGGCTTTGGCCTCAGATTCCCGAGGCCTTGAGCGCAGAAACAGGTTCCCCATCTTCAGTGCCCTGTCATAATCCCCTTCATTAAAATACACTTTTGCCAGCTTCATATAAACTGATTTGTATTTCAGGTTCCCATTGGCAATTCGGGCGACCTGTTCGAGGGACTGTTTTTCGAGCTCCTTCTTTCGGTACAAACCATAGATACTCGCCAGCCGCAAATGCGCTTCAATAAAATTGGGATCTTTTGCCAATGCCGATTGCAGTTTCTTTTCAGCTTCAGGGAACTCCCTCGACTTGAGTAAAACCGTCGCTTGCTCGAATAATTTGATGGCTTTTTTGGAGGTTGTAGCGTAACCATTTCGGGACTGCCCAAAGGTTTGAAGGCTGACAAACAGAAAAAATAGGATGAAGGATGCGAATCGTTTCATGGATTTGGCTATGTTGAATAATATCGAATGCAAAAATAAGGGCTTTATGTTTAATTTATAAATAATATTGGTCAGCATGTTGAATAAAACTCGCAAATAAATCCAATAAAACTTATAAATTTGGTGACTAATCAATTCACAAGCAAAAAGGAAGACCAACCATGCCTCAACTTATATTTGTACCAGGCCCATCAGCGACCTACTTTACCCTCGAAGATCACCTCAAGAGCGCACTCAAAGAACAGGTCATGGCCATCAGCCACCGATCTCCAGCATTTAAGGGCATCTATAAATTCACCGTAGAACAGCTGCGTCAGCTTTTGGACATTCCGCAGGCTTATGAAGTGGTATTTACTACCTCTGCTACGGAAGTTTGGGACCGTATGGCCGAAAACCTGGTGGACACCCACAGCCTCCACCACGTGCATGGGGCATTTTCCAAAAAATGTGCGCAGGCATTTCAGCGATTGGGAAAAGAAGCACAAATGATTACGGCCCCAGAAGGCACGGTAGCCTTATTTGACCCGAAGGCCGTGGAAGCTCAGCCCGAGCTGATTCACTTTACAGCCAACGAAACCGCTACTGGCGTCAAGCACCCGATGGCTGATCTCCGCGAAGCGAAAAAACATTTCCCCGACGCATTGATCGCTATGGATGTGGTATCCTCTACCCCGACCACGCCTATTCCTTTTGAGGACCTTGACAGTGTGTATTTTTCCGTTCAAAAATGTTTTGGATTACCTGCTGGATTGGGCGTATGGATCGTCAGTCCGCGCGCAATAGCCAAAGCCCATGCCCTGACCGTAGCGGGCAAGGTGTACCCATCCTATCACCCTTTATTGGAAATGGTGGACAAAGGCAAGGGTTATCAAACCATAGAAACGCCAAACACCCTCAATATTTATTTATTGGGCAAGGTGGCGGAAGATTTCCGCAGAAAGGGTGTGGATGTGATCCGACGTGAGGCTATTTATAAAAACACGATCCTGATCAAGTGCTTTGAAGATCACCCTTTACTTTCCCCTTTGGTTCAGGAAAAAGACTGGCGCTCGGACACTGTGGCGGTGGCCAATGTTGAGGGTGGTTCCGCACCTTTAATAGCCTATTTGAAAGAGAAAGGGCTTGTTGTTGGGGCAGGTTATGGAAAGCATAAGGCTGCGCAAATTCGCATTGCCAACTTCCCGACCCACTCCAAAGAGCAGATCGAATTGCTCGTTGATTTAATTGCTGACTGGCGACCTTAAAAATCACCCAACTCAATCACATGAACCTTTTCTGCCTGGATTTGAATTCTGAAATGAAAAGGTTCATAATACCACCACTCGGTAGCGTCCCCTTTTTCCTTCGCCCGCTTCACAAAAGTAGGCTTACCGAGGCGTTGTTCAAGATAGGTGATCATATCGCCAACGCTTATTCCGGCAAAATCAAATCGGCCAGAATCACCAAAGCCATACCACTTGATATTCCTCAGGTGATCGTCTTTAAAATGCAATGCAATTGTACTTCGGCCATCGTGGAAAGTCCATTTTGTATCACTCACCTTATGAAACTTGGCAAACCACAATTCTTTGGTCAACTCCTCTTTCGTCATGCCAACAAACAAATCTTCCGACAGGCGTAAACAAGAGCCCTGTTGAGCACTGGCATATTGGGTAAAGCCACAAATCAGCTTACCTGCCTGCAAGTGAAAGGTATGTTTTCTGGTTTGCAAAGGAGAGGTATTGTCTGAAACACGGTCGAAAGTCAGCACACCGCTTTGGGTCGTTTTTACTACCAGGTGGCGATTATTGACCGACATCAGCTTGAAATTCCATTTAACGTGCTCTTTAAGACTGTCCGTATAAAACGTCAGACTGTCGTTTCGCAAGGAATAATAAATGTATTGCTCATACAGCTTGCTGTTGCTTCGGCTGTCTGAATAGATGGCCTCGTAGGTATTTTCCCCGAAATAGCCCATCATGGAGGTCGATTTCCCCTTTCGTTTCCAGGTGCCGAGCAATAGTTCTTTATGAATATAGTCGCGGGAAAACAGGTGAATTTCTTTAGAACTTCTATAATCGACTTCAACCAGATTGTGATAATCAATTTTTTGGCGTTCCTGCGGAGAACTCAAAGGGAACTTATCAAGAAAAACTTTGGACTGAGGTAAAGCGACCACATGGGCAATTCTGCCTGAGTCTAACTCTGAAGGCCCACCCTGTGCAAAAGCGCTCACTAATCCGCACGACAAAATAATTGACGCAAATATTTTCTGAAAAACCTTTCTTTTCATTTCCTTAAATTCAGTAATCCATCCCCAATGATCTATTAAGATAACTACAAAGTGGGATTTCTGACAATATCACAAGCTTCAATTGAAAAATATAACCGTAATCTAACTCCAACTTGAGGTCAGTATAATTTCAATAATGAATTCTATATAAATATTAATATCCGTAACCGATTTTCTTCTGCTTTGAAATAACAGCATTTAATAAAAAAAAGCGCAGAAACCTTCATTTCTGCGCCCTTATTATATGTCCGTTGACGGATTAGCTAATCATAGATCCTGCTTCGGTATCTGCTGATGGCTCCATAAAACGGAGGCTTCCATCTTTGGCTTCAGCCATCATGACCATCCCTTCAGACTCAATGCCCATCATTTTTCGAGGAGGCAAATTCACCAACACCTGCACTTTTTTACCTACAATTTCTTCAGGAGAAAAGTGCTGAGCAATCCCACTCAAAATGGTGCGGGTTTCAAAGCCGACATCCACTTTCAGTTTCAAAAGCTTTTTAGACTTTTTCAGTTTTTCCGCTTCGAGGATTTCTCCAACGCGAATATCCATTTTCATGAAATCATCAAAAGAGCAATCTTCTTTGGCAGGAGCAACAGGGGTGTTTTCTGCTTCATTGGCCTTTTTGGTGTCTTCGAGTTTCTGCATTTGAGCATCAATGGTAGCGTCTTCCAATTTCTCGAAAAGCAACTGTCCTTTGTTGATTTGGTGCCCGTCGCCAAGAATATCCTGACGGCCAGCCTCTCTCCACTTCAAGGTATCGATGTTCAGCATTTCTACCAGTTTAGCGGCTGTAAAAGGCAAGAAAGGCTCTGCGACAATCGACAGGTTGGCAACAATCTGCAAAGCAATGTTCATGATGGTTTTTACACGCTCGGCATCAGTTTTCGCCAATTTCCATGGCTCGGTATCTGCCAAGTATTTGTTCCCCAGGCGCGCCAGTTCCATCATTGCCGCCAGGGCTTCACGGAACTTATACTTATCAAGGGCAGCGGCGATTTTCTCCGGAAGTACTTCCAACGCATCCAAGGTATCCAGATCAATCTGTTGTAATTCACCACGTGCAGGAATAGCACCGTCGTAATATTTGTTGGTCAATACCACTGCACGGTTCACAAAATTACCCAAAATGGCCACCAGTTCAGAGTTGTTTCTGGTTTGGTAATCTTTCCAGGTGAAATCGTTATCCTTGGTTTCAGGCATATTGGCACACAGCGTGTAGCGCAAAACATCCTGCTTGTCAGGAAGGTCGTTCAGGTATTCGTGCAACCAAACTGCCCAGTTACGCGAGGTAGAAATCTTGTCCCCTTCAAGGTTCAGGAATTCATTCGCAGGGACATTTTTAGGCAAAATATAAGAGCCATCACCCTTCAGCATAGAAGGGAAAATGATACAGTGAAATACGATATTGTCTTTACCGATAAAGTGGATCAGCTCAGCCTCTTCACTTTTCCAGTAATCTTCCCAATTTTTGCCATTTTCCGTCGCCCAGTCTTTGGTCGCTGAAATATAGCCAATAGGGGCATCAAACCACACGTACAACACTTTGCCGTCGGCTCCCTCTACAGGCACAGGGACTCCCCAGTTCAAATCGCGGGTTACGGCACGAGGCATCAGGCCACTGTCGAGCCAAGATTTACACTGACCATAAACATTGGATTTCCAGTCTTTATTTTGCTCCAAGATCCATTCTTTCAACCATGGCTCGTATTTGTCCAATGGCAAATACCAGTGGGTAGTTTCTTTAAGAATCGGCTGCTCGCCAGAGATTGTCGAGCGAGGATTAACCAATTCACGTGGAGAAAGTGTTGAGCCACACTTTTCACACTGATCGCCGTAGGCATCTGGATTCCCGCATTTTGGGCACTCGCCCATAATGTAGCGGTCTGCCAAAAACTGGTTGTTCTTCTCGTCATAATACTGCTCGGAAGTCTGCTCTACAAACTTTCCTTCATCGTACATTTTCTTGAAGTAATCCGCGGCAGTCTCTGCATGCGTTTTGCTCGAAGTACGAGAATAGATATCAAAAGAAATTCCGAAATCAGCAAAGGCATTTTTGATGATACCGTGGTACTTGTCAACAACCTGCTGAGGAGTTACGCCCTCTTTTTTTGCCCGGATGGTAATCGGCACACCGTGCTCATCAGATCCACAAACAAAAACCACGTCCTCTCCCTTTGATCTCAGGTAACGCACATAAATATCCGCCGGAACATAAACGCCCGCAAGGTGCCCAATGTGTACAGGGCCATTGGCATACGGCAAAGCCGCTGTAATGGTATATCTTTTAGATTGCTCAGTCATATTCATTATTAATTTCGGTTTCAAAGATAAGGTTTTTTTGTAGCCTATAAATGATCAGGACCATCTAATTGGCCGATTGGCAAACTATTTTCGGCATCATGAAAAAAAAAGGCTCAAATCTTTCTGATAGAATTTAAAAATGATGATAATAGTCCTTCAATTAGAAATCATAAAACCTAACTGTTATGGATTGGAAAAAAAATTTCGAGACAACACGCCTTCAGTTAAGACCTTTCATAGAAAAAGATCAGGAACCTTTCAAGGATCTTGTTGCGGACCGACAAGTGGAGCGTTTCCTTTCAATGCCTACTTTAGCGCATTTGAAGCAAACCAAGCACCTCAAGGATTACACCCTTTTTGAGACCCCAAAACCAGGTCATGGATTAACATTGTTGATCCGTGAAAAAGAAAATGAAGAGTTTGTTGGCATTATCGGCCTTCGCCCTGCAGAGGACAAAAATGAATACCGATTGTTCTGTACGCTTGGCCCACAATATTGGCTGAAAGGCTACGCCAAAGAAGCGGGAAATGTAGTGATTAAATATGGATTTGAAGAAATGCAGGCTGAGGCAATTCACGGTTCTGCGGAAGGCAGTAACCTGGCTTCAGTAAATTTCCTCAACAGTTTAGGCATGCGACTGAACACAGGGGACAAACCATCCCCAAATTCAAGCATTAAACCTTTTGAGATCACCAAAGAGGATTACCGACGAAGAAGCATGAAATAATATTTTTTACAGGAACTGAAAACGCCCGAAGTGTTGCATAACATTTCGGGCGTTTTTATTTGACCAGTTGTTGTCCATGGACTTCAATACTTGGTCATCTTTAATTGAGCAATTACTGCTTTCACAAAAAGGCGGCTGAGATCAGTAAAGAAGCCGCTGACGTCTTGCGATCGGTGATTGGAGGACAGGAAAAAAAGCCTGAGGCGGCTTATGGCTGCAATTACAACAACACCCATAAGGCCAAGATAAACACCCCACAAAGCATATAAGCAATGATGGATTGTGTTTGTCGCCCTTGCACTTTCCCGAAAGACTTGCCTAATGCAGAAGACAGGTTGGCGGAAAAATTAACCAGTCCATCAACAATCCAGATGTCAAGGGTTCGGAAAGCCTGCCCCAATATCACGACCGCAACCCCTATGGCATTAACCACCCATTGGTTGGCCTGATCGAATTTTCGGAAAACCCGAGAAGCACTCAGGGTTAGTCCGCCGATTGCAACAATGCCTTTGTCAAGCACATTTTTATCAAACCAATGCAGTCGGTAAGCCCAACGCAGGCTGCGGATCATGAAATGTTTTCGGTAAAAACGATCCATATAAAAATTATTGATCGACAAATACCCCCATCGGCCTTTTGGCCTGCGATGACTGTAATCTATGCCGAGTTTACTTACCCGACTATATTTTCGATAGGCATAGCCCAAGCCCAATAATGCCGAAGCCAAGGCCAGTAATGGGACATACCAAATCTCCCGCTGACCCGCAATTTGCCAGTCGGCGAGCATCACATTCATTGGCTGATCAACGGCATGATACAACCAGGAAGCGTGTCCATCGAAAGGATTCAAGCCGTAAACAAGCCAGACCGATAGCATCGCCAAAAGACCAACAGGCACGGTTTTCTTCCAGGAAGGATCGTGCAGGGAATCGTAACAATTACAGGCCGCCTGACATTCAACGATCAATCTTGACTTTGACCAAAAAACCAGGTACCACTGTCGAGCCATATAAAAAGCCGTAAGCACAGCGGCTCCAAAACCACTCAAAGGAACAAACCATGCCCAATATTGCCCGTGGGCACTGAGGTTTTGCGCCCATTCCCAGGAGGCCATAAGAATGGCATCTTTGGACATAAATCCTGAAAAGAACGGCAGGCCAATCAAGGCGAGTGCACAAATGGTGTATCCCGCATGAATCAGGGGCATCCGCTTGCCGAGGTCACCCATTTGACGCATATCTTGCGGATCGAGATGGATACTGATATTCTTCTTTTTACATTCAGCATGAAAATGGTGCATGGCATGAATGACCGCACCAACGGACAGGAATAAACCCGCCTTGAAAAACGCATGGGTAATCAGGTGAAACAGGGATGCATCGTAGGCACCTACCCCCATGCCCATCACCATATAACCCAACTGCGAGGAGGTAGAATAGGCCAACACCCGCTTGATGTCAAATTGGTTCAAGGCCGAAAAGGCTCCCATCATGGCGGTAATGGAACCGATCAGGGCGATCACTATCAATGTTTCAGGCGCCAGCATCGGGAAAACCCTCGCCAAAAGGAAAATCCCTGCGGCAACCATGGTTGCGGCGTGGATTAATGCAGAAACAGGCGTTGGCCCCTGCATGGCATCAGGCAACCAGACTTGCAAAGGAAACTGCGCCGATTTACCGACTGTCCCCATGAATATCCCCAGCCCACCGAGAATTAACCACGTGGAAGGGATTTGTGCCAAAACTGACGCATTGCTGAAAAGGGCGGTGAGTTCCTGAAAATTAAGGGTATGAAAATAGGCCCAGAAAATCATGATTCCGAAAAGAAAACCCATATCCCCCACCCTGTTGGTCAGGAATGCTTTACGGTTGGCATTCGCTGCCGAGGGGCGCTCAAACCAAAAACCGATCAGCAAATAAGAAGACAAGCCTACCAGCTCCCAACCCATGAAAAGTACCAATAGGTTATCAGCCAGCAGGATGATAAACATACTGAAGGTAAAGAGCCCGAGGAAACTATAATAGCGGGCATAATGTGGCTCGCCTTTCATGTAGTTCATCGAGAAAATATGCACCAGTAAAGACACCAGGCTGACCACCACCAGCATTACTGCGGTAAGCTGATCAAGCAATAGGCCGATATTGAACTGATATTCGCCGACAGAAAACCACGACCACTGTGCTGTAATCACATGGTTGGGAAATACCTGCATGGCGACAAATACCGACATGACCAACGAAATACTGACAGCGCTAATGGCCAGTCGGTCACTTTTGGCGCCGAAATAGTCCGAAAAAAAGGCGATCAGCACAAAAGACAGCAAGGGCAGGATCATGGCCAATATCCCTGCTCCAATGGCCAAAGAATTATATTGAGTTAAGGTTTCCATTTAGTTTAAGTCAAGGTCGATGGAACGCAAATGATGATAAAGCTTAAAAACAATGGCGAGTGCAATGGCAATTTCTGATACCGCAACCACCATTACAAACATGGTAAACATTTGCCCCGAAAAAGTGGGGTCGTAATGCGAAAAAGCCACCAGATTGATATTGGCGGCATTAAGAATCAGCTCAATCCCCATCAGGATAACAATGGCATTTTTCTTCATCAGGACAATCATGATCCCAAGAGAAAACAACAGGGCCGAAAATATTAATATATGCGCTAATGGAATCATTTCATTATATCATTAACATCCGCCAAAAAACGGACAGAACCACCAAAATTAATGTTGCGGGCGTCAGGTATTTCCAGGCGAAACTCATCAGCTGATCCACCCGCAAACGAGGATAGGTCCAGCGCACCACCATTTGGAAAAATATCACCACAAAGGCTTTCGACAGCAACCAAAAACCACCCCAAAGGTGCCCACTCACACTACCAGGCTGACCGCTTGTCCATTCGGCAAGAGGCCAGGATCCGATATTGGGAAATGGAGTATTCCAGCTGCCAAAAAACAATACAGCCATCAGAATAGACATCAGCAACATCATGCCGTACTCTCCAAGCATCAGCATGGCAAATTTAAAACCCGAGTATTCCACATTGTAACCAGCGATCAGTTCACTTTCCGCTTCGGCAAGGTCGAATGGCGCACGGTTGGCCTCTGCCAGCGAAGCGATGAAGAAAATCACGGCCACAGGAATAAGAATCGGCGCCCTGACAATATTCCAGCTTAGAATACCACCAATGCTGGAAACTTCAATGCCCGTGGCTTTAATGCCAAACAAATAGCTGACCTCCTGCCCGTGGGCCACGGCAAAAATTCCCTGCTGAAAGGATATTGCCTGCAAATCGAGGGTCTGACAAATACAGACGACTGCCAGCACACACATCCCCATAGGCACCTCGTAACTGATCAGCTGCGCTACAGATCGCTCAGCACCAAAAAGGGCATATTTATTATTTGCGGCCCATCCCGCCATCAGAATGCCGACAACATCAAAAGTGATAATGGTCAGTAGGTAAAACAAACCGACCTGCAAACCTGCGCCAGTCCAGTCAGAGGTTAAAGGCAAGACGGCAAACCCACTCAATATTGCAGAAAACACGATAATTGGTGCAATGGGGAATAGCTTTTTATCAACACGGTCATGGGAAATATCCTCTTTCATCAGGAGTTTCAGCACATCGGCGATGGTCTGCAAAAGGCCAAACTTACCCGTATCCATTGGGCCCAGGCGATCCTGAATAAATCCTGCAATTTTCCGCTCGGCATAAATTCCCGCTACGGCAAAAGTAAGCAACAGCGGAAGGTAAAATAGAAAGGTTGTGATGGTCATCTTGCTCGTTTTGCTAAATATGTCCCTGCGATTAATGCAACCAAAAGCATGACTGCCACCAATTCGAAAGGTAAAATAAAGTTGGTCATGGTGGCGATACCCAATGCACGAATACTCCCATCGGCAACGGCATCGGCCTGCATCCAGGGACGTTTTGCCCATTCAAACTGAGAAAACACCAAGCCAAGAAACCCAAAAGTCACCATGCCTAAAATCAGGCTGACCAGCACGTTTTTATTGGCCGTAATGATGGGTTTTCCATTGAGCCTGTTAGTCAGCATCACCCCAAAAATCATCAGCACCAATATGCCCCCGATATAGATCATGATTTGTGCAATTCCCAAAAAATCAGCCCCCATCAAAACAAACAGTGCGGCAACACCAAAAAGGGACACCAACAGCGAAAAAGCTGCGTAAAGTACATTTTTGGCAAAAATAATGGTGATGGCCGACAATAATGTCAGCCCCATAAATCCATAAAACAGGATTTCATATATCAAATATTGGTTCATTAAATTTAATCCTCTTTCGGTTTAGTATTAGGTATTTTTGGCTTAAGCACGGACTTTTTTGCTACATTCGTCCCTGAACCGGCCGTTGGAATTTTTGGCTTGGCTACTGCTTTCTTCACGACATTGCTGCCACTCGTTGTCGTTTCAGCGGCTGAACTCGTCCCACCGATTTTTGGCTTAAGCACGGGCTTTTTAGCCACATTCGTTCCTGAACCTGCCGTTGGAATTTTTGGCTTGGCCACTGCTTTCTTCGCGACATTGTTACCGCTCGTTGTAGTTTCAGCTGACGAACTCATTCCGCCGATTTTTGGCTTAACCACAGGCTTTTTTGCTACATTCGTTCCTGAACCTGCCGTTGGAATTTTTGGCTTGGCTACTGGCTTCTTCGCAACATTACTACCGCTCGTTGTCGTTTCAGCGGCTGAACCCGTTCCGTCGATTTTTGGCTTAAGAACGGGCTTTTTAGCCACATTCGTTCCTGAACCTGCCGTTGGAATTTTTGGCTTGGCCACTGGCTTCTTCACGACATTGCTGCCACTCGTTGTAGTTTCAGCTGCCGAACCTGCTCCGCCGATTTTTGGCTTAAGAACGGGCTTTTTAGCTACATTCGTTCCTGAACCGGCCGTTGGATTTTTTGGCTTGGCCACTGACTTCTTCGCGACATTGCTGCCACTCGGTGTAGTTTCAGCTACCGAACCCGCTCCGCCAATTTTTGGCTTAACCACAGGCTTTTTTGCTACATTCGTTCCTGATCCGGCCGTTGGGATTTTTGGCTTCGCCACTGCTTTCTTCGCGACATTGCTGCCACTCGGTGTGGTTTCAGCTGCTGAACCTGCACCACCAATTTTTGGCTTAAGCACGGGCTTTTTGGCCACATTCGTTCCTGAACCTGCCGTTGGAATTTTTGGCTTGGCCACTGCTTTCTTCGCGACATTGCTGCCACTCGGTGTGGTTTCAGCTGCTGAACCTGCACCACCAATTTTTGGCTTGAGCACGGGCTTTTTGGCCACATTTGTATTTTCTGGCGTTTGTTCATCCGCCTTTTTCATCGCTGGAATCTGGGGCTTCACAACTTTTTTGGCGGTTGCTGCTGAAGGCACCTTCGGTTTAATTACCGCCTTAGCCGCTGGTTTTGGGATACTCACCTTTGGCGCTCCCACGGCTTTAGGCTTGATAACCGCCTTGGCTGCAGGCGAAGGTTTCGCTGCTTTGGCTGCCTGCTTTTCCTCCTGCACCTTTTTCCATTTAGCCTCTGCCTCAAGAATCTCCAAAGGCGTCATGGTTGCAAAAGGCACATTATGCTCTGCAAAATCAAAAGTAGAATAGTCATATTCCGACGTCATGGTCAGACATTCGGTAGGACAAACATAAGTACAAAGGCCGCAGAACATACATTTGGCCATATCGATATCAAACTTTGCCAAATGCATCCTGATAGAAGATCCATCAGACGTTTTACCAAGTTCCTCCGCAGAGCGTACAGGAACGATATCTATACAATCCACAGGACACACCTTAGCGCACTTATCGCAAACAATACAGTCCTCCTGCTCCAAATCAAGCTTATATCGCCCATTGATAGGAACCTCCAGTTTTTGATGCGGATATTGTAAAGTTACAAGCCCTTCGTTCTGGTCAAAATACCCCTGTTCATCGATCCCACGGTTATCATGAGACTTGGTCGCCTTCACAAAATGGGTCAATGTCAGCCCCATTCCTTCCTTTAAGGTTTTATAGGCATCCTTTATATTTGTCCAATATTTATTCTTAAAATTTTTACTCATGGGTATTTTTTGAGAATATTGCGTCTCCAGCCTCCAAAGCTACAAGATCTCGGCACAAAACGCAATCTGTCCAACTGCTCAGTGTCAGTATTAAGAATTTAAGATACCTAAAATCTATTGCGAATGCGCAAATTTATATTTTTATAACACCGCAAATTAAAATTACATAAATTTTACACAAACTTACACAGCACAAATTCGATATAAAATTTAATTATATAACCTACTTATGAAAAAAATACTACTCCTTGCTGCACTACTCAGCACTTCATCTGTATATGCTCAAAATACAACAGCAAATGCAAAAAAAGAGGTACAAAGGCCTCAAAAAGAATGGAAAGTCGGTGGCACGACAGGCATTAATATGTCTCAGGTGACTTTAAGCAACTGGGCGGCTGGTGGCGACAATTCCATCGCAGGTAATGCCTTCGCCAATGTGTATGCGAATTATTCCCATGAAAAAATTATTTGGGGAAACAAGCTGGATGTTGGTTACGGACTGATCCGCAAAGGGAGTTCTGGTCAGGAAAAAACCGAAGACCGCATAGATCTGCTTTCGAGTTTCAGCCGCCAGATCAAGGACAGCCGATGGTACTATACTGGATTGCTGAACTTCAGAACGCAATTTGCCGATGGTTTCGACTTGAAGGGCGATGACCCTACCAAACGAATCTCGACATTTATGGCACCTGGTTACCTGGAATTTTCTGCGGGTACTACCTATATCATTAAAGATTTATTCAGTCTGTACCTTGGGCCTATCGCCACGAAAACCACCTTTGTAATGGATGATGAATTATCTAACCAAGGGGCGTTTGGTGTTCAGAAAGGCGATAATTACCGTTTTGAAGTGGGGGCAAACGTCAGGTTCCAGTTCAAAAAAGATGTGGCTAAAAATGTCACCTTTCAATTAAATGGTAACTTCTTCTCCAATTACCGCGAGAATCCTCAAAATATTGATGTAAACCTGGATGCTTTACTCGACCTGAAAGTAAACGACTGGCTTTCTGCCAACATTTCGGTGCAAACCATTTATGATGACGATATCAAAATCAACGACATGGGGCCACGCCTGCAATACAAACACGTGATGGCCATTGGCTTGGTGTACAAATTTAAAAACCACCAATAAGCCTTCCTGATCTTCAGAAAAACCACTAATTTTAAACTTCAATTAGTGGTTTTTTTATGTTCTTTTTGCTTTCCAAAATCCTCGTTTACGGCATCCAGCCAATTTCATGGATCTTCGTCCTGCTCCTGTTTTCGGTTTGCCTCCCAAAGTGGCGAAAAAAGGCGTTGATTTTTTCCCTTTTGCTGCTATTCATTTTCGGGAATCAGCCCCTGTTTGATTTCATCAATCTGAAATGGCAAATAGCACGCCCGTCGCTCGAAGAATTACAGTCCGCTGCTCCCAAAACAGCTATCGTTCTTGGTGGCGCCACCCTGACGGGGAGACAACCCTACAGACTGACCTCCTTTAATCAGGCTGCCGACAGGATCACGCAGGCGGTACAATTGTATCGGATGGGTGTGATTGACCACATTATTTTCACGGGTGGTAATGGGCATCTCCAAAAAATCGATGGGGAGCCAAGTGAAGCTGCCCAAAGTCTGCAATTTCTTTTGGACTGCAACATTCCCCGTTCCGCCATACTATTGGAGGATCAGTCAAGAAACACTTTCGAGAATGCGCTTTTGACCAAAAAAATCATCGATCAGCACGCCTCCTTCAAGCACAAAAATTACTTGTTAATTACTTCAGCCTTCCATATGCGTCGCTCGGTCGCCTGTTTCAAAAAACAAAATATCAACACTGTACCCTTCAGCGTTCATTATTTGACTTCAGACCGAGATTTTATGGTGCAAGAATATGTATTGCCCAATGCAGAAACGCTGACCCAATGGAATATGATCATCAAAGAATGGATTGGCTTTGCGGCTTATAAGGTGAAGGGGTATGTATAAGGTTTATCTACGGAGGTTGCTGAATCACTGAAACTCGAACAATAGCGCTACAACCCGTAAACAACACACGCTATTATTGGAGGGCTCCTTCATCAAAAAGAATAGAAAGTAATTTTGTGGATTTGCGATGGGCGACATCCAACTTCCGCAATAAAAAAATCCGTGGAAATCTGCTTGATCTATGGACAATAAAAATTGTGCGATAATTTAAGTCTTGCACCAGTCGGTTGTTTCAACCCTATTTCAAACTTGAAAATTTCGGCCTCATCAAGCTTTATGACCTTAATGTAAAACACCAATAACAGAAAAGGGCTTGGCACATCACCAAACCCTTTTTTATTCATTATCACCGCAATTGTTCTTTTAAAAGAACATCGGTTTATCCAACTTTTTCGCAATACGATAGGCGGCATTAATCAAACCGACATGGCTGTAGGCCTGTGGGAAATTCCCCCACTGACTGCCCGTTTTTGCATCAACATCCTCACTCAATAAGCCAAGGTGGTTCGTATATTTCAATAACTTTTCAAACTCGATAATCGCTTCCTCTACCCTGCCCACAACAGCAAGGGCCTCCACATACCAGAAAGAGCAAATCAGGAAGGTTGTTTCGGGCGTTCCAAAATCATCGACATGTCGGTAACGGTAAAACAAGCCTTCTTTGGTTCTGAGTTCCTTTTCCATCGCCTTCAAGTGCGACTTGGCTACAATACTGGAAGAATCCAAATAACCCATCATGATCAACTGCAGGTTGGCCGCATCAAGCTCGGGCGATCCCGCCGCCTGTGTATAAACACCGCGTTCATCTTCATAACACCCCTCGATACGCTCAAAAGCACGTTTTTTAAGGTCTCGGGCGAGGTTCATCATTTTCTGATCACCAAATCTTGAGGCAATTTTCAGTGCCGCGCTACTTCCTGCCCACTGAAACAAGAAAGTGTAACAATAATACTTCGAACGGTCACGGAACTCCCATAAACTGGCATCTTTTTCATCGATTGTATTTTCGATCATTTTCAGAATATCCCACATCATGTCGTGAGAACTGAAGCGGTTTTCATGGTGAAAACGGGCATCTGCGAACAAGGGCAAAAGGCTGATCATCACCTGCCCATACACATCATTCTGAATATGTTCATGCGCCTGATTACCAATCCTAACAGGGCCATTTCCGAGGTAACCTTCAAGGTCAAGAATCTTCTCCTCCAGCTTGGATTTCCCTTTAATACTATACAAAGGCTGAAAGCGCTCTTTCTCTTTGGAAGAAATATTGGCGATATAATTAAAGTACCTTTCCGACTCCTCGAAGTGACCAATATGATTGAAAGCCTGAAGGGTATAGAAAGTATCCCGCATCCAGCAAAAACGGTAATCCCAGTTTCTTCCACTGCCTGGCGATTCGGGCAATGAGGTGGTACTGGCCGCAATAATTGCCCCTGTATCTTCATACTGATGGATTTTCAGAGCGAGGGCAGAACGAATCACGGCCTCCTGCTGAAAATGCCCAATACTGGTGGACTTCACCCAATCTTTCCAATATTTCTGAGTGGCACGCAAAAACTCATCTGCGGTACGTTCAAGAGCCGCCTCGAGTGGTGCGCCGTAGGTCAGGGCAAGGTATTTGGTCTCATTCAGAAAGAAAGGCTCCTCATCATCAATCACATAACTCAGTGGAATGTTGGTCGTCAGTCGTACCTCATCGCCAATGCCAAGATATTTAATATGATTAGAGCCCACCACGCGTTGCGGATTTTTCTTCCCATAGTCCCCTTTAGGGCTGCAACGTACATTCACCCTTGGGTTACCTGAGAGCGGCTCCACTTTCCGAATTAACATTAAAGGCCGAAAATACCGATCGAACTGCGGAAATCGTGGGGCGAAATCCGTTACGCGGTACTTCCCATTGGAGTCTTCTATTTCGGTAACGAGAATGTTGGTGTTTTCCTGATAATATTGATGTGAGCTGAATTCCTCATCGACGGGTAAAATTGAGAACTCCCCGCCTTTTTCTTTGTCCAGTAAACTTCCGAAAATAAAACTGCTTTCAAAGGATGGCCAGCACATCCAAACCACATCGGTTCGTTTGTTGATAGAGGCCATAAAAGCACAGTTTCCTACAATTCCGAAATCATAAATATGAGGTTGCGACATAAGACTTAGGTTAGGTATGTTTGATTAGGAGATTATTAAGTTCTAAAATTTTTCAGTTAGAACCAAACTAAGCAAGCATGGATCCTTACTAAATTTTGGGCAAAAAAATAGCTGTTAGATTTAGAAATTACTAACAGCCAACACATTGTGGTTAAATGAAAAAAGATATAAAAAAATCATTCAACATAGTCAAAAAAATCCATTCGATAAAAAAATCAAACCTAATCCACAATCTAATCTAAAATGTATAAAATTACTTATTAAAAACGATCCGCAGGAATAACAATCCACATGATTGCATAAGCCAAAAAGCCTATTCCCAATGAAAGAAACAACAGAATGAATATCAGCCTTATAATGACTGGATCAATATTGAAATACACGCCAATGCCAGCACATACCCCTGCAATCAGCTTTCTATTTATTGATCGATATAATCTCCGCTCCATCTCTGTTTCTTTATATAAATATAGGCTAAATTTTAATATTCAGAAAAAATTTGGCCTAAAAATTACAATAAAATCAAAATATTATTTGAAAACAGCGGCATTTTTCAACTCCCACTAATATAAGTTTATAAAAAAAACCGCAGAAATAAAACTGCGGTCTTCATATTTTTTACGAAAAATGATAAAATTTATGCTTGCTGCAAAATTCTCAGTTCAGCACGCAAAGCTTTCACTTTCTGCTGTGCCTCTTCAATTTTCTTATCGTACTCAGCACGAAGCGCTTCGGCATTTTTCGAACGAGCGAAGAAACCTAAATTACTGTTCCAAGTATTGATTTCATCTTCCAAGCCCTGAATCTGCTTACGCAAATCCTGCTCTGCTTTGTGCGCAGCGTTACGGTCGTTTCCAGATTTCAAACGCTGATATTTGGCTTGCAAAACCATGCGTTGTTTTTCCTTCTCATCAATCCCTTCTACTGCCTCCAAATAAGCGGCATTGCTTTCCGCCCATTTTTGCTGAATGCTATTGATATCCGATCTTGGCACAAAACCGATTGCCTCAAATTTTGCCTGAATCTCCTGAAGCGGTTCCAAGCTTGTTGGTTTTTCCGCAGCAAGGGCTGTCAGTTGGTCACAAAGTGCCAATTTCTGCTCCAAGTTCGCTTTGAACTCTTGCTCAACCACCTCATTTTTCTGACGCTTACGGTTGAAGAAGTGATCACAAGCAGCTTTGAATTCATTAAATACAGAATCCTTGAACTTTTCAGGAACAGGTCCAATTTTGCGCCACTCCTGCTGCAAACGCTTCAGTTCATTGGCTGTGCTGTCAATATCCTCACTATCTTTAAGACCTTCCGCTTTTTCAACAAGGGCTTGTTTCAGTTTCAAATTCTGACCGCGTTCTTCTTCAAGGTTTTTAAAGAATTGTCCTTTATTATTAAAGAAAGCTTTAAAGAGTCCCCAGAATGTTTTATTGATTTCTTTGGCATCTTCACGAGGTACATGACCGATACCGTCCCACTCTTTTTGTAGTTCCTGAAGCTTCTTCGTTTCCTGATTCCACTCGGTAATTCTTCCACTGTTAAATTCAATGAAAGGCTTCACCTTTTCAATAACGGCCTTCTTCAGTACCAAATTGGCTTCTTGTTCTTTTCTGATCTCGTCAGTATATACCTTACGGCGATCATAAACAGCATCGGAAGCCGCTTTAAAACGATCCCAAACGGCATCTTGCTCTTCGCGAGGAATAGGACCGATATTTTTATATTCTTCATGAAGCTCGTTCAATACACGAACAGCCTCCACAATTTCTATTGCTGTCAGTGCTTCAGCTTTGGCACAAAGGTCTTGCTTTTTGGTCAGGTTTTTACGGCGGTCAAGGTCCTTCAATTCAAAGAAAATTCCACGACGGTCATAATACTGATCCAGAAGTGCTTTATAGTTGGCCCATAAGTCTTCGTTTTCAGCAATGTTTACCTGCCCAACTTTTTTCCACTCTGCCTGAATGGCTCTTACGGCTTCAATGCTTTTTTCGTCTTCGTCAGCTTTAACGATATCACGAAGTTGCTTCAGCAATAATTTTTTCTTTGCTGTATTTTCATTTCGTGAGCTCTCGAGGTTTGCATAATATTTCTGCTTACGCTCTCTGAGGGTGGTGAAAATGGCATCAAACTCACGATCAAACTCATCGCCATGGAATTCGAAACCATCAGCTTCTCCTCCTTCTTCCAAATACTTCGCTAATGCTTCTTTGCGCTCTGATTTGCGTAACGCATTAAAATGAGGAGCAATGGCTTTTAAAAATTCATCATTATAGCGAAAATTCTGTGAATCCTTAACTTCTTTCAGGCGATTCACCAATTCGCTTTTGTCCAATCCGACAAAATCTTCTTCATTCACGGGCGGAAGTTCCGCTACCACTTCCTGCTTTTCAACAGCTTCTTCAGTAGTATTGATATTTTCTTGCTCCGTATCGGAAGACTGCTCAAACAATTTGTCGTTATCCATGACTCTATTATTAATTTAAAAATTCCCGCCGCAAAAGGCGGTCCGAACACATTCTATAGCTTTTGGGCTATACCTCAATCGAGATCCCCCAAAAATAAACAAAATTTTAATTCATACGAGGATCTAAAGGGTAATTTGCAAACATCTTATATTTCCCACCCATTTCAGTGAGAATATGTGCCCACAAATTCTCTGGCGCCACATTAAAGACCATCTCCTTGGTTACATTTCTGCAGATGATCCATGAGTTCCCTTCAAGCTCCGCCTCAAGCTGCCCTTTCCCCCAGCCCGAATAGCCGAGAAAAAAACGCACCTGCTCCTGCATCCCCTGCTCTACCTCTATTTCCCTGAGTAATCCTTCATAATCCGCACACCAGTAAATCTGCTTATTGACTTCAATTTTTGCAGATCGGGCGTCTTCTTTGGCATGTATAATATGAAGGGTATCCTGTTGAACAGGTCCACCAATAAACAAAGGTAAAGAGATTGAAGACGCGTGAAAACTCACCACATCTTCAAGCGAAAGCACCGAAGGTTTATTGAGGGTAAAACCAATGGTTTCTTCCTCGCTGTGATCCACCAACAAGACCACAGAACGCTCAAAGTGCTCGTCGCCCAGATAAGGAACAGCCAGCAGCAAATCGCCGCTTTGTGGTTTCAGGGTATTTTCAAAAGATAAGAAATCCATTTTTCAATAAATTTATCAATTCCAATATTCACGAATTAAGGCAGACAGGGCTTAAATATCAAACAAATCACTTAATTTCGCCTTAAATTCTACAAGAGTTACTACGACTATGGAAATCAATATTGCAGATATCAGACAAGATTACAGCAAGAAAGAGCTGTCGATAGCGGAATGCGCCAACCACCCGATCGAACAATTTAACACCTGGTTTGAAGAGGCCATCAAGGCGCAGGTTATGGAGCCCAATGCCATGACAGTCTCGGCGGTAAGTAAGGAAGGAAGACCTTCGGCACGGACGGTTTTATTGAAGGGCATTGAAAATGACGCTTTTGTATTTTATACCAATTACAACAGCCGAAAGGGCCAACATTTGGCAGCGAATAAATATGCGGCACTGACTTTCTTTTGGCCTGAGCTGGAACGGCAGGTGAATATTGAAGGCCGCATTGAGCAGGTTGCGGAAGAGGTTTCCGATAAATATTTCAAAAGCCGCCCTTATAAAAGCCGGGTGGGTGCCTGGGCCTCTGAGCAAAGCCAGGAGATCAGCAGCAAAAGTGTGGTGATGACCCGTTTTGCCAAATATGCCACCAAATACATTACCCACGTACCGCGTCCGCCACATTGGGGAGGCTACGGGATAATTCCTGACCGCATAGAGTTTTGGCAAGGCCGACCAAGCCGCCTGCATGACCGTGTTTTGTATGTCCTTGAAAATGGTCAGTGGCTAAAAAAACGCCTTGCTCCCTGATGCCCCGCACACGGCCTGAATACTGTCTCACCCTTACCCCAAAATTGCTATGAATACCTATCAGCAAAGGTATGCTTATCCTACGCGTTATATTAATGATGCGATTGATCACGCCGTTTCCCAGATCGTTGTGATTCCCTGTTTTAAAGAAACGGCATTGATTCAAACCCTCAATGCACTGCACCGTTGTAGCCCCACTCAAGGGATGACGGAAGTTATTGTGGTTATTAATGAGTCCGAATCGGCAGACAGCGAAGCTACTGCAATTAACAGGCAATGTTTGGCCGAAGCCCAAAAATGGGCACAGAAGAATCCCTTCAGTTGGCTGAAGTTTCACTTTGTATATGTGAATGATTTACCCAGAAAACATGCTGGTGTAGGCTTGGCGAGAAAAATAGGCATGGATGAGGCGGCCTGGCGACTCGAGCAGATAAACAAGCCCAAGGCACCCATTATTTGCTTTGATGCTGATAGTCAGTGTTCGGAAAACTACCTTCAGGAAATTGAGGACTATTTTTCGCGCTACCCAAAAACCAAAGGGGCCTCCATCCATTTTGAACATCCCCTCAGTGGTGATTTCCCCAAGGAATGGTATGAGGCGATCGAGATTTACGAGCTTCATCTCCGCTATTATGTCAATGGGTTACGCTATGCCAATTTCCCTTTTGCCTACGAAACGATAGGCTCAAGCATGGTGGTACGTGCTGATATTTATCAAAAACAGGGTGGAATGAACAGGCGTAAAGCGGGGGAAGATTTTTACTTCCTTCATAAAATCATTCCTCATGGCGATTTTGCGGACATCACCGGCTGTATGGTCATTCCCTCTCCCCGACCTTCAGATCGTGTACCTTTCGGGACAGGTAAAGCGGTGGGCGATTTTCTGGCCTCAGGAGAAACCCAAAGCATGGTTTCCTACAACCCTGCGATCTTCACCATTCTGAAAGCCTTTATCCATCAGGCAGCAGACTTTTACCGAAAGCCCTACGAAGAGGTTATTCAACAGCTTGATGATGATAGTGTCGCCTTTTTGGAGCACTTGAATTTTAAGGAAGACCTGCAAAAAATCCTGAAAAATTCGCCCAATGCGAACATCTACAAACAACGCTTCTTCCAGTGGTTTGATGGGTTCAGGTGTCTGAAATACGTTCATTTCTTGAGGGATCAGCGCGCTTATAAAAACATAGACCTCCGAGAAGGAGCGCATGAATTAGCGCAAACTTTTAAGATGTCGCCCGACACCAAAGCAAACCTTCTCCACCTATTTCGGGAATGGGATAAAAAGAGCCATTATCTGCCTGATTTGAGCAGTTGGGAATAACAGACGCATTCACTCTTTATAATTTATTGCGGCATTTTATTCAGGAGGCTCACGCCTGATGCGGTTTATGCGGTAGTTATTGCCTCATGAGTAACGACCTTATCGACTACCACAGCCTCCTGATCACGCCACCGTAAATTGGCGTCAAGAAATATCATTTACAGTCATTGAATACATCCTCCATCGCCCTTGCATGGAAGATACATGAGGTGTTTTTCTGTGCGGATAACAATCCTGAATTATCACTTTATTTTTAATCCACAGATCAGGTTTCTCACCGACTTCGTTCTCTTCCGTCAAGGCGTTCTGCGCTGACCAAGTATTGATAAACATTGCATACTTTCCAATGGGCTTCCTCTATTTCCCTTTTTGTAATTCGATGTCACGGAGAAAAGCAGTGATATCCAATTTGAGGTGCCTAAAAAAATCTGCGTGCACCTATCTCCTCTGTGGACAACAAAAAGACCACTCAAAATTCAGGGAGAGGTTTCACTGAAATACAACAATATTCGGTCGCCTTTTTTAATTTTTCAGCCATCGGTTTCCTTCTACTTTCAGTTAAAAATAGTATCTTATTATAAGCATCATCATAATACTTACTGAACCCCAACGATGAAAACCCTACTTAACCAATTTGAAGAAAAGCCCGCTGAAATTATTTTTGAATGGAACGACCCCCACACTGAAGCCAAAGGCTGGGTGGTGATCAACTCCCTCCGTGGTGGAGCTGCTGGCGGCGGCACAAGAATGCGTAAAGGTCTTGATGTTCGGGAAGTGCTTTCTCTCGCCAAAACCATGGAGATCAAGTTTACCGTTTCAGGACCCAATATCGGCGGAGCTAAATCGGGCATCGATTTTGACCCCAAAGACCCCCGCAAAACGGAGGTGCTTAAACGCTGGTACAAGGCAGTTACCCCCCTGCTGAAAGCTTATTATGGCACTGGCGGCGACTTGAACATTGACGAGATTGATGAAGTTATTCCGATCACCGAGGATTTTGGACTTTGGCACCCGCAGGAAGGGATTGTCAACGGGCATCACCAAGCGACAGCGCCTCAGAAAATCAAAAAGCTTGGACAGCTCAGGTTAGGCGTAAAAAAAGTGATTGAAGACCTGAATTACACTCCTGACGTTCAGCAAAAACTCACTATTTCGGATATGGTAACAGGCTTCGGCGTCGCTGAGGCGGTATATCATTATTACCAACTTTGGGGCGGAAATTTAAAAGGAAAACGTGCCATTATTCAGGGATGGGGAAATGTGGGTGCGGCTGCAGGTTTTTTCCTGACTAAGCACGGGGCGAGAGTCGTGGGAATTATCGACAAAAATGGGGGACTCCTTACTGATGAGGGCTTTTCTCAGGAAGAAATCAACACCCTGTTCAGTGAGCGAAATGGCAATCAGTTAAAAGCAGAAAACCTGCTATCTTTTGAACAAGCAAACCAGCAAATATGGACAATGGGTGCGGAGATTTTCATTCCTGCTGCAGCATCACGACTGGTACAACAACAGCAAGTTCAGGCGATGATAGATCATGGATTGGAGGTTATCAGTTGCGGAGCCAATGTCCCCTTCAATGATCCAGAAATTTTCATGGGCAAGACCACAAAATTTGCTGATGAAAAAGTAGCCATACTTTCCGACTTTATTGCCAACTGTGGCA
Organism: Persicobacter psychrovividus; assembly: GCF_036492425.1. NCBI lineage: Bacteria > Pseudomonadati > Bacteroidota > Cytophagia > Cytophagales > Persicobacteraceae > Persicobacter > Persicobacter psychrovividus. The sequence goes on from NZ_AP025292.1 coordinate 1,886,324, forward strand.
TGGCGCGTGTTTTTGCTTACCTGATGTCCACGGAGGTAGAAATCACGGACACCAACATTTTTACTGATATTTCTGCAACCATCAAAAAGGCGCTCCATGAATTGCACCAAAGGCAACCTCAGAAGCACCACTTGGCCGAAAGATCACTTGAAATTGCACTTAAGAAATTGCTTTAAACAAAAAAAACGATACCCCGAGTATCGTTTTTTTTAGCTATTTCATGCTTTCCCAAAATCCTGCTGCAATTTCCTGACTTCCTTGGCATCCATATGATCAAGTCGGCTTTCACTCAAATTCGTAAAGCTCAAGCAAGTAGAAACCGTACTTTGACTGTCAATATTTGCGATAGCGAATAAATTACCTGCCATAGCATAAAACCTGACGCCATTCTCGTTGATGTGAACTAATTTCATAAATCACCTTTTTTTATCCACGGAGAATGTAACCAAAACAGTGCCAATCAACGCTGATCCACTAAAAATGAATGTGTTACCATTTCTGAATAATAACGTCCGCCAAACTGAAAAAAGCCCACATGCCCTCCAAAATCAGGTTGCAAAAATTGAATATTATCGTGACTAAGCTGATAATGCTCCGCATAACAGGTATCGGAAAGAAAGGGGTCATTCTTTGCATTCAAAATCATGGTCGGCACCTGAATGTGGTCCAACACAGCGCCAGAGCTACATTTGGTATAGTAATCTTTCGCACCTTCAAATCCAGCAATCGGAGCCGTAAACTGATCGTCGAAATCCCAAAGGGTTTTAAGCCTCCCAAGCGCCTGAAGGTCAAAATCACCCTCTCTTAGCTTTGCTTTACGACGAACCTTTTCCTTCAGGCTTTTTAAAAAGCGATCGTGGTAAATTTTATTATGCCGTTTATGCAGCTCAATGGTACAGCCATATAAATCCAAAGGCGTGGAAATCGCAACCGCTGCCTTGATCCCTGAGTCTTTACCCTGCTCGCCAAGATATCGCAAGGTCAAATTCCCACCAAGGCTGAAGCCCACCAAAAACAAATGATCATACCCCCGTGCCTGAGCAGCCTCTACTACCCGCTGAAGGTCGTCCGTTGCCCCTGAATGATAAAATCGCCGCAAACGATTCATCTCTGTGCCGCAGCCACGATAATTAAAGCTCAAACAATCAAAATCATCCTGAAGCGCCCGCACCATCCCCTGCATATACATCCGCTCGGCATCACCTTCCAGCCCATGGCATAAAATCACGAGGTTCTCATTTCCCTTAATTTTCCAGTATAAATCCAAAAAATCCCCGTCATCGAGCTCTAAACGCTGCTGCTGCATCGGTACTGCCACCTTACGGGAAAGTGTCGGGAAAATGGTCTCCATATGCCTGTTGAACAAAAATTTCGGGCGTTTATAATATTTTTTTGTCATTTACTTCAATAAATTGGTCGATAAGCCGTTAAGTTCCCTAAAGGTAGTATTATCGTTTAAAAATTGGTATTTTAAGTCTCTGATCACCCCCTACGAAATCATATTTAACGTTTTTTTATTTAATTTATATCACAAAAACACCCAAACTCTACTGTATTAGGGTTACTTTTTATCCATCTTACCGATTAACCCATAGTCAATGCAAGACAAAGAAATCATCCAACGAATAGAACAAGGTGACGAAAGTGCTCTTGATTATTTGTACGTCAAACTTTATAGTATGATTACAAAGTATATCATGCGTAATGGCGGAACTGAGGATGAGGCCAAGGATGTCTTTCAGGATGCTTTGGTCATTTTTTGGCAAAAGGTGGCTAAAAAAGAATTAACCCTGACCGCCAAGATCAGTACTTATCTCTTTGGAGTAAGTCAAAACCTTTGGCGAAGAGAGTTAAGTCGTAAAAAACGCTTCTCCAATGAAGAGGCAGAAGTAATCACCTCCTCAAATTTTGAGCAAGATGAAAGAAATAAGATCATTCGTGATTGTATTAAAAAAATGGGAGATTCTTGCAGAGACATCCTGACGGCGCATTATTTTGATGGCTTGGGGATGCCTGAAATTGCTCAAAAATTCGGTTTGGCAAATGCTGACACCGCAAAAACCAGAAAATATAAATGCAAAAAAAAATTGGACCTTTATATAAAATCACATTTTACATCCAATGACTTTCTCGATTAACCTATGAACACTGAAAACAAATATTTTGATCTGATTGAGGATTACCTTGATCAAAATTTAAGTAAGCCTGATCTTCAGGGGTTCGAAAAGGCCATGGGAGTGTTCCCTGATCTGAAAGAAGAGGTTCAAATACAAAAAGGCATTCGTCAGGCTTTGTCAGATTATCGCGCTGGACAGTTAAAGCAACGGTTGAGTGAAATCCCAATTCAAAAGTCATCTGCATTAACCTCCGCCTTCTGGGGTATTGCTGCCAGCGTAGGCGTAGCGGTCATTAGCGTACTCGTGGGTGGTTATGCTTATGTTTCCAATCTGGATCAAACCACAATTATTCCTGTCGTTCCAGTATCCGAGGTTAGCACCCATATTCCTGAGGAAATCAGTCAGGAAAATAGGTTATCCTTAATTGGTCAGCCTGAAAGACCCACCAGTGAGCCTATCGAAGAGCTGCCAAAGATTTCCCAGCAAGCAAAATCAAATGCATTGGCAACAAAAACGCTGCCTCCCGAAAAAAAGAAAAATAAAAATATCAACAGGCCACAAATTTCTGAGCCAAATGATTTCATTAATAGCCCCGCATCGATCGAAGTACCAAACAGCAAGCAGCTGAACACGGATCACTTTCAACAGATTAAGGTTAAGATTTTACCCCACAAAGGGAGACAGAGATACCAACTCACTGATAATCAACTTACCTTATTTGGTAATTTTGATAATGTTGAGTTACTGAAACAAGAAAATGATATTTTAAGTGTTAAGATCAATGGTTCCATTTTTCAATTAAAAAAGACCACAACAACACTTCCGTTAGAATAAAAATGAAAAAGCCACTATTAAATAGTGGCTTTTTTTATCTCCCATTTAACACTTTTTAGCACTCCCATTGCCGATTTTTTTTGTTTCAGGAACATAAGCAAATTATATTAGCAACTTATGTGATTTTTCCGCAAACAATGGCAAAAACAGAAAAGAAGAAACTTGGTTCGTATCCTTTACTGAGTGTTGTATTTAGTACAGCATTAGCACTTTTCATCGTTGGTCTGTTAGGGCTTTCCTACATTCAAACCATCAAGCTTAGTGCAAAGATAAAGAGTAAATTAGAGGTACAAGTATTTTTAAATAAAGGGATTAAACAGGCCAAAACAACGCAATTTAAACGTGAACTGGCTTTGCAGCCTTATCTACTTGATCCAGCTGCTGAAAATATCAAATTTATTTCCAAAGAAGAGGCCGCAAAGACCTTCCTAAGTGATACTGGGGAAGATTTCTCTGCTTTTTTAGGAGATAACCCCCTACATGATGCTTTTACAATCCGACTAAAGGAAGGGTATCAAAATGCCGACTCCCTTGCCATGATCAAGGCCAAACTAAGTAAAAATCCTTCCGTATTTGAAGTTACTTATGTCAAAAATTTGGCAGACCAGATTCAGGAAAATTTCGCCAAGGTAAGTGTAATTCTTATTGGGTTAGCGCTTCTCCTATTCGTTGTCGTTTCCATTTTGATTAACAACACCATCAAGCTGGCATTATTCAGTCAACGCTTTTTAATCCGATCTATGCAGCTCGTGGGCGCTACCAACCAATTCATCCAAAAGCCTTTTATATTGAGGTCCGTTTGGCATGGGTTATTGGGTGGTTTGGTTGCCAGTGCCGCTTTATTAGGGTTATTGTATTACGCCATCTACAATATCGATGGACTCAGCACCTTGTATGCACCCAAGGAAATTGGTATCCTCATCGGGCTAATGTGCTCAATGGGAATATTGGTCAGCTTTTTCAGCACGAAACGATCAGTAAAAAAGTACCTTGGAATGTCTTTAAATGAACTATATTAATTAAACATATTTATTCCTATGGAGGAACAAAAAGCAATGCCTTTCAATAAGAAGAACTACATTATTATGTTAGTGGGCATCCTGGTGTTAGCACTGGGCTTCATCATCATGACCCTTGATACTGAGACTTTCGGTTTTGGTTTCTTAGGACTTACGCTTGGACCCGTCACTATCTTGGTCGGATTTGCGATTGAATTTTATGCACTTTTTCATAAATCAAAATAATTAATGAGCTTAATAGAGGCTTTAGTTTTAGGCTTGATCCAAGGATTCACGGAGTTCTTGCCTGTAAGTAGTAGTGGACACATTGAATTGGCTAAAGCCATTATGAATGTGCATGTAAGTGAAGATGTCCTGTTCACGATGATCCTCCACGGTGCCACCGTCCTTTCTACCATTGTCATTTATTTTACAGAAATTCGGAAGTTGGTTCAGGAGGGGATTACACCAAGTTGGAATGACAGTAAAAAATACATTTTACTTTTGGTCGTTTCGATGATCCCCGTCTTTTTCGTAGGGATTTTCCTCAAAGATGCTTTAGAAGATTTCTTCTTCGGTAATATTCTCGCCGTAGGAATATCACTTTTATTTACTGGAGGTTTACTCTCTTTCACCTATTTTGCCAAGAACGAAACATCGCAAATAGGATGGAAATCGGCCATCGGTATGGGTATCGCCCAAGCCATTGCCGTTATTCCTGGAATTTCAAGATCTGGCTCTACCATTGCCACGGGCTTATTGATGGGAGTTAAAAAAGAAGAAGCAACACGCTTTTCTTTTCTGATGGTATTAGCGCCTATTCTTGGCGCCAACCTATTGGAGCTGCTAAAATTTGACCCTTCTACGGTTTCGGATTTGAGTATCCCAGTCATTGCTATTGGGTTCGTTACGGCATTTATTGCAGGGGTTGTAGCCTGTAAATGGATGATAAACCTCGTTAAAAAGGGAAAATTGATTTATTTTGCGGTTTACTGTATCGTCGTTGGCTTTACCGCTATCGGATATACACTATTCATTGCATAACAAAACTTTATCATAGATGGATTTAAAGGACTTAGATTTCCTGGCAGGGCAAGTGTTGTTGATTGACAAACCAAAAACTTGGACCTCTTTCGACGTAGTGGGAAAATTGAGAAATCTGATCAAAATAAAAAAAATTGGCCACGCAGGTACTTTAGATCCATTAGCGACAGGCCTTTTGATTTTGTGCACAGGTAAAATGACGAAGCAGATCGAATCTTACCAAGCACAGGAAAAAGAATATACAGGCACCATTACCCTGGGGCAAACCACCCCATCCTATGATGCGGAAACGGAGGTTGATGCCGAAAAGGACATTCAGCATTTAACTGCTGAAATGGTTCATGAAGCTGTGCCTGCATTTTTGGGCGAAATTGAGCAGATTCCGCCGATGTATTCAGCGATTAAAGTCAATGGCCAACGCCTTTACAAGGCTGCCCGCAAAGGCAAAACCGTAGAGGTTAAAGCACGACAAGTGACCATTCACGAGTTTGAAATCACCAATATTGATTTCCCAAAGGTGGATTTCAGAATTGTTTGCTCCAAAGGCACCTACATCAGAAGTATTGCCCATGATTTGGGCCAGGCACTGAATGTTGGCGGCCACCTTGCAGCTTTACGAAGAACCCGTATTGGAGACTTTAAAGTAGAAGACGCCAGAACTGTCGAGGACTTTATCGCTGCCTTTAAAAAAGAAGAAAATTAAAAGTTGGGAGGGGTAAAAGCCTCCCTTTTTTGCTATGAAAATATATAACAACCTCAGTGAATTCATCGCTCCTCAATATGCCGTGGTTACCAGTGGCACCTTTGACGGCGTACACCAGGGTCACCAAAAAATCCTGAAAAGAATTCGGAAAATTGCGGATCAGCATAACGGAGAAACCGTCCTGATCACCTACTGGCCACACCCTCGCCACGTCCTTTTCCCTGAGGATAATTCTCTTCAATTACTTTCTTCCATAGAGGAAAAAGCAGAGTTGCTATCACAGAATGGTATCGACCACCTAATTCGGCTGCCATTTACCCAGGAGTTTGCACAGATGGCTCCTGAAGATTTTGTGCAAAACATACTCATCAATGCTATCGGCACCAAAAAACTGGTGATCGGCTACGACCATCATTTCGGAAAAAACAGGTCAGGGAATTTTGAATTCCTCAAGCAAAATCAGGACCGTTTCGGTTTTGAACTTGAAGAGATCAGTCGACATGATGTAGACGAAGTCGGGGTATCCTCCTCCAAAATCAGGAACCACTTGTTAAGAGGTACACTTAAAGAGGCCAATCAATATTTAAGTCGCCCTTATGAACTTTCTGGGCAGGTGGTGCATGGGCAAAAATTAGGCAGAACGATTCAGTTCCCTACCGCCAATATCGAGGTAGCGTTTAAACACAAACTCATTCCTAAATTCGGGGTCTATGCAGTATTGGTTGAATTCGAAGGAGCACTTATGGAGGGAATGCTTAATATCGGAAAAAACCCAACCGTGTCGGCTACTGAAGATGTAAAAATGGAAGTACACATTTTTGATTTTGACAAAGACCTCTATCAGCAATGCGTCAGGGTAATTTTTATTGATCGACTTCGAGAGGAAAAAAAATTCGAATCTGTAGCAGCCTTAAAATCAGCTCTTGAAGAGGACAAAAATGCCGCAAAAACAATATTAAAAAACTATCGTAGATAGGCTTCGTTAATTTGATGTAAGACCAATTAATTACATCAACTTATATTGCAATGAAGTATCTTAACTACCTACTTATTCTCCTACTCCTCTTCCCTACCTTATCATGTGATAAAAATAACAACCTCGTTTTATTTGGCATCTCACAAGATAAAGAGCTTGGGCAACAGGTGAGCAACCAAATCAATAACGATCCACAGTACAACATCCTTTCTCCATCGGATTTCCCTGAGGCTTACAATTACCTCAATGGCATGCGAGATGACATCCTTAATTCGGGCAAAGTAGCTTATGCAAATGATTTCAACTGGGAATTAAAAATCATTAAAGACGATGAAGTCCTGAATGCATTTGCGACACCAGGAGGCTACATTTATGTATACACAGGGCTGATCAAGTACCTCGACTCTCCTGATGATTTAGCAGGAGTTATGGGCCACGAAATCGCCCATGCCGACCTAAGGCATACAAGCCGAAATATGCAGAAGGAGTATGGCATCCAGTTTTTGATTAGCATTATCAGTGGGCAAGCGGAATCCGAACTGAGCCAGATGGCACTTGCTTTGGCGACTAACGGCGCTATTGCACAATTCAGCCAGAAGTTTGAAAAAGAAGCTGATCTTGAATCCGTAGAATATTTGGCAGGTACCAAATACAAATGTGATGGTGCAGCTACGTTTTTTCAAAAACTTGAAGAGGAACAGGCAGCTAACAGTGGCGATATCAGCAACAGTATTGAACAATTTTTCTCTTCCCACCCTTCCCCAGCAGATCGTGCTGAATATATCCCTGAAGAAGCCGACAAAATCGGCTGCTCTACCAAGCCCTCAGGCACACAGGCTGCATACGATCAGTTTAAAAGTGACCTGAATCTATAATTCCCCCATTTAAATTAACCTGTATTAAGTCAGAAGCTATCCGCCAGTATTTCCCTGTCGTATTGCCTCGGTTTGATGCAGGTTAATTTGTTTTTATACCCTCACGGCGACAACCGTAAGAGGCCGCTAAAACGCTCAATCCGTAAAATACGGAGCACATAAACTGCGAAATTCTCCAAGGATTATCGCTGTGGCCCCCCAAACCACCTTGCCACCAACCTCAAAAAACGGCACTTCAAGCTTTCCCTTTCCTGTAGATACTTCTGTCCGTGCTGAGGGCTCCTGTTGTAGCACCAACTCCTCCAAATCACAAAGAAAAATCTCCTCTACCTCCCTGGGGTCAGGCTGAAAATCGACGGGTTGCTTGCACACACTGATCACTGGCTGAATAATGAAATTACTGACAGGGACAAATAGGTCTGTCAGCTCTCCGACCACCTGTACCGTCTCTGCCAACAGGCCAATTTCCTCATTTGCCTCTCGGAGTGCCGTGGCAACCACACTTTGGTCCCCTTCATCCTGTTTCCCCCCAGGCAGCCCGACTTGCCCACTGTGGACCCCTTGATATACAGGCCTTTGAATCAAAGGAAAGCATAGTCGCCCTGCCGATTCCATTACATTGATTAACACAGCACTTTGCCTTGCGTTCCGACGATCAGCTTCAAAGCGATCAAAAGCATCTGCGAATGGTGCCATTTCTCGCTGTACATCGGGGCCTGGCAATGGCTCCTGAAGTCTTTGCTTCAGCCAGGAATCGAAATTATTTATGGATCTATTATTTGTCATGATAAATTAAATTCAATAAAATCCGCCTTCAAACTACACACAAAACCATTAAACATCAATCAATTAACACTTAATACAGTTATAAATAAGGTCAATTAAAAATCTTGTACTATATTAAGAAAACGAAAACAATGACCTATGTTGTTGTTACTCTATCGAAAATCGATAATTTCGCAATATCAATTCAGAAACACTAATTTCAATTATATATTAAAATGTTGAAGACTCAAAATCCAACGAAAACAGCTGCATGGGCTGATTTGGACGCACACTTCCAGGACATGAAATCTGCTCAAATGAAAGATCTTTTCGCAAAAGATCCTGAGCGATTCAAAAAATTCTCTACAAAATTTGAGGATATCCTTCTTGATTACTCTAAAAACATCATTACTGAAGATACCTTAGCTAAATTAACACAACTGGCGAAAGAAACAGGTGTTGAGGATGCTATTCAGTCTATGTTTGCGGGTGAAAAAATCAATCAGACAGAAGGTCGTTCGGTATTGCACATCGCACTTCGTAACCAATCCAACACACCAATTATGGTGGATGGTGCTGACGTTATGCCTGCTGTAAATGAGGTTTTGGCTAAAGTTGAAACATTTTCTAACCGAGTTTCTTCTGGAGCATGGAAAGGCTACACAGGTAAGTCAATTACTGATATTGTAAATATTGGAATTGGTGGCTCAGATTTGGGCCCTTTGATGGTTACCGAGGCCCTTAAAGCCTACAAAAAAGACAACTTGAATGTGCATTTCATTTCAAATGTAGATGGAACACATGTTGCTGAAGTTTTGAAGCCACTGAACCCTGAAACGACGCTTTTCCTTGTAGCTTCAAAGACATTCACAACTCAAGAAACCATGACCAATGCAAACTCTGCAAAGGACTGGTTCCTGAAAGTAGCACAAGAAGAAGGACATGTAGCCAAGCACTTTGTTGCTCTTTCTACGAATGCCAAAGGTGTTGCTGCTTTCGGTATTGATACTGACAATATGTTTGAATTCTGGGATTGGGTTGGAGGCCGTTATTCATTATGGTCTGCGATTGGTCTTTCTATTGCCTGCGCTATTGGCTATGATAACTACAAAGCTTTGCTTGAAGGTGCGCACGCCATGGATCAGCACTTCGCTACCACTGATCTCGAAAACAACATTCCTGTGATATTGGCCTTGATCGGCATTTGGTACAACAACTTCTTCGGCGCTGAGTCGGAAGCTATTTTACCTTACGATCAGTATATGCACCGTTTTGCGGCTTATTTCCAACAAGGAAATATGGAATCCAATGGAAAATGTGTGGACCGAGCAGGTAAGCCAGTAGACTACCAAACTGGTCCAATTATTTGGGGAGAACCAGGCACCAATGGTCAGCATGCATTTTATCAGTTGATTCACCAGGGTACAAAAATGATCCCATGTGACTTTATCGCTCCTGCGATCAGCCATAACCAAATCAGCGACCACCATCCAAAATTATTGGCCAACTTCTTTGCACAGACAGAAGCGTTGATGACTGGAAAAACGGAAGAACAAGTTCGTGCGGAATTTGCTACCGCAGGAAAGTCTGCTGAAGAGGTGGAAGATTTGGTGCCTTTCAAAATCTTTGAAGGCAACCGTCCAACTAACTCAATTTTGGCGAAACAAATTACTCCTCGTACTTTGGGCGCTTTGATTGCAATGTACGAGCACAAAATTTTCGTTCAGGGCGTTATCTGGAATATCTTCTCTTTCGATCAGTGGGGTGTGGAATTAGGCAAGCAACTGGCTAATCAAATCCTTCCTGAATTGAATAACGACGAGGAAGTGGCTTCTCACGATAGCTCTACAAATGGCCTGATCAACGCTTATAAAGCAATGCGTTAAGCAAAATAAAAAGGGCTTACCCATAAAATGGCGGTATCAAAGTACTGATAATGCCATTTTTTTACGGATTCAGCCCCTAAAAGTAAAAAGCGTATCGGATAACATTCCGATACGCTTTTTTTTATTTTAACTCAATGATGGTCAATTCAAATTCATTACTTTCAACCACTACCCATTTCAAGGCTCTGAAAAACTGTTCCTCTTTCTTCAACAATAACCCTCCAGGACCCACATAATATTCGGAAACTTCTGATTTCATGTTCTTTATCTTTATTTTATTCTTTCCATTTCCGTGCCAAAGGCACATTTAATTTATATAGTGATATACCAAGAAAAAATTAAAAAGATACGACCATCTGATCAATCGACTCTTTTTTGGTTTAAACCCATACAACTATACACCTAATCGCACTTCCCTACAGGATAAATCCATTAAAAATTCAGCCTCAAGAAGCCCGAAGAATATGTATTTTTAGCTAAATTTGATGGTTCACAATTTTGATGCATTATGATCATCAACACAATTTTACCAGAAGAATGTCTCATACAGGAGCTGAATGGTAACATCAAGACGTTCCGCAAAACCATTTTTTTTCTGGAACAATATAAACGATTGGGTTTATTCAATGCCTTCAGGAAAGAGATTGCTGTGGGAGAAGTATCGATCAAGGTCGAAGAGGAAGGTAGCACAAGAATTGAGCACCGTGTCAATAACCGTAAAAAATCCACCGACACACGTGTCAGGGTTGATATGGGTGAAAACCACTCTTTCATTAAAAAGACTTTTAGCCAGCAAGACGAGCTTTTGGCGCAGGAGGAAGTGATCAGGACTGATGACCAGCTGATCGAGAAAATTATCATTACGGATTATAAAGAAGGTGAAACGACCCTCATTACTTTTCAATACAATGAACAGAAACTCATTGAGCGTATTGAATTCAGTAATGAGCATGGTTCTGTATTTCAAACAGCCTCCTTCCGATATGATAAAAAAGGGCGCCTCATAGAAGAAAAAGGCAGCCGCCACCGCAGGAAAATCAGTTTTGAAGAATTCCATTATATTACCCAGTTCAAGTATCTGAAAAAAGACAAACAAGGCAACTGGTTACAACGAAGACTGAAAACCGAGTATGGTTTCCATTATCAGAACGTAACCAAGTACGCCCTTGAGGAAAGAGAGCTTACTTATCAATAATTAAGATTTTGAGGGATCACCCCCTACAAACAACAGAAAAGACTATGAAAGCCATCATTGAAAGATTTACAAGATATGTAAAAGTCGACACGGAATCTGATCCGACTGTCGAAGCAATCCCATCAACCCAAAAACAGTTTAACCTGGCCAATATGCTGGTCGAAGAACTCAAGGAGATTGGGATGGAAGAGGTCACCATCGACGAACATGCGTATGTGATGGCCACCCTTCCTGCAAATGTAGATCATCAGGTACCGACGATCGGGTTTGTAGCACATATGGATACTTCCCCAGATTTCTGTGGGGCGAACGTAAAACCACAGCTTTGGGAAAATTATGACGGCAAAGACATCGTTTTGAATAAAGAACAAAACATTGTGCTGAAAACTGCTGACTTCCCAGAAATCCTTCAGTATAAAGGATGGGATTTGATTACCACCGATGGCACCACCCTTTTGGGCGCTGACGATAAAGCGGGCGTAACAGAGATTGTTTCCGCAATGGAATTCCTGATCAAAAATCCAGCAATCAAGCACGGGGAAATCCGAATTTGCTTCACGCCTGACGAGGAAGTCGGCAAGGGTGCAGATCTTTTCGATGTTGAAAAATTTAATGCTGATTACGCTTACACTCTTGACGGTGGCCCTGTTGGGGAGCTTGAGTTTGAGAACTTCAATGCCGCAGGAGCAACGATCGAATTCAAAGGGGTTTCTGTTCATCCAGGAGCTGCCAAAGACAAGATGGTTAATTCCATGAGAATAGCCACTGAATTTGCGCAAGAATTCCCTGCTGATGAAACACCAGAAACAACGGAAGGCTATGAAGGTTTTTTCCATTTGGTTCATATGGAAGGCTCCATTGAAGCCTCTAAATTGCAATTCATTATCCGCGATCACGACGGGGAGAAATATGAAGCCCGCAAGGCATTTGTAGAGAAGATGGTCAAGAAATATCAGGAGAAATATGGCACAGACATGGTCAAGCTGACAATGAAAGACCAGTATTTCAATATGCGTGAGAAGGTCGAGCCAGTGATGGAGATCGTTGATATCGCTGCCGAAGCCATGAAATCGCTTGAAATTAAACCATTGATCAAGCCGATCCGAGGAGGAACTGATGGCGCGCGTCTTTCATTCATGGGGCTTCCTTGTCCGAATATCTTTGCAGGAGGGCACAACTTCCATGGAAAGTATGAGTTTGTCCCTGTTCAGGCCATTGAGAAAGCCACTGAAGTAATTGTAAAGATTGCTGAACTGACTGCCCAGAAGCACCAATAATTTCATCTGCGATAAAAAAGGCCCTTACGGTTAGCGTAAGGGCCTTTTTTTATGCTGATGGGGGTAAGACCTTTCTTCCGAAATGATGGCACTCCCCTATCGCTTATTTGATGATGCAATTACTCTTCCTCCTTTTCCGCTACACGAACCTTGTCGCCATCGTTTAGGTTACGGGAAATAATCTGATAAGGACCCGTGATTAATTCATCGCCAGAGTTTAACCCTTCGGTGATTTCAATGAAATCGAAATTGGAAATACCCGTCTTCACAGGCACTTTCTTCGCCACATCACCATCTTTAATGAACACCACTTCCTCAATTTCCTTATCCGAACGACCAACGCCACCGTGCTTCAGGCTGTCGGCAACCGAACGGGTGGTTACTGCTGAAAGCGGTGCCATCACAGCATCTTTCCGAGTTTTGGTTTTTATCTCAACACTGGCCGTCATTCCTGGACGGAAAGGGAAACCGTTTTGCTCCTCCAACAAATCAGCATAGGAGGAATTCAATACACGGATTTTTACCTCAAACTCCGTAATAGCATCTGCTGAGGCCTTATCTTTTGCTGTGTTGGCAATCGAGGTTACCACACCCGTAAATTTCTTATTTAAATAAGCATAAGAATCAACATTAATAATAGCCGTATCGCCTTTATGCACCCTGATGATATCATTCTCATTCACATCCACTCTGGCTTCCATCGCTGAAAGGTCCGCTATACGCATCATTTCAGTACCTGCCATAGTTTGTGTCCCTACAACCCGTTCACCTTTTTCAACGCTCAGCTTCGTAACCTTGCCATCCATCGGCGCCACAATGTTCGTCAGGCGCAAATTTTCCTGAGCCTCCGCCAAAGAAGCTCTCGATGATTTAACAATATAATTGGAGGCCTTTACATTCTCCTCCGCTGCCGCCAAATCCTCTTTAGCAGCAAGAAATTCCGCTTCGGCACGCTGGAAATCTGCAACAGAAACCACTTCGTCCTTTTTCAGCTGTTGCTGACGTTTGTACTCCTGTTCCGCCCGAACAAAATTAGCTTTGCCCTTGGCAAGGTTAGACTTGGCCACGGCGAGGTTCGCCTGTTGCTGGTTATAGGCCGCACGCGCACGGTCCACTGCTGAAATAAAATTGTCAGGGCGAATTCTTGCCAATAGTGCACCACTTTTTACAGAATCCCCTTCCTGAATATTCAATTTGATAATCTCCCCAGAAACCTCTGGCGAAATGTTCACTTCAACCACGGGCTGAATCATTCCCGAAGCACTCACCACCTCCGTAAGGTCTCCCAATCGGACCATACCTAACTCTACAACGACCCCTTCATCGGAACCGATCACGCCAGCTTTATGCAAGCCAAACAAGGAAAGAAGGACTACCCCAAGGATAATCAACAACACCTTTGGGCGAAGTATATTACTAAAAAAACTCATGGTATAATATTTTAAAAGTGGTTACAAAGTGATGGGCTGACCCGTATAGAATTCCAATAATTTCAGCTTGAAAACATAATCATATTTCGCCCGCACCAATTCCGTATTGGCTGCAAAAAGGCTGTTGGAGGCAATCTGAAATTCTACGCTATTGGCGCTTCCTGCATCGAAACGCGATTGTACCGCACGAAGGTTTTCTTCAAGAGCAATCACAGATTTCTGTGCCGCATCGTAGGTTTTCACGGCAGAATAGGCATCGTTATAAGCTTGCTCAATGCTCTGGCGAAGTTCATTTTTCGTCTGTACAGCATTAAGCGCCGCCCTGTTTTGTTGGATTTTTGCACGCTGATAATCACCTGTGCGTTTAAAGCCCTCAAAAATAGGAATGCTCAGGTTCAGCAGTAATTCATTCGACCAGTTATCTGAATATTGTTTGGTCCAGCCGACGGTCTGAAACTCCCCTGAAGGAATGGAAAACTTTTGGTATACGGGCTGATTTCCCGCCTGATCCAAAAAGATGGAGGAAGACCGGGCAATTACCTCTACCTCATCCCCAATTGGCACCAAATTCTGATCCGAGTAGTTGGTAAAGGTACTTGCTGAAAGTGATAAACTCGGTAATAATGCCCCTTTGGCCATTCTCATGGCATATAAAGCACTGGTTTCGCGCTCTTCAGCCGCCTGAATTTCTGGCTGCGTCTGCAATGCCATAGCATATACTTGCTCCACCGTTTGATTAATCCACGGGTATTTGTCAGGATTGATGTCTGGCACAACAATATCGAAATCTGTGGAGACAGGTTTTTGCATATTCTGCTGCAACTGAAGCAAAGCAAAACGCAGGTTGTTTTCCTGCTGAATTTGTTCCGCCTCATTGGACGCCAAAGTGGATTGCATCTGTAGCAGTTCCGTTTTTGCCACCGCACCAGCATTGTATTGCTTTTCGAGCTGATCTACCTGCTTTTCAGTGGTGGCCACTTTATCCTTGGCATTGGCCAACAGCTCTTTATTGAAAATCACATTCATGTAACTTTGTGTTACCTGAAGCATGACATCATTGAGTGACTTTTCAAGGTCTTTCTCTGCAATATTGGTTTCTGTATTTGCCTGATTGATGTTATTATTAACCTGCATGCCTGCAAAAATTGGCATATTGGCGTTGGCAAAAACCCCATTGGTCTGAATCCGCTGATTCACAAAAAGGTTCGTGGTTCGGTCAATGGAGCGCCCCCAGGAATTACCATAACGCCCCCCCCCTGAAATGGTCGGAAAGCGACTCGCCCGTGCCTGCTTCAGGTTAATTTCTGACTCTTGCTTGTTCAGTTTTTGCTGACTGACCACAAGGCTATTGCTCTTGGCGTATTCAATACACGCCAAAAGATCCCAGCCACCGTCGGCAGGTTGCTGCGCTTGAACAGTCATGCAGGGCAGGCTGAGCAAAAAAAAGATAGGCAGATGTTTCCAGTTCATATAATTAGGTTAAAATTGTTCCGTGTTGTTATTCAATAATCGGCACATACAAAATGTGCTTTACCCAGCTTAGGCTATCGATATATTGCGTTGTTAAAGGGCGCAGCGGGGAATCCATCTCAATCACCTGGCAGGCCAAATCCGACTTCCCTCTGCGCGATACCGTCATGTTGGCAATATTGCAATTATCATGAGATAAAATATTTGAGATAAAGGCAATCGATCCCGGACGATCATCCGCAAGGATAATCAAAGTATGCAAGTTGGCTGAGAAATTCGCTGAGAAGCCATTCACTTCCGCAATACGGATCACACCGCCACCGCGACTTTCACCGATCACTTCCACTACATTATCCTGAGCCTTCAGGCGCAACTTAATGGTGTTTGGGTGCATGGTCGAAGCATTTCCCACGGACTTAAACTCATAGGCCATTCCCGCTTCCTCGGCATGCTCAAAGGCGGTCTTGATACGCTTGTCATCCGTATGAAAATCCAGCAAACCTGCCAATATTGCGCGGTCAGAACCGTGCCCCTCATAGGTTCGGGCAAATGAATTATAAAAAGTAATCTCAGCATGTTCAGGCTGAGCACCCAAAATTCTGATGGCCGCACGGGCAATCCTAACAACACCCGCAGTGTGACTGCTCGATGGGCCGATCATCACTGGACCAATCATATCGAAAACGCTGCTTCTCTCTGCCATAACTTATATTGAAAATATTATTAAATTCGCTACTGATAAACAAATATTATTTAATCGGTCATTTTTCAATTATGAAGGTAAATTTTGATGGTCATATTCTCGATGCCACTGCGGTAAAAATATCATCCAACGATCGTGGCTTTCAGTACGCTGATGGGATCTTTGAAACAATCATCCTTAAAGATGCCAAAATCCAATACTTACCATATCACCTTCAAAGACTAAAAAAGGGCCTTCATGCCTTGAAATTAGCAAATTCCTCCACAAAAGAACCCATTGAGTGGGAAGAAAAAATCCTGGAATTGGCAAAAATCAACAGAATGTCGGATTCGAGGATAAAAATTTTCGTTTGGCGACAACAGGGTGGGCTCTACACCCCCACAGGCACGGATTTTCATTACCTGATCACCAGCCGAGAATATCACCCAGCCAAGCCTCAGGCACTGAAAAATGTCGGCATTTGTAAAAGTTTATTTTTGAGTCCCTCCCCTTTCTCTTCCTGCAAAACAATGAATGCGCTCAGCTACGTGATGGCTGGCATTGAAAAACGGGAAAACGAATGGGAAGAGATTATTCTTTGCGATCGCAGAGGCCACCTTTCCGAAGCCGGAAGCGCAAATTTATTCTGGAAAAAGGGGAATGAGTTTTTCACGCCCTCCCTGAACACAGGTTGCATAGCGGGTGTCAGGCGGGCAGCACTTATTGAAGAACTTGAGGAGCAAGGCTACACCGTAAACCGCGGAGAATATTCGCTGCTTCATCTTGAAAAAGCTTCCCACCTATGGAAAACAAATGTGACGGGCATGGTCCCGATTGCACAATTAGAACATCTTTTATTTGAAGAAACCTTACCCGAGGAGGTGGCAATATTGCAAAATCATTATAATCAGGTGAAATGACCTGAATGTGATCAAGATTTAAAACGAAGCGCCGCAAAACACGTTCATGATAGTATATATAGGGATTAAACTACTGGAACTATGATGAATAAGGAAACAGCACTCGTTTGGAAATTAGTTTGTCATGATGACCAAAGCATCAAAACATGGCAAAGCAAAGCCGCCGCAGTAAATAATGATCAGGATGCTTTAAGTGCACAAATTAGAGAATGGATCTCAAAAATGGCGCATCGCGTAACCACAGAAGCTGATGATATAGAACCGCAGCTCGTTTTGGATTCTGCCATGATGGTCGATTGGGACCTTATTTCGAGATCAATCATTTATTCACTCCAGCCACCAACGCCAAAAGAAGAAATCAACTAAATATGCTTTGCGTAAAAAAAAGGGCGACAATTTTTATATTGTCGCCCTTTTTTGTGGGTTAATTTCCATGCGCTACGCTCCAACTTCCTATACCCCTTCCTACATAAGAATGCTCCTCGTTCTTAATTATCGCCTACCAAAAACAGGATCTGATCATTAGGATCGAGCTTTATCGCATTCACCTGCTCTCCTGTTTGCAAGCGGAATGTCTGTTCCAGCTGATCTAAATCACGGGAAAAATAAATTTTATCCCCTTCAAAAGTGATCGCCATAAATTCGATTTTGATCTTCACCAGCTTATCCTGATGCTGCTTCACTGTAACGATCGTTTCCTTATGTTCTTTATCATAAGCAACGGTATAACTCAGTCGGGGCAATAAAGGCGTTTCCAGCCAATGCTGAAAAAATCCTTTCAAATTACGCTTGGTCGTTGACTGCATTACTCGCTCAAAATCAGCAGTTGAAGCATTTTTCCCTTTGTAGGTATTGTAATATTTTTGTATTCCTGCATGAAAGGCGGCATCACCAATCTCCTGACGAAGCATATGCAAAACCCACGCTCCCTTCTGATATGAATAAGCATTCAATAGTTTTGAGGGATCAGGATTCCCTCCAGGACGAACCACCTTCGACGGAAACTTAGCCTTAAAGGCCAACAAGCGCTCCCTTGCCTGCCCCATATATTCATTCAGCGCAGCAGTACCGTACTCATGCTCCAAGTACATGGCTGTAAAGTAAGTAGCAAAACCCTCCGACAACCACAAATCATTCCAGCTTGCTTCCGTAACGGTATTTCCAAACCACTGATGAGCGATCTCATGAGCGACCAACGTTTCCATTTTTTTAGGATCGTCCACCGCATTTTCATCATAAAAGATGTTTCCCGCATTCTCCATTCCTCCGTAGCGAGTGGTAGACTGCACCTGCCACAATGCCTCGAAAGGATATGGTCCGATGTATTCACTGAAAAAATCCATGACTTTATTGGTGACTCTCAGCGCCCCATGCATTTTCGCAGAATCCTCAGCATAAGCAAATCCTTTCATCGGAATCCCCTGCCCATCAATCTCCCAGGAAGCCAATTTAGCGGCACCAAAAACCATCACCTTCGTCGGGATAGGCGTGGCTTCACGATAATGCCAGTCTTTGTACATTCCCCCATGCCACTGTGAGGACACCAACTTTCCATTGGCAACAACCGACATATATTCTGGGGCGGTAATATACCAATCTACCGAGGCCTTATCATCAGGCCGATCCATTACTGGCAGATAGTTCTTCGCCCTAACAGGCCAGTTATCTCCAAAAAAGGTCTTATGGCCATGTCTATTTTGGCTGATAATCAACCCGTCTTTGGGAACACCTGCATATTTAATGGTCACCGTAGCGGTATCGCCTTTCGATATTGCACTTTCGATCATCAACTGATCAAGATCCTGACTGAAGTCTACCTGCCGACCGCCTGCACTCACCTGATCAACGAGCATTCCACCGTCTTCAGATTGCCCCACAAGGTCAAGGGTGAAGTTACTTTTATTTTCACGTGCCAGAAAATGTACCTGCGCCGTTCCTTGAATGCTATCATTGATACTATTGACCAAAATGTCAAAACGATAATGTAAAACATCGATATCCGTTTGTGCCCAAGTCCGATGACTTGCCCCCACGAAAAAGATCAACATAAAAACGGTCAAAATATTTTTGCTCATAATAGCTTGAGTATGTTCAATTCCAAAAATTTGTATTCAGTTCCAGGCTGAGGTTTGCAGTTGCATTTTACTCAACGGTAAATACAAAACTAAAAAAAACGCAGTCCAAATTGAACTGCGTTTGATATTATAAAACAATTTTAATCTAAAATCAGAAAGGGCGACGGTTATTCTTCGCTCTAACAGGAACTAACTGTGCCTTTTTGGTCTTTTTAATTTGCTCTTTTCTATAAATTGCTACTGAAGCAACAGAAAGTAAAGCAAAGATGGTTATACTGATCATATAAGTATCTTTAGTTACAATAAGGAATAATCAATAATCGTTCCAATTTTGACATAAAATAAGACAATCAATTATTTTTATTCCAATGAGAAATAATGTTTTGAATATTTTCTTGAAGACCGTTTTCTGCACTTAGCCACAAAATCTTATGCCCCCGCTTCTCCATTCTACGGAAAAACGTCATCTGACGTTTTGAAAAACGGTGAATTTGGGCTTCTAAGGACATAAACATCTCCTCGTAGGACAAATCCCCCAAAAGGTGTTCAGTAATCAATTTATACTCCAAACCATAGTAAATCAAATCCTCAGCAGGCACTTGCTCCAATAAGCTTTGCACCTCTTCGATCATTCCCTCTTCTAACCTTTTCTGAAGGCGTAATGTTATTTTCTTTCTTCTAAGGTCACGGTGAATATCAATACCGACTAACAGCTGCTTTTCGAGGGGTAATGGTTTTACCCATGTTGGTAATTCTTGCGCATTATGTTGCTGAAAAAAGCGTGCAATCTCAATTGCTCTAATGGTACGCTTGCGGTGCCCCCAGTCTGAAAAATACGCTGGCGCCCCCACCCCCTTCAGCAAGTCGGTCAGGGCTTCGTCGGTCAGGGCCTCACTTTGCTGCCGCCATTGCGCATCCACGGACACAATGGTATTTTCATTCCCCTCCAAAATAGTCTGTATATAAAGCCCTGTGCCGCCACAGAGGATCGGTAATTTAGCCCGTGAAATAATTTGCTGAAATGCCGCATGAAAATCCTTTTGAAATTCACTCAGGTTATAACGATAGCCTGCATCACGGATATCAATCAAATGGTGGGCGACATCACCATATTCTGCCAGGTCTTTCCCTGTCCCAATATCCATCTTCCGATAAATCTGACGTGAATCGCCGCTAATAATTTCGCCATTTAATGCCTGAGCAAGTGCCACAGCATGTGCTGTTTTTCCTGAAGCCGTCGGCCCTATGATGGTGATCAGTTCATTTCTCATCCCAATAATTTTTCACTATGATTTTACAAAAGTAAAAAAAATCCCAACTTGCCACTTCAATAAACACTAGCAATCATGACAAGAAAAATTTATCACTTGGCCACCTGCAGTACTTGCAAAAAAATTCTTTCCGAATTACAGTTGGACCAAACCGTTGAGCTTCAGGACATCAAAACGGAGCAAATCACCGAAAAGCAACTCGAAGAAATGCAGGCACTCGCAGGTAATTATGAATCCCTTTTCAGTCGCCGTGCCCGAAATTATGCTGCCCGCGGCCTGAAAGATCAAAACCTGACCGAAGAAGATTATAAAAACCTTATCCTTGAGGATTACACCTTTCTGAAAAGGCCTGTAACCCTTTATGATGGCGAAATTTTTATTGGCAACAGTAAAAAAACAATTGAACAGACAAAGGTTAAAATCAATTCGCAGTCGGTATAATTTTTCATTAAAATCTTTTAGATATAGAGATTATTCGCTTGCTTTGCGGCTGAATAAAGGTGCTTTTGCAAAAAAGGGAAGCAGGTGTGAATCCTGCGCAGTACCCGCTGCTGTAATGTCAATTTTTACGGTTGATCTATATACCACTGACAACCCGTCGGGAAGGTGATCAATTGCTGACTAAGCCAGAAAACCTGCCTTCATTCATTTAATCAATTTTTCACACTTTCGGGAGTTAAAGTGTTCTATGGCCAGAAATTTTATGGTCAACCCTTCCCGTTATATCTATTTAGTTATGTTGAAAAAAGCATTTAATTTTATGCTTATGGCAGCAGTTGTTGCCCTGTCTGCCTGTAACAGTAGTGATGTTACCCCAGATAAAAAAATTACTTTTGACCATCTTGAGCTTGATCAGGCTGAATCCGCTTGGTACGGTCAGGACGAATCTGGTGAAGCTACAGGAGACGATGACCTTACCACCTACCATTCAGAATTGACTGCCGACATCGCCACTGTTAACAACTACTTCCACAAAACGCCAGCTTATGGTTATTGGGGAAGTTATGCTTATTCCAACCAAACAGCCGATACTTCTTTTGACCCAGAAGAAAAAGACAAAGGCACCTTCTTCTCTTACCAATTTGTTGCCGTTGGAAGCAATGCTGGGCAGTACTTAGTTTACAATCCAGGTTTTTCAGGTTTAAACAATATCGAATTCAATCAGTCAACCGAAATCAAATCAATATCAGTTAATAATTTAGGAGTCACCTATTTAAGCATTATGAATGGGGATGGTTTTGCTAAAAAATTCGAAGATGGAGATTGGTTCAAAGTTACCTTTACAGGTTTGGATGCTGAAGGCAAAGAAACAGGGGCACAGGATTTCTATTTAGCAGATTACCGTGATGGAAAAACCGATGTTGTTTCCAACTGGACGAATGTTGATCTTTCAGGATTAGGAGCTATCAAGGAACTAAAAATAACATTTGACGGATCTGATCAAGGTGATAATGGACTTAACACACCAAAATACTTAGCCATCAAAGAAATTGCTTATCAATAATTTTCATCAAACCTATATCGAAAAGCCTCTTTCTATTCTTGGGAAGAGGCTTTTTTGATTCCTTTTCTTATCTTGGCAGTACTTAATATTCGACCTTACCACACTCTTACTTATTAACTTACAGTCCGTTATGTTAAAAAAATATCTGTCTTTACTGTCAGTCCTCTTGTTGATCACAAGCTGCGACAGTCAGACAAATCCTCCAAAGACCATCGAATTCAATCACCTTTTTTTACCCAAGGCGGAATCCGCTTGGTATGGACAGGATCATCTCAAAGAAAACATTCAGTACGGAAGGAAAACCGACCACACCACTTTTGAGTCGGGCATTGCCTCTTTCGATAATTATTTCATCACGCAAAAACTCTTCGGTAACCTGACGGCACAATATGATGGTTTTGCCTACTCGAATAAAACCACTAAAGAATTCGACCCTGCTACGATCAATCCGACTTTCAATTCGCTATATGAGTTACTTAGTGTTTCAAGCAATAAGGGCAATTATCTGATTTACAAAAACTCCACGGAACTAAAAAAGAGCATTTCATTTAGCCATCCTGTTAAGCCTACCTCCATTACCATTTCGAATACAGGACAAACCTACCTCAGCATTTTGAATGGGAATCCTGATCCATCAGCAGGCAAGCAATTCACCAAGGGCGATTGGCTGAAAGTGATTTTTACGGGTAAGAATGAACAAGGGGAAACGACTGGAAGTCAAGAGTTCTATTTGGCAGATTTCAGGAGTAGCCGACCTTATGCCATCCAAAAATGGACGAATGTTGATCTTTCTGCATTGGGGAGTGTCAATCAAATAGACATTTCATTTGCCTGCTCAGACACCGCTGTTTATGATGGCAAAACATACATCAACACCCCGGCAATGCTTTCCATAAAAAAAATACAACTACAATAAAACCAATAGCCTCTTACTGACATCAGGAAGAGGCTTTTTTTATAACTGGCTCACCTCCCCCAAGCATGCACTCGTACATTTCCCCTTCTGAAGAATAGGTGACCATGCCCGCATTACCGGTCGCTTTTTGTTCCGTTGGCAACCAGTTTCTACCTATTTTAGAGACAATAAATGCCCCAAGCATATCCCCAAGCCAGCAAAAATTTTCCGTCATAAAGGCTTCGGGCATCGGCTTAATGCCTCCACTGCTTTTAAAAAGTGCCGCCGTCTCCATAGGGCTTGCCGTCGGGCAACCGATCTCATTAATGCAATGCACCTCATCAATACTAAAATCTGACGTTTTGGTGGTCTTCAGAATCGGCCGCTCTATAAATTCCACAATATTATTGTTGGGATCATTGAAGTATACCGCCCTTCCATCGGTAAACTCCACAATTTCCGTTTGACCAATCCCCAACACAGGTATGCCTTTCGTTTTCAGAAAATCCATTGCCGCTGAAACACGCCCCAAAGGAATTAAAAAGGCAAAATGATAAATCGCTGATTTTGGATGCTTTTGAAACGACAAGTTTGTAAAGCCTGCTGACAGGTTCAGAGCATTTGTTTCTAATGAACATTGAAAACCCAAACTCGAGTAAAAGTCATGCATCGGCTTGAGCTCAGTGGCGTGAATACGGATGGTGTGAAGCTTGGTCGTCTGACTATTCATTGATCATCAGGGTTTGTTCAATTTTATTATCCGCAGTCTCATAAGGCATTTCGATGATGAAAGTCGCCCCTTGCCCTTCCACACTTTCAACGGTTACCATTCCAGCATGGAGATCTACGAACCGCTTAACAAATGCCAAACCAATACCTGTTCCTTTATGATTTTCCGTGTTTTTCGCTCGATAAAAAGGCACAAAAAGGTGCTCAATTTCCGACTCGGAGACACCAATCCCAAAATCCTGAACACGAAGCAAATACACCTCCCTTTTAAAAACAAGCACCACTTTTACCGCTGTATCTTCTGGGGAATATTTGATCGCATTGGAGACTAAATTCATGATAATGTGTTCAAAAGCATGTAAGTCTACATAGGCCTTAGACGGCCTCCCAAGCACTTCAAAAGTAATGTTCCGTTGGGTAATTTCCCGTTGCTGTTCCAGTTTTTCATCAATGAAGGTTACTAAATCCAGCGACTCAAAATTGATTTCTATTTTCTCTTTTTCCAATTGCCCGAAAACCAGCAAATGCTTCAGCATGCTTTTAAGGCTTTCAATGGACTCAAAAATCTGATTGAACTTCGACTGTATCAGGCCCATACCTTGCAGTCCTGTATCTTCCACATACATTTTCATGATTTCATTAGCGGTCTGAATGGTGGTCAGTGGAGTTCTGAACTGATGCGAAACCGTCGAGATAAACTCATTCTTCACTTTATTCAAAGCCACCTGCTGATCAAGTCTTGCCGTCAGCTTTTGCTGTTGTTGCTTTTGCAGGGTCAGGTCCTGAATAACCAAATGCTGAATAACGGTCGTCCCTTCAAGGGTCAGGCGCTGATTTACCCGCAAGAAATAACCAATACCATCCACTTCAATAGACTTGTCGAACTGGTGATTCGTGCCCACCTCAAATGAGGGACGAACCAATTGCAGTACAATATCCTTGACATCTTCATTCGACATTTGAGGGAAAATATTATTTACAGCATCACTGATATAACTGATCTCTTTTCCGTTTTTCACCCTTGCCAAAAAGTAATCCTTCTCAATCGCATTCAGAAAATTACCCTGATGTTCTACATTTCGCCGATGCAAATGCTCCCGTTTCTGATCCTGCACCCGAAAAAACATCAGTGTAATATTGGAGATCATGCTCAGCCCAAAATATTGTAATGCACGCACATTGATGGCAATATCAATGGTTTGAACAATTTCAGGCATAACCGAATTAACGGTGATAAAAACAAATAGTACCAAGGTACTGATGCTGAAATACCACCAGTGATACCTGGGCTTTATCAGGTTATAATTAATGATATGAAAAGCGATCAGCAAAAAGGGAAAGGTCCCCATCAGTCCGCCTAAATACCGCCATTCCAAAAATAAAATAACAGACTCCCCCGTAAAGCTCATCCATAAAGCGGCCTTGTAATTTTTAAAATAGCGATAAACCAATAACGCACAACTGGCCTCAATAGAGACATACAAAAAGCCATAGAAAAAAGCGATAGGCAGCCCCAGCTTGGAGAAATTCAACACATTAATAATAGAAGCCAATGCCCCCAGTAAATTGATAATATTGAGCACTCGTCCCTCAAAAGGATAATCCTGACCGGTTCCAAAGATTTTATGTAAGATAGATTTGATACGCATCGAAAAACAAGATCAAATGATGAATTAAACCCACTAAGGCTTTTTATTAGGTAGATTAATGGAAAATGTTGTCCCCCTTGCCCTTTCGGAGCGCACCGTGATATTTCCGCCGTGCATCTCCACAAACTGCCGCACAATGAATAACCCAATACCCATCCCCTGATGCATTTCAGTCGAGGGCAAATATTGAAACAGGTTGGGGAGTATTTCAGAATCGATGCCTTTCCCAAAATCCTGAACTTCAATCACAAAATCATTTTTCCCATATTCAAGTCCCACAAATACGGGCTGTGTGGGCTCAGAATACTTACAGGCGTTGGAACATAAATTAGAGAGAATGGTCGAAATCATTTGCTTATCCACCTCCACATGTTTTGGGTAACCGAGAATCTCAAACTGAATGGCCCTGTTCAGTACAATTTCCTGCTCTTTAATAAAGGATTGAATGAAAGTAGCCATATCAATTTCAGTATAGTGTAAAGAAACGACATCGCTTTCAATTTTACCGAAATCCAATAACTGCTCAATCATTTTGGTCAGGGTGTTCACTGAATCGGTTACCTGCTGAATTTTAGGGGTGATTTTTTCCTCATAGAGCGTTGGTTCCTCCTCCTGAAGCGCATAAGAAAGCAGCTCGTTGGCACTTTTGATGGTGGTGAGTGGGGTTCGGAACTGATGAGAGACCATCGTTACGAACTCATTTTTATTCTTTTTCAGTACCTGTTCTTTTCGGATGGCCTCTTTAAGCTGATCTTCAAAAGTGTAATGCTCCGTAACATCCTTCACAATCAGGTGATCAACCCTTTCTTTCCCCTCATAAACCGTCTGCTGACTGATTTTCAAGAACTTTGTGTAGCCGTGGAGTTCGACCTTTGAAACTGAAGGGTGATGCCCATCTTCGGTAATCAGGTCAACGACATAAGGGGAAATCTCATGGAGCTCCACTTCAGGAAAAATTTTAAAGACAGACTCCGTTAAATAAGTGATGGTGAAACGATTTCGCACCGTTGCCAGAAATACCTCCCGCTCAGTGGATTTTATGAGTTGCGATTGTTGCTCCTCCAACTTTCTAAGGTCCAGTAATCGATCATGATCTTTGGAGCGAAAAAGAATAATCCCCATACTACTGACAAATACAATACTTACCGTCTGAATAATCCGAGTATTCAAACTTACATCAACAGGGGCAATCGTAAAAACTGCATTTTTTTCAAGCCAGAGCAATACGCCAACAAACAGGGTCGAGAAAATAAAAAAGTATATTTGCTCACGGCTGTCCAGTAAATTAAACATCAG
Source organism: Persicobacter psychrovividus (assembly GCF_036492425.1). NCBI lineage: Bacteria > Pseudomonadati > Bacteroidota > Cytophagia > Cytophagales > Persicobacteraceae > Persicobacter > Persicobacter psychrovividus. Next base: position 1,912,915 of record NZ_AP025292.1, read on the forward strand.
AATGTTTATTCCATAAATCGCCAAAAACAGCGACCCCTTGACTCCTCCCATAAAGTACCATTCTGAAAAAGCATACAACGCACAATTGAGCGCTAAAAGGTAAACCCCCAATTTACTGCGATTGAAAATAACGATACTTAAATAAGCAGAGGTCTGGATTAATAAGGCAACATATAAAAAAAGGTGAAAGCCTTCAGTAAAGGCCGAAGGCTGAATAAACAATACATAAAGGATACATAACCCACCCGAAAGGCTGGTAACAACCACAAACCTATCCCGCAGGGGGACATCTTTGGTGAGCTTTAAACGGCTTAAAAGTTGAGGAACAAAATCGGTCATAAGTATGAAATGGCTACTGCTTTATTATACTTAATTCATAAATTTTGTTTTTATTAAAAGGGGCTAAAATTGAAGAATACCCATTTTTAGCGATAAAAAAAGCCGCAGGGTTTCCCGCGGCTTATAAATTCACATGAATGTGAGATTATTATTTTATATACATCGCTGCAATTCGCTCAGCAATTCGTTCACCATCAATAGCAGCCGAAGCGATCCCTCCTGCGTAACCTGCCCCTTCACCACATGGAAAAAGACCTGTTATTTGTGGGTGCTCCAACGTTTCTTTGTCACGTGGAATACGAACAGGTGAAGAAGTTCTCGACTCTACCCCTAATATTTGAGCATCATTGGTCAGGTAACCTTTCATGGTTTTGCCAAAAATCTTGAAGCCGTGGCGCAATCGGTGTGCTACGGGATCTGGCAATACATTTTTCATGTCCACAGATTGCAAACCTGGCTGATAGGAAGTTTCCAAAAGATTGGTCGATACGCGACCTTTCACAAAATCCATCATTCTTTGTGCAGGGGCAGCTTGTGTTCCTCCTCCTGCCAAAAATGCCGCTTGTTCCACTTGTCGCTGATATTCCATGGCGGCCAAAGCCCCGTATTCAGGAATCAGGTGACCGTAATCGTCCTCGCCAATAGCCACGACCATCCCGGAGTTCGCAAATCGGCTATCACGACGTGAAGGTGACATCCCATTGACTACAATCTCACCTGGTGCGGTGGCTGCAGGCACAATAAAACCACCTGGACACATACAAAAAGAGAAAACACCTTTTTTCTCGCCTTTGAAAGCCGCCTGAGAAACCAATGAATAAGCTGCCGCAGGAAGGATTCCCCGATCAGTTCCACACTTGTATTGAATATCATCAATCAAAGACTGCGCATGCTCGATACGCACCCCCAATGCAAAAGGCTTATTTTCAATGAGAATTTGCTTTCTATTCAGCAATTCGAAAATATCTCGGGCAGAGTGCCCTGTGGCCAGCATCACCGCCTTGCCTTCAAAAAGCACTCCATTTTGAGTCTCTACGCCATTGGCGTGCCCTGACTTAATCTTCACATCCGTTACACGGGTATCGAAATGAATCTCCCCACCAGCATCCAAGATACTCTGACGAATTTCGGCAATCAGCTTAGGCAGTTTATTGGTGCCGATATGCGGATGGGCATCCACCAGCAGTTCTTCACGACCACCATGCGCTACCAGAATCTCCAAAATTCTGCGGAAATCACCACGCTTTTTTGAACGGGTATATAGCTTCCCATCTGAATAAGTTCCTGCACCGCCTTCACCAAAACAGTAGTTGGAGTCAGGGTTCACGATATGATCTTTGTTGATCGCTGCCAAATCTCGGCGACGCGCCTGAACATCTTTACCACGTTCCAAAATAACGGGCTTCACCCCCAGCTCCAGGAATCGAAGTGCTGCAAACAAGCCCGCAGGTCCAGCGCCTACAATAATCACTTTTTCGGCATTGCTTACATTCGGATAATCGCGGCGGTAGGTAATGGCATTGGAAGGTTGCTCATCGATGAACACCTCCACGGCAACATTCACACGCACCTTTTTCTTTCTCGCATCGATCGAACGGCGCGTCATGCGAACATGCACATCATCACGGTCACTCACTCCAGCTTTTTTCTTAACAAAACTATTGAAGATTGCCTCATCATAGGCTACTTCAGGAGCGAGATTTAAATTGAATTCTTTTTTCATTTGGGTATTCCCTTAAAACAACAATGCTTCCGACCTAATGCTAAACCATACAGCTTTATTTTTATCCACAAATTACATAGGTAACTTTGGTTCAAGCGTATCGCTTGGGTCAAAGTCTTTCAATCATTTCGTCCAAGCGGGATGCTTGAACGAAATGATCTGTGGACAAAAAACAGACTGATTTTTGTGTCTTAGCACTAAACGGAAGCAATCATTATTGATTAACCGTGATAATTTTCCATGTGTTTATCCTTGAGTTTACGATCCTCAAGTTGCAGCCACTGCTCCCAGAAATCATTCTGAGGGACACCTGCTCTCAGGAACATTTTTTCCTTTGTTACAGGGTGCGTAAAATTCAGGTACAAGGCATGCAGATTGATCGATTTATCAGGGTTTGGCTTGGAGAAACCATAGCGTAAATCTCCACGAATTGGGCAACCCATCGAAGACAACTGCACACGAATTTGATGCGGACGGCCCGTGAGCGGGTTTACCTGCAACAAAAAGTGGTCGTTCATTTTGCCCAGCGATTTATACATTAACTCCGAGCGTTGTGCGCCTTCTGTTGGCTTATCGAATGCAGTAGTTACATTCCGTTTGCCATCTTTTTGAAGGTAGTGCACCAATTTATCCTCCCATTTTGGCGGACGCTTTTTTACCACCGCCCAATAGGTTTTATAAACTTTCTTTTCACGGAAAGCCCGTGTCATACGTTCTAATGCTTTAGAAGTACGTGCCATAATCACCAAACCAGACACTGGACGGTCCAAACGGTGAACGGCATGCAAAAATACAGCACCAGGCTTATCGTATTTTTCTTTGATGTACTCTTTTCCGTAATCCAACAAGGTTTTATCCCCTGTAGCATCACCCTGTACCAACACTCCAGCATCTTTATCAACGACCAACAAGTGGTTATCTTCATACACGATGCGGAATGGAAATTTATTCATATTCATACCTAAAGTATTTTGGGAGGGATTTAACCTCCAATAACATAAGACCTTTTGTCTTGATTATTAACAACCCACAGCATTCACCTGCCTCTGGTTCAAGCGTCCCGCTTGGACCGAACATTGATTAATTTTTTAGTCCAAGCGAGATGCTTGAACTAAAAAATCTGCGTAATCTGTGGACGATATATTAAAATTCCGAAGTAAAGTGGAAAGTGATCTTAGGGAAATTGTCCTGAACCATCTGCAACCAAGCACGCGACTCGGCCATGAACACCAACTTACCATCTTTATCTTTGGCAATATGGCGACCTTTTGAAGCATAGAACTCATCCATAGCTTTTTCATCTTCCGAAGAAATCCAACATGCTTTGTACAAGTTCATCGGACGGAAATCACAAGAAGCGCCGTACTCATTCAACAAACGGAACTGGATTACCTCAAACTGAAGCTGACCAACAACACCTACCACTTTACGGTTACCCATTTCAAAGGTAAATAACTGTGCCAAACCTTCTTCCATCAACTGAGAAAGTCCTTTTTCCAACTGCTTGGTTTTCATGGCATCTTTATTCACCACCTCACGGAACATCTCTGGTGAGAAGGAAGGGATACCTTTATAGCTCCCTTTTTCTCCTTCGGTCAAAGTATCCCCGATCTTCAGGTTACCTGTATCATACAAACCGATGATATCGCCTGGCCATGCCTCATCAACGATCTCCTTGTCCTGCGCCATAAAAGCGGTAGTGTTGGAGAACTTCATCTTTTTGTCATGACGGATATGCAAGAATGGCTTCGAACGCTGGAATTGCCCCGAACACACCCGCATAAAGGCGATACGGTTACGGTGCTTAGGATCCATATTGGCGTGAATCTTAAAGATAAATCCTGAGAATTTAGGATCGTTAGGTGCAATAGATCTCAGCTCAGTCTCACGAGGGATTGGCGCTGGCGCGATGTCCACGAAACAATCCAACAACTCCTGAACACCGAAATTATTCACTGCTGAACCGAAGAATACGGGCGCAATGTTTCCTTTCAAATATTCCTCCTTGTCGAAGTCTTCATAAACACCATTGATCAACTCCACATCTTCGCGCAACTGGTTGGCATCATTTTCACCAACATACTGCTCCAATTCTGGGCTGTTGATGTCCTCGATCTCGATTTTCTCTGCGGAAAGCTTCTGACGGCTCGCTTCGAACAATACCAATTTCTTTTCATACAAAGAGTAAACCCCTTTGAAGTTTTTACCAATGTTGATCGGCCAAGAAAGTGGGTGAACACGAAGGTTCAACTTCTCCTCAATCTCTTCCAACAACTCAAAAGGATCACGTCCTTCACGGTCCATTTTGTTGATAAAACAAAGCACTGGCGTCTGGCGCATACGACAAACCTCCATCAATCGCTCGGTTTGTTCCTCCACCCCTTTCACACAGTCAATCACCATGATTACAGAATCCACGGCGGTAAGCGTACGGTAAGTATCTTCGGCAAAATCCTTGTGACCTGGTGTATCCAAAAGGTTGATCCGCTTATTGCGGTAGTTAAATCCCATCACGGAAGTGGCTACCGAAATACCACGTTGCTTCTCAATTTCCATCCAGTCAGAACGGGCATGATCCTTAATTTTATTGGACTTTACCGCCCCAGCTTTTTGGATCGCACCCCCGAAAAGCAAAAGCTTCTCGGTAAGGGTGGTCTTACCTGCATCGGGGTGAGAAATAATACCAAAGGTTCTTCTTTTTTCAATTTCCTCAACTAAACTCATCGTGGAATCTATCTATGTTTTAATGACGCGCAAAAGGCTCAATTTTATTCAGTCTGCAAAATTAGTCATTAATCAAGAAAAACCCCTAACAAGAAGGATATTTTACAAGTTCAGAAAGGGAATGCCGAGGAATAATTTAAATTTTTGTAGATTATATTTCCATAAACCTGTCATTTTAAATAAAATTGTCACCAAATAGGAATTTCTCAACCCTACGTAATTGATTGCACCGACCCCAAATATTACACAGCCCGCGGCTGTCCTGACCAAAAGACTGCTCCTTTCCGTTGAGCACCTGACCATTGTGTTAAATGGGCCACAGGGTCCACTGACTGTGGTCGATAACCTGTCCTTCAATTTGCATGAAGGCGAAGTGCTCGGCATTGTCGGGGAGTCGGGATCGGGGAAGTCGGTTACCGCTACAGCCATTTTGGGATTATGGATCGGGCATGAAGTCGCGCATATAGAAGGCAACGTATGGTATTATTTGAGTAACGGCGAAAAAATCAATTTGCTGGCCATGCAGGAACGGCAATTATTGAAATACCGAGGCAAAGAAATTTCGATCGTATTTCAGGAACCCCTCACCGCACTGAACCCTTTAAAAACCTGTGGACAACAAGTTCAGGAAGCCCTGCTCAGGCACAAAAACATCAGTAAATCGACAGCTAAAACCGCGGTACTTGAACTACTGAAGAAAATCCCTTTCAGCAGCCCTGATCGTATCTACAACGCTTATCCTCATCAGATTTCTGGAGGGCAGAAGCAACGTATTCTGGTGGCCATTGCAATGATCAACGAGCCGCGTTTATTAATTGCTGACGAGCCCACCACCGCCCTTGACACCATCATTCAGCAGAAAATCATTCAGCTGTTTCAAAAGCTGAACCACGATTTTGCAACCGCCATGCTCTTTATCTCGCATGATCTCGGGGTGGTTTCGCAACTGGCCGATCAGGTACTGGTCTTGAACCATGGCAAAGTTCAGGAACACAACCCTTCGGCCATCCTTTTTTCCGACCCGCAATCGGCATACACCAAGGGGCTTCTCGCCTGCCGCCCTCGATTAGATGTGAAATTACACCGCATGCCTACCCTGGCTGACTTTATCCCTACTGATAATCAAGCGGTACGGTATCAAAACGTGGAAGAGGCCATCGAAGATCAACGGATTTCAGCAACAGACCTTACCGACAAAAGGCGGGCATTTCATCGCCGAACGCCTATTTTGCAGGTGGAGGGGCTTTCGTATTCTTATAAAAGTGAGAAAAGATTTCCGTGGTCCAAGTCTAAAGTGTTCCCCGCCCTTCGGGAAGTTACCTTCAATATTTATGAAGGTGAAATCCTGGGTTTAGTCGGGCAATCAGGCTCAGGAAAAAGCACCCTCGCTCGGGTAATCAACCATTTGCTTACTGGCGCTGAAGGCAAACTTTCTTTTCATGGGCAGAACATCCTTGCATTCGACAAAAAAGAGGTCAAATCCCTGCGTCAAGAAATTTCCATGATTTTTCAGGACCCTTTTCAGTCTTTGAACCCTCGACATACCATTGCACATTGCCTGACCGAACCGCTGAAAACTTTCGGCATCGGGCACTCCCATGCCGAGCGCCTGCAGACAGCGAAGCACTGGATCACGAAAGTTGGATTGCCTGAAGATGCCCTGCACCGTTACCCTCACGCTTTCAGTGGTGGTCAACGCCAAAGAATCGCCATTGCGAGGGCGCTGATTACCCACCCGAAATTAATCATTTGTGATGAATGTGTCTCTGCGCTCGACGTTTCTGTGCAGGCTCAGATTTTAAATCTTATTCTTGATTTGCGAGATGAACTTAAAATTTCCTTCCTGTTTATTTCTCATGACCTTTCGGTGATCAAGGCCGTGGCCGACCGCGTTTGTGTGATGAACCGCGGGGTGATCGTAGAGCAGGATTTTGTGGATACCCTGTTCGATAAACCCAAACACCAATACACACAGGCACTTTTGGAGGCTATCCCAGACATAAAATCTGCAAAAAAGATCGACTTATAATAAACCATGCCATAATACATCGCTTTAATAGAAGAATAACCTAAGGAAATTGTATAGGCAGTGGAATAATGGTAACTTGCAGACATTAATGGATTCGAGCCCTGAAGTCCTGCTTCAAAAAAATTAATCCCAAAACCACACAGGCATTGCGCCTGCAACGCTTAAAGACCCGCTCTGGCATTCCTGCCAATCAATATACTATATATGGGAAGAAAAAATAAAAAGACGAGTTTTATCAAAAAACGAAGAACTCGCGAAAAACAAACCACACAAAATCTACACGAAAAAATCGTTCAACTCCTGAACAATGACCCTGGCAAAGCCTGGTCCGTAAAACAACTTTGCCGTAAATTATTACTCAAAGATCGTGTCAGCAAACAAAAAGCCGCCTTATTTTTAGAGGATTTAGCCCGTGACGGCGATGTATCCATTAATGCAGAGGGGCGCTACCAATGCAAAGAAGATCCAAACAAATTGGTCGGCATTGTGGATCATGTAAATCCACGTATGGCTTTCGTCATTATTGAGGGCCGCGAAGATGACATTAAAGTAACAGGCAACAACCTCAACTATGCCCTTGATGGCGATAAAGTTGAAGTGAGCATCATTAATAAGCATGGCGACCGTGCCGAAGGTCGTGTAACAAAGATTGTCGAAAGAGGCAAAGACGAATGGGTTGGGAAGATCGAAATCTTACCCCGTTTTGCTTTTGTCGTTCCTGACAATAAAAAAATATACAAAGATGTTTTTGTCCCTCTTGAGCATATTATGGATGCCAAGCACGGGCAAAAAGTGATTGTAAAAGTCCGCAAATGGGCAGATGCCGAAACCCGAAATGCGATGGGTAAGGTAACACGCGTGCTTGGAAACTCTGGGGATAATGAAGCCGAAATCCACTCGATCATGGCGGAATATGGCTTGCCTTTCGATTTCCCAAAACACGTTCTGAAAGAATCTGAAGGGATTTCTGAGGCCATTACTGAAGAGGAAATTGCCAAAAGAAGAGATTTCCGAAATATCACCACCTTTACCATTGACCCCGTTGATGCCAAAGATTTTGATGACGCCTTGTCTTTTCAGAAATTACCTAATGGCAATATTGAAATTGGCGTTCACATTGCCGATGTTTCGCACTATGTGCGACCAAACACCAAGGTAGAAGAAGAAGCCTACCACCGCGCCACATCGGTTTATTTGGTGGACAGAACCATCCCGATGTTGCCTGAGCGCTTGTCCAACAAATTGTGTTCTTTACGCCCGAATGAAGAAAAACTGACTTTCTCTGCCGTTTTCGAATTGAATGAAAATGCTGAAATTCAACAACAGTGGTTCGGCAGAACAGTGATTCACTCGGATCGCAGATTCACCTATGAGGAAGCACAGGAGCGTATTGAATCGCAGGAAGGTGATTTTTCGGAAGAAATCATTGAGCTCAACCGACTCGCTAAAATCATCAAAGACCGAAGATTTAAAAGTGGCGCAATTGCTTTTGAAACCATTGAGGTGAAATTTCAGCTTGATGAGCATGGCAAACCGCTTATGGTGGTACCAAGAGAGCGAAAAGATGCCCACAAGCTGATTGAAGAATTCATGCTTTTGGCGAATAAAAAAGTAGCTGAATTTGTTTTCAAGAAAAAAGCCAAGGGCGATGCTCACCCACCGACCTTCATTTACCGAACACATGACTACCCTAACAACGAAAAACTCGAAAGCTTTGGCAGTTTCGCCAAACGATTCGGGCATCAGTTGCGATTGGGAGAAACTGGTATTTCGCACGAAATCAATAAATTGATGGCCGAGATTCAGGGCAAGCCTGAGCAAAATGTTTTAGAGCAATTAGCCATTAGATCAATGGCCAAAGCGATATACACCACCGATCCATTGATCCACTTTGGATTGGCATTTGAACACTACACCCATTTCACCTCGCCTATCCGTCGATACCCTGACATGATGGTGCACCGATTATTACAGCACTACCTCGATGGGGGAAAATCTGCCGATCGTGTAGAATACGAAAAGGCCTGTGAACACAGCTCCGAACGGGAAAAGCGTGCTGCAGAAGCTGAACGTGCCTCGATCAAATACAAGCAGGTAGAATTCATGCAAAATGCCCCAGACAAGCAATATGAAGGGGTAATTACTGGCGTTACTGAATTTGGCATTTTCGTGGAAATCACCGAAACACGATGCGAAGGCATGGTCAGGATGGTCGATATGAAAGATGACTTTTATGAGTATGATGAAAAAAATCTGCGCATGATTGGTCGCAACAACAAACGGATGTTTAGCTTGGGAGATCGTGTACAGGTGCGTGTAAAACATACTGACATAAACCGTAGAACGATAGATCTTATTTTTTCACAGGACTAAAAATGAATAATTTTCTAAATCCCTTGATTGAGACCATCAGTCAAGCCATTAAAAAACAACAGTTTGGCCAAGAGCCTAAAGAGCTTTATGAGCCCATCAGTTATATCATGAGCCTCGGCGGAAAAAGACTCCGCCCAGTACTTACCCTGCTCGGATATCGCCTTTTTCAAGAAGACATTCGCCCAGCGATAAAGCCTGCCATGGCCGTGGAAACCTTCCACAATTTCACTTTGGTACATGACGACATCATGGACAAAGCGCCATTGCGAAGAGGTCAGGCGACGGTGCACACCAAATGGAATGACAACATTGCTATTTTGAGTGGCGATGTGATGATGATTAAAGTTTATGACTTGCTCCTGGATGTAGCCCCTGAGCTCCTCCCTTCGGTGATCCGTGCATTTAACAACAATGCCACAGAGGTTTGTGAAGGCCAACAAAAGGACATGAACTTTGAGACGCGCAATGATGTCAGCACCGATGAATACATCGACATGATCCGACAAAAGACTGCCGTACTTTTGGGCTTGGCGCTTCAGCTTGGAGCGATGATCGCCAAAGCACCTGAAAAAACTCAGCAAGATTTGTATCAATTTGCAGTAGATTTGGGCATCGGTTTTCAGCTAAAAGACGACCTGCTCGATGTATATGGTGATCAGGCAAAATTTGGCAAACAGATTGGTGGCGACATCATTGAAAACAAGAAAACCTTCCTGCTGATTAATGCCGTGGCTTTGGCAACAGGCAGCACAAAAGCAACCTTACAACAATGGATTGAAGCAACAGATTTCGATGCCACAGAAAAGGTACAGGCGGTAACTCAAATTTATGATCAGTTGGGCATCAAGGCACTTACAGAACAAAAGATGAATGACTATTTCGATCAGGCATTCGCTATTCTAAAGCAGATGGACATTGGCGATCAGCAAAAAGAGTGGTTATCGGGCTTTGCCCAAATGGTGATCAACAGAGAAAAATAATCTAATAAAAACGCATCCTTACCGATGCGTTTTTTTCTGCCCAAAAAATAGCCGTTCCTATCCAAAAAGGCACATTTATTTACTTTTAACACTATTTTTTATAACTTACAGCTTTTCCCGACTTCAATCTTAATAACATGAAAAATATATCCACCTTGGTTGCGGCACTCCTTTGCATTTTATTTACAAATGCTGCCTACAGCCAATGTAACAACAGCTACGATGATTTTGAGGATGTTGACATCGTGCAGACGGACCAAATTTCGGTAGCCTCTATGGGAAATGTAAAACTCACCTTCGCTTCCTACGCCTACCCTACCAAAGGAAAAGAAGTGTTCATGTATGTTTCTGTACTGAAGGAAAACATGAATGACCTGACCCTCCGACCATATCAATCGCCATTTTTCGCCATAAAAACACGTGCTGGAAAAATCAAAAGGTACGAATACGCGGGGCCTGTAACTGTAAACCCCTATTTGATGGCCTTCAAGATTGACAAAGAACTTGTGGACTTGTTTAAATCAAAAATGGTATTGAAGGCAAGGGTTCATTATGAAGGGAAAAATAGAGACTTTGACCTGACGGGAACACATGGCGACAAGCTCTCTTCTGGTATTTTGTGTTTCTCACAATCGACCGATGATTTAAAGCCTAAGAAAAAAATTAGATAAAGAAAAAGCCGATCTCAGCAGATCGGCTTTTTTATTATTTATTGTCCTGGTAAACTTTCACCAATTGGGCTTTGTCATAAGACTTGTCTTTTTCCAAATCTCCCGTAGGCTGAACATGTGTTACCTTTCCTTTCTTGTTTAAGAATACTAAAACTGGAAAACCGTTCTTCTGCGGGTTGCCCCAGCTTTCGAGTAATTCAAGGTTCTTGTTCTCCTTACTGTAATTGAGGTGAACATAAACGAAATTATCATCCACCATTTGCTTCAACTCAGGGTCCGTCATCACAAACTTGTTCAGACGAATGCAGTAAGGGCACCAATTACCCCCAACCTGAACCATCACTTTCTTGCCCTCTTTCTTTGCCAGCGCAACCGCTTGCTCAATTTGAGCTTTCCCGTTTAAAGATGGATCGTAAATTTTCTTCCAGTTCGTTTCCTGTGCCTGGGCCGTCAGGGTTCCAAAAACCACCGCCATCAGCACCATTAAGATATTTTTCATAAGTTAAAATTGTTAACAATTCAAAAATATCATTCTCACTGCTAAAACAAAACCCTTCCATGTCGATAATAGACAACAAAGGCGAAAAACAGCAGAAATCACCTCATAATGTAGCCGTGCCGACGATCATCAAGGAAGTCTGTGCCACACTTCCTCCAGATAGGTGGAGTCCACTTTGGTGAACTTCCCAGAGCTGGGATCAATTTGAATTTCGTGAATATAGCCCCAGATTTTCCACTGGTTCTTTTTCAGTTCATATTTAAATTTTACTGATGTACCCACTAAATTGGAACCTGCGGGTTGAAAAAACTTGATGTGTTCGGTATAATAATCTTTGTTCAATTCATAGGTACCCCCACCAGCGCCCACCACTCCGCCGTCAGTCGGCGAATAAGACACCCAGGTAAAATGCTCCTCGGTGATATGCTTAACATACTTGAGTTGCTCAGGAAGTTCATTCAGCGCTTCATCCTTTCCATAGCGAAACTCGGAAAGTTCCCAGGAACCCGCCAAAGGATGATGGTCTTTTTTGTGAGTAGCAGCCGTTATAGCCAAAAGGCCGATAACACCAAAGAATCCTATCAGAAGGAGTAAGTTTAACTTTTTCATAGCAGAGGTCTTTGCCGATTATAACACCACAAGCCTCCTTTGTGTTAGTTCATCACGCGAAAAACTTCCGCTCAGCAGCCTGAACCATGGCTAAAAAAGACTAAATCTCCTCCAGTTCGTAATCTGCTCCCTTACCATATTGCACCAATTCCTCAAACTGGTATTGATCCATCGTATTGAGGTCTTTACACAGGAAATTAGTGTTACTGAATATTTCCATCACCACAAATTCGAGCTTCTCCCCGAAATTTGTCAAACGATATTTTTTACCCAATCTAACGTTGATTGTTGAAATCCCCATGCCACTTGCTTATTTTTTGATCCTCAAATATTCTATTTCGCCGAAAGATCGACAAAACATCTTTAAGTTTGAACGAGAATCGAAATAATAAAAAAAAATCCTCGAAAAAGTGTCAAAACATGAAAAATACGATACTTTTGCGCATGGTTTAACATGAACGGTACTAACCATACCGTAGCCACAAACACGAGGATGAGCGACGCAATTAAACACGAATGCGGGATTGCAATGATCCGTCTCCGCAAGCCGTTACAGTATTATTACGACAAGTACAACACGCCCACTTATGGGATGAGTAAGCTTTACCTTTTAATGGAAAAGCAACACAATCGGGGCCAAGATGGCGTCGGTGTAGCGAATATCAAACTGGACCTGCCTGCTGGTAGCCGTTACATTAGCCGTTACAGATCAATTGCCGAAAAACCTATTCAGGATATTTTCGAAAAAATTGGGAAGAAGTACAACAAGGCCAATAAGACAAATCCAGAAGAGTATATGAATGCTCAATGGATGAAAGAAAATACCGCTTTTACTGGAGAGATGTGGCTTGGACACCTTCGCTACGGAACGCACGGTAAAAACAGCATCGAAAACTGCCACCCTTTCCTTCGTCAGAATAACTGGAAGAGCCGTAACCTTGTTGTTGCGGGTAATTTCAATATGACCAACGTTGATGAGCTTTTTGAGCGATTGGTCAGTTTGGGGCAATCTCCTAAAGATAAGATCGATACCGTGACTGTCATGGAGAAAATCGGTCACTTTTTGGATATGGAAGTGCAGCGCCTTTTCGATGAGCATAAGGAGGATTATGACAATATTGCCATCAATAAGGTCATTGAGGAAAACATTAATCTTCAGGAAGTGCTTGCCAATTCCTGTAAGGACTTTGATGGTGGATATGCGATGGCGGGTATGGCTGGTTATGGTGGCGCATTTGTGGCACGTGACCCTGCGGGAATCCGTCCTGCTTATTATTATGCTGATGATGAAGTTGTTGTTGTGGCCTCTGAGAAGCCTGCCATCAAAACAGCTTTTGATATTGAGTACAGCCAGATTAAAGAAATCCCTGCGGCACACGCTTTGATCATCGATAAGCAAGGGGATTATAAAGTAGTTCCTTTCACCAACAGCCTACCGAAGAAACCTTGTTCTTTTGAGCGCATTTACTTCTCTCGTGCTTCAGATCCAAACATCTATCAGGAACGCAAAGATTTGGGTAAATTATTGATCCCTCAGGTACTGAAAGCGATTGATAATGACCTGGAAAACACCGTTTTCTCCTTCATCCCAAATACCGCTGAGGTGTCATTCCTGGGAATGACTGAAGAGGTGGAAAACTATTTGGTGAATGAGCGACTGGCGGCAATTCAACGCTACTCCAACGATGTTGAAGCCATGAAGAAGGTTTTGTCCTTCCGACCACGTATCGAGAAATTAGTGATTAAAGATGCCAAAGCGCGTACTTTTATTGCTGATGATGCCCATCGTGATCAAATGGTGGCCCATGTTTATGACACCACCTATGAGGTCGTTCAAAAAGAAAAGGATACCCTGGTGATCATCGACGATTCTATCGTTCGTGGTACAACACTGGAAAAATCCATTCTTACCCTGGTCAATAAACTGAGCCCAAAGAAAGTGGTGATCGTTTCTTCTGCACCACAAATTCGCTTCCCAGACTGTTATGGTATTGACATGTCGAGAATGAAAGAGTTTATTGCATTCAGAGCTACTTTGGAGCTTCTTGAAGAGACCAAACAGTCACATATTCTTCAGGAGGTTTATCAAAAAATCAAGGAAAACGAAGCTGACTTAACACAGGAGAACTATGTAAAGGCGATTTACGAGCCATTCACTGATGAACAAATCTCAGACAGAATTGCGAAAATCGTTACGCCTGCTCATATGGAGGCAGAGGTGGAAGTCATCTTCCAGACTGTTGAAAACCTTCATAAAGCTTGTCCTGAACATACGGGCGACTGGTATTTCACTGGAAATTACCCCACCAAAGGTGGTAACAGAGTGGTGAATAAAGCTTTTAAATTATTTATTGAAGGCAGTGAAGATCGTTCTTACTAAGCCTCAAAAATAATCTTCATATTCTAAAGCGGGAGTCAGTAGGCTTCCGCTTTTTTATTTCCATAAGTATCAAAATCGTTTCGAATTATTCAACCGACCTGTTTTTTAAAACCATCAAAAACGGGCTATCCGTTAAAAAAACGTATATTTGCGATTGAAAAGGCTATTTTTTCTAATCCAATATCAATCTTTATATACATGAAGGAACAACAGGTGCAAGCTCAAAAAGGGCTTATCAATAAATTTTTAGCTACCGTTGAACGCGTAGGAAATGCGCTCCCCCACCCAGCCACCTTATTTGCTATCTTGGCAGTGGTTGTGATTGCGCTCTCAGGTATCATGTCTCAATTGGGCTTATCGGTACAAAATCCCGCCACCAAAGAGATCATCGAACCTTTCAACCTTATTTCTGTGGAAGGCCTCCACATGATGATCACCAACCTGGTCAAAAACTTCACCAGCTTTGCCCCATTGGGTGTAGTGTTGGTAGCCATGCTTGGCATTGGTATTGCTGAAGGCAGTGGGCTGATCGGCGCATTAATTCGCCTGTTAGTGGTAAAATCACCAAAGCAAATCATCACTTTTGTAGTGGTATTTGCAGGAATTGTTTCTAACACGGCCTCAGAGGTGGGCTACGTATTACTTGTTCCGCTTGCGGCGATTATTTTCCATGCTTTTGGGAAACACCCACTGGCTGGACTTGCGGCAGCCTTTGCAGGGGTTTCTGGAGGTTACAGCGCCAACCTTTTACTCGGAACCATTGATCCGCTCCTGTCAGGCCTTTCGGAAGAAGCCGCCCAGATCCTGGACCCTGCTTATACTGTCAATCCTGCGGCCAACTACTATTTCATGTTTGCCTCTACCTTCTTTATTGCCATGGCAGGTACGTTTGTTACTGAGAAGATTGTAATTCCCCGATTGGGAAAATACCAGGGCGATGCGGAACTCGAGGAAGTAAAATCACTTTCTACTGAAGAACGCAAGGGGTTACGCTATGCGACCGTTGTAGCTTTGGCATGGCTGGCCATCATTCTGATCGGTATTATTCCAGAAGCAGGATTTTTACGTGGTGCAGGAGGCGAAATCTTGCGCTCTCCCTTAATGAAGGGGATTGTTTCTTTTATATTCTTTATTGCCGCAACCTGTGGAATTGCGTTTGGGATAGGCGCTGGAACGATTAAGAGTGATGCTGATGTGATGAATGGCATGGGAGAATCCATGAAAACAATGGGAATCTATATTGTTCTTGTATTCTTTGCCGCACAATTTGTGGCTTATTTCAAATGGACCAACCTCGGAATGATTGTCGCAGTAAAAGGCGCTGATGTTTTACAATCCGTGATTGGTGTGGCTGGTGAAGCAGGCGCAACTTCCATTCTGGCAAAAATTCCCCTGATGCTTGGCTTCATTCTCCTTACTGCACTGATCAACCTTGTGATGGGATCTGCTTCGGCAAAATGGACACTAATGGCACCCGTATTTATTCCAATGTTCATGATTTTGGGTCTTTCTCCTGAGCTTACACAGGTCGTTTACCGTATTGGTGACTCAGTAACCAATATCATCTCACCGATGATGTCCTACTTTGCGCTGATTGTAGCCTTTATGCAAAAATATGACAAGAATGCAGGTATCGGAACC
This sequence comes from Persicobacter psychrovividus, assembly GCF_036492425.1. NCBI lineage: Bacteria > Pseudomonadati > Bacteroidota > Cytophagia > Cytophagales > Persicobacteraceae > Persicobacter > Persicobacter psychrovividus. The sequence continues at coordinate 1,928,883 of NZ_AP025292.1, forward strand.
ATCATCTCCACCATGCTTCCCTATACGGTAGTCTTTCTCTTTGTCTGGACAATCCTGCTGGTAATCTGGATGGTATTCGGCTTGCCAATTGGCCCAGATGCCCCACTCCATTACATTTTAAATGTACAACCGAGCTAATTGATTCCGTGCTTAAAAAAATCCCTGACCACTGTGGCCAGGGATTTTTTTTATCCCAAATGATTCAGTACTATCAAACTTTGCTTTATTTTTGAGGAAAATTTACTGCCTTGAAAAAGAAACACTACAATATTCCTGTCTTCATTCCTGAACTTGCCTGCCCACACCAATGCGTGTTTTGCGATCAGGTGCAGATCAGCGGGGAGGAGAAAGTCCCCCAGCCGTCGGAGGTGCCTGACATCATTGAAGAAATGCTCTCCACCATGGACCCAGCAACAGCAGATATTGAGGTCGCCTTTTTTGGAGGCAGCTTTACGGGCATTCCTGCGGAAGACCAGGAGGCCTATTTACAGGCCGTTCAGCCTTACCTCCAAAGCCAACAAGTTAAAGGGATCCGTCTCTCTACCCGTCCAGATTACATCGACCATGAAATTCTTGACCGATTAAAACAGTATGGGGTAACGGCAATAGAACTTGGCGCTCAATCCATGGATCCGCTGGTGCTCAAGCGTACCGCCCGCGGGCATGCGGTGGAAGATGTACATATTGCGGCCAGGATGATTAAAGAGCGAGGGTTCGAGCTGGGCCTTCAGATGATGATCGGCTTGCCTGAAGACACCCTTGAAAAAGCCATTTTCACTGCCGAAGAAATCATCAAGCTGAAAGCCGATACCACACGCATCTACCCAACGCTGATCATCCCCAATACGGCACTCCACAGGTTATATA